>JBILMW010000030.1:0-18853 GCA_044375335.1 Terrimicrobiaceae bacterium | reverse complement strand
CTCTATGTGGCGAGTATTCTTGGCCTCGTGGCCACCATGTTCATCGGGGAAAAACGCTACGGAGCCCGTAGCTGGCTCGATCTCGGTCCCATGAGCTTCCAGCCCTCGCAACTCGCGATTATCGCGGGCATTCTCACTCTCAGCCTCTTTCTCTCAAACACACGGGCCATGCCGGCTTTTCTGCGCATCCTCTGCTGCGGAGCCATTGTCGGGGCGCCATGGCTCATGATTCTTATCCAGCCGGACCTCGGATCCTGCATTGTCTGGGTGCCGGTTTTACTGGCGATGATGTTCGTCGGGCACATCCCCAAACGCTGGCTAATTCTGATGCTCGTTATTGGGTTGGCACTAATTCCCCTCGTGGTTCATTTTGGCCTCAAACCTTACCAATACTCGCGCATCACAACATTTCTCGATCCCGAAGCTGACCCGCTCGGGGATGGATGGAACATCACGCAATCCCTCGTCGCAATTGGTTCCGGCGGTTGGGCTGGCAAAGGCTACAAGTCACCGAATTCGCTGAACGCCCTCGGCTTTTTGCCGCACACGATCGTTCACAATGATTTCATCTTTTCCGTCATGGGCGAGCAGCATGGATTCTTGGGTGGCGTTCTTCTCATCTCCGCAATGCTGCTACTTTTTCTCATCATGTTGGGAATAGCCATCAACGCAGAGGACGACCTCGGCCGCTTGCTCGCCGTGGGAATTACGATGCTGCTTTTCACGCATACCTTCATGAATCTTGGCATGACGATATCGCTCACCCCCATCACCGGGCTGCCTCTCCCGCTCGTCAGCTACGGTGGATCGTTTGTCATGATCACGCTTCTGAGTTTTGCCATCCTTCAAAGCATCTGGATCTACCGCCGCTCTCCGCGTTGAGTGGGGCGAGGGATTTGATTGTCCCTGGAGCGGGGAGCCTTTAATTCTAACAACAGAAAATGAAAAAAATACTAGTCACAGGCGGCGCCGGCTACATTGGTAGCATCTGCGTGGAGGAACTCATCAACCGGGGATTCGAAGTCTCTGTTTTTGATAATCTCACCGAGGGGCATGCCAAAGCGGTGGATCCCAGAGCGGATTTTTACCAAGGCGATCTCGCCGACCGTTCGGTTCTACAGCATGCCTTCGGCGAGGTGAAACCCGACGCCGTGATGCACTTTGCCGCCAATGCCCTTGTTGGCGAGTCGATGACGAATCCCTCGAAGTATTTTCGCAACAATGTGTCCTCTGGCATCAACCTCCTCGACATGGCGGTGGAGTTCGGAGTCAAAAAATTCGTCTTCTCCTCGACTTGCGCGACCTTTGGAATCCCCGAGCGCATGCCGATCGACGAGTCGCTGCCGCAACGACCCATCAATCCCTACGGTGAGTCCAAGCTCATGTTTGAGACGATCCTTCGCTGGTATCGCGAAATCCATAAGCTCTCCTTTGTGGCCCTGCGCTATTTCAACGCGGCCGGCGCCTCCGAGAAGTTTGGCGAAGACCATCGCATCGAGACGCACCTCATCCCCAACATTATCAAAGTCGCCCTTGGCCAGCGCGAGTCGGTGGATATTTTTGGCACCGATTACCCAACGCCGGACGGCACTTGCATCCGCGACTACATTCACATCCTCGACCTCGCCGAGGCACACATCCTCGCGGTGCAGTCGGATAAAAGCGATTTTTACAATCTCGGCACAGGCGGAGGCACTTCTGTCCGCGAGGTCATTGAAACTTGCAAAAAAATTACTAGCCGCGACATCAAAGCCGTGGAAAAACCCCGCCGCGCTGGCGACCCGCCACGGCTCATCGCCGCCTCGGACAAAATCCGCGCCGATCTCGGCTGGACTCCGCGTTTCCAAAATATCGTGCCCATCGTGGAAAGCGCCTGGGCGTGGCATGTGAAGCACCCGAATGGCTACGGCGACTAACTCCACCCTTGATATCACCGAAGCGGATATTTAGTGTCGCCTCCCCAATGAGGAAGTTCCTTCTCAGTCTTTGTCTGCTGGCTGCGCTTACCCCCGTTCGTGCCCAATTCGGCAGCTTCGGCGACTCGCCCGTGGAGATTACGGCGGATGGCAATACACGCTTCGACCAAGGCGTGGCCATCGCGGAGGACAATGTCCAAATCCACTACGGGAAATACAGCATCTTCTGCGACTATGCGGAATACAACCCCGACACACGCGATGTCCTGCTGGTCGGCAATATCCGCGTTTACACTCCCGATCAGGTGCTCAGCGGTCAGCGCGCCTTGTTCAACCTCGAGAGCAAGCAAATGCGCGCCCTCGAGTTCTCCGGCGCTCAGTATCCATGGTATTTCAGGGCCTTCAATTTCCGCGCCGTCTCGCCCAAGGAATTCCGGATTCGCGACGCATCCGTGACCACGCACGACTCGTCACAACCCGATTTCCATGTTCGGCCCCGCTCGATGCGATTCTACCCCGACAGTCGCGTCATCATGACAAATTCCACCCTCTATGTCGGCCAGACGCCGATTTTTTGGTTCCCCTACATTTACGCAAATCTCGACAGCACGGGCTTTGAAATCCTGCCAGGCTATGACTCGCGCTGGGGCGCCTATTTGCTCCTCGGCTATGGGTTTCCGATCGTGCAGGGAGTCGATGGCAAGGTTCGCTTCGAACAAAGGATGGAATTCGGCCCCTCGGCCGGACTCGACCTCGACATGGAATACGGTCCCTCGAACCGCAACTTCGGCAAGCTGCGCAGTGACTATGTTTTCGAGACGAAGGATGTGACTTCCGTGGAGGCCCCCGGTGAACCAGCGGAAACCAAAACAACCAACCGCTACCGCGTCGCTTTCCAGCAAAGGCTCTTCCTTGCCGATGACATTTACGGAACGGCCGACATCAATGTGCTGAGCGATGTCGATTTTTTGGAGGACTTCTACCGCAAAGAATTTGCCACCGACCCGCAGCCGGATAATTCCCTGTCGCTCACAAAATGGGATGAAGTTTACACGCTCACGCTGCTCGGCCGCTGGCAGGTGAACGATTTTCAAGATGTGACCGAGCGCAAGCCCGAGTTTGTTTTTGATTTCAAACAGCAGCCCTTCTTCGGCCTCCCGGTCCAATACGACGGCGAGACCGGCGTAGCCTCACTGCGGCGTGCATTTTCCAACAACCCTTCTTTTGGAGAAACCCAATTCCCCGACTACTCAGCCACGCGATTCGACACTTTCCACCAATGGTCGCTCCCCTCGAATTTGTTTGGCTGGCTGACTGTGACCCCGAAGGCTGGCATTCGTGGAACCTACTACAGCCAGAGCGGATCGTTCATCAGCCCTTCGACTGGAAATACGGCGATCGATCCTGTTACTGGCGAAGTCACCACGCTGGAAGAAACCGACAACAGCAACCCTCTCAACAATCCCTCGCCGACGCTTCAGACCAATGGAGGCGTCTTCCGCCCGATTGCCAACTACGGCCTCACTGTTTCCACCAAAATCTCCCGCGCCTTCGAGCAGGTGCAAAGCCGCTGGCTCGGGCTTGATGGCCTGCGACATGTGGTAGAACCTTATTTGAACTACTCGGGTGTTTACAACATGGGTGAAAGCCCGGAAGACATCTACCAATTCGACCGCGTAGTCCAGTCCACCCAGCTCCTGCCGATCGATTTTCCGCAATTCACCGCCATCGACTCGCTGGACACATGGAACATCACGCGCCTCGGCGTCGGCCAGCGCCTGCAGACTCGTCGCAACAACGCCACCTACCAGTGGTTTTCCCTCAACACCTTTGCGGATGTGAATTTCGAGAACCCCTACTCGGATGCACCGGTGTCGAATTTCTTCAATGTCATCCAATTCAATCCCGTTCCTTGGAGCACCCTTTCAGTTGCTTCCCAGATTCCGATGGTCACGGAAGGTTTCACCGAGGTGAATACGAACCTGAGCTTCATGCCAGCGCGTGATGTCCGCTTCGCGGTCGGCCACCGCTATATCGATGGAAACCCGAATTTCACCGACAACAGCCAGCTCGACTTCTACGCCTACTGGCGCATCAACGACAACTGGAGCGTGAGCCTTTACGAGCAATACGAATTCGAATCGCAGGTGCTTCAATACCAGCGCTACTTCATCAATCGCGACCTCACCAGTTGGGTGGCATCCATCGGAGCCGAGGTTCGCGACAACGAAGGCGGCGATCAGGAAGTCGGCTTTCTTTTAATGATGACACTCAAAGACGCACCGCAGATCACCCTGCCCTTCGGCTTCAGCCCGGGCCCGACGGATCAGCCAGCCGGCGCGGTCAATTGATTTTCAAAACAAAAAACAACACATGAAACTCTGCATTATTGGTTCAGGATATGTCGGATTGGTCTCGGGTGCCTGCTTCGCTGAAGTGGGCCACACGGTTACTTGCGTGGACAACAATGAGAAAAAAGTCCAACAGCTGCTAGCCGGAAAAGTTCCAATCTACGAACCTGGCCTCGAAGAGTTGATCCACCGCAATGTGGCCGCGAAGCGTCTCAATTTCACCACGAGCACCGAGGAAGGCGTGGATAACTCCGATGTGGTGTTCATCGCTGTTCCCACACCGCCGCAAGCCGATGGCAGCGTCGACCTGTCCTACATCGAGAAGGTGGCCCGCGAGATCGCCGCAGTCCTCAAGCAGGGCCAATACCGCGTCATTGTGGACAAGAGCACTGTCCCGGTTAAAACCGGTGAGAAAGTTGCCGACACGATCCGCCGTTACAACAAAACTGGCGCCGAATTTGATGTGGTGAGCAATCCCGAGTTCCTCCGTGAGGGCTGCGCCGTGCCCGACCTCATGAAGCCCGACCGCATCGTTATCGGCGGCAACAGCGAGCGAGCCGTCGCTCTCATGCAGAAAATCTACGAGCCATTCATGGCCCCTGTGCTTGTGACGGATATTAACTCCGCCGAGTTGATCAAACATGCCGCGAACTCTTTCCTCGCCCTCAAAATCTCCTACATCAACGCCGTGGCCCGCATTTGTGAAGCCAGCGGAGCGGATGTCGAGAAGGTCGCCGACGGCATCGGTATGGACCGCCGCATCGGCCGCAATTTCCTGAATGCCGGCATCGGCTACGGGGGATCCTGCTTCCCGAAAGACATCGCCGCTTTCATCGCCATCAGCGAAGACTTGGGCGTCCCGTTCACGCTCCTCAAAGAGGTCGAAAAAATCAACTTCAGCCAACGCGAGCGCTTCCTCGACAAGATTCGTGAAGCCCTCTGGGTTCTGAAGGATAAAAAAATCGCCGTCTGGGGACTCACCTTCAAACCAGACACCGACGATGTTCGCTCCTCTGTGGCGATCGATGTCGTCCGCGACCTCGTGTCGGAGGGAGCCGAAGTGACGGTCTACGATCCAAAAGGCACCGAAAAAGCCCTTGAGTTTAAACTTATCGACGGAGCCCGCGTGGCAAACTCGCCGCTTGAAGCCGCCACCGAAGCCGAGGCCCTCATTATCGCTACCGAGTGGAAGGAATTCACCACTGTCGATCTCACCGAGCTCAGCAAGGTCATGCACACGCCGCTCATCTTCGACGGACGCAATATCCTCGCCCCCGAGACCGTCCGCGCTGCCGGCTTCCGCTACACCAGCATCGGCCGTAGCTAGACCATTCTAACAGCACATCGCCCTCACCTGCGGGGGCGGTGTGGCTTTGGAACAATTCGCCCTCAGCGTTTCCCAGGAAGCCCCTTGAGAAACGCCTCCGTCTCCTTAGCATTGTCGTGCATCTCCGCGACAAAGCGCGCGCACCCCGCCTGCATGCCTTCAAGCACAAGCGCATCGGCCATCATGCTCCGCGCATCGGCCTTGAGCTTCTCAAAATCTCCTGCCGCATAGCACCCCAGACCAAACCTCTCGAAAATCCCGTCCGGATTCACCGCCAGCGAAAGCAAAGCCGTCCTACCCAGCCCCGCCTGAATAAAACTGTTCGGCCATCCCTCCCACTCCGAGGTGTTCACAAAAACCCGCGCCGCATCGTAGTGGCTCTGGATTTCGTGGTAGGGAACTTTTTCGATGAAGCGCAAATTAGGCAGAGTCGCCGCCCGCTTGGCCACGTTGTCCCAGAGGCCCACATCCTCACGCGGACACACCATTTCAAAAGAGCTGCCGGGCAAGGCCTCCACCAGATCGAGAAAAATGTGCGGACGCTTCACTGGCTGGCATCGCGAAACCCAAAGGAAATCCACAGTCTTCGCCCCCGCAGGCTCAAACGCTCTCGGCAAGATGAGATTTCGATACATCCCACAACTCCAGCCCCTCTTCGCAAAAAGCGCACGCTGGTGCTCGGTCATGGCGTAGCGGAGATCACACTGCGCCACACCCCATTCGAACAACCCGCCACGCACCGGATTTTCCCGCCGGAAATCGCCCGTCAGTTCACTATCCAAGCCGCAAATAAACCCTGCGCGATACCCAAGCGCCCCACGCATGGCCACTACGATAGCCATCCAAGCCGTCCATCCCAAAAGAAACACCCAGTCCGGCCGCTCCTCCCGGATCACAGAAAAAACCTTGGGTATCGAAGCCAACATGGCGACGGGATTGCCACTATGGAATTGCCCCCCAGAGCGAATTTTCACCCTCTCAATGACAACCCCATCCTGCTGCCCCGTATCGCCGCCAACGATTACAACCTCAACTCCCCGCCGCGCCAATTCACGCGCAAGCAAAGCCACCTGCAACTCCGCCCCACCCGAAACCCGAGATGTGCTTCGCTCCAAAACGAGATGCGCATAGCTGGACAGAAAGAGAATTTTCATAGACTCCCACTCCCCTCCACGACCAACGCCAAATTCCGCCCGCTCTGGAACATTTCCCGTTCACCCAGCGGCATGGAACTCCAGCGTTTTCTCAAATCCTCAGCGGATATTTTCCCAAGCTCCAACAACCCGCGAACCAACGCCAGATCCTTCTCACGCCCCACCATGATCTTCACCACCGCCAAATCCAGAGGCTCCAGCGCGAAGACATTGTCAAACCCTTCCACCACCACCAAGCGCCTTTCCCAGCCAGGTGGCAGCGTTTCAACAATCGATGGATGCAAGATGTCGGCGTGATAGCCCTTCTCCTTTTCAAACAAGCTTCCCTCGCCGATTGCCTCCTTCAAAAGGTCGGAGATGCCCTTGTTGACTGGATCCAGCAGCAAGTCGGCATCAAAGGTATTGTCAAGCAAGCCCGCCTCGCCCAGTTCGGGAAAACTCGCGAGGATCGACGATGAGCCCAAAATAAAAATCTTCCGGCTTTGAGCCAAAGCCAGTGCCGACTGCGCCAAATGCTCTAGTGACTGAACGAGCATTCCAAAATGAGCGGCCTCCGCTCCGTGTTTGTAAGCACGCCCGCAAACGGCGCGAAGTTCCTGAAAAATTCCGCCCTCTCGCTGTCCTCGCGCAGCGCCTTCAGGAGAGCTTCCATTCCCTCTGGCACCTCTTGAGCAGCCAAGATCATCCGCTCCCACTCGCGCAACTTATCTTGCTGGGTGGAGCCGTTTGCTATCCAGCGCGCAATATTGTCCAAGCCCGTTTGCAAGTAATCCGGGTTCCGCTCGATCTTGTCCGCGATCAAGTGGAACATCTTCAGTCGGCCAGCATTCGCCGGTCTCGGATCATAAGGCATGGCAGAAAATTCCCACATCTTTTGCGCGGTAGCTATACGATTTTCACAAAATCGAATACCCGCCGCGTGCTCTCAAAACCCGCCGCAAAAGCTGCGACCCGATCAACCCGTCGATGCAGGCAAATGGCAATACGGATACCAACGCAGGATTTCTGGCAGGGGCAAAAGCCAACGATCTCCACACGCAGGCCAACCCCTCACGATTCCTCGAATGCCGGAAAAAACACCGCGCCGCATTTTCCCAATGCTGCGAAACAACATTCCGCCTGTGCGCTGCCCCTACGGATGAGAAGGCCTTGTCGTGCTTGGCCAAAAACCTCTCCGTGGAAAGCAGGGTGAAATCCGCATTCGACGGAGAGTTTTCATGAATCAATGCGAGCGGTTCAGGCAACACATGAACGCGGTGCTTTTGCGCAATGCACAGCATCCAATCCCAATCCTCCAGCACCCTCAACGACTCGTCCTGCATGCCGACAGACTCCAGCACGCTCCTTCGCACCAACGGCGTGCTCGCTCCATGAAATGGTTGCCCCGATTGCAGACGCACACTCCATTCCGGAGAATTTTCCACAATCACCTCCCGCCGCCTTCCGTCACGCAATTGGTAAAAATGCGATGTCGCACAGGCCGCCACCTCTGGATGTTTTTCCAGATAGTCCAACTGCGCCTCCAGTTTTCCCGGCAACCACTCGTCATCCGAATCCAAAAAAGCCAAATAATCGCCCATCGCAATTCGCAGAGCTGCATTCCGGGCAGCCGCTGCGCCGGAATTCACCTCAAGCCGCGCCAACCTCGCCGAGGGAAACTCGCGCCTCACGACCTCCCAAGTGTCGTCCGTCGATGCATCATCGCCAATGATCAACTCGAAATCCCCCACCCCTTGTTCCCTCACGCTCGCCAACGCCCGCGAAATGCAATGGGCGCGGTTGTAAACAGGAATGATAATGCTCAGCTGCGGCATGCGATTAATTTTCGCCCATCTCTAAACGAGATTCCTCTTCGATGCCGCACAAAAGAGCTCTCATTTTAAAATGAAATGCCGCAAGTGCTGGATGGCACCATCAAGATTGCTATTTTTAAACCGCAATCGCTATTTGGAAGTTTTCGACTGCGCCCTATCTTGTTCTGAGACAACATTGCCACCTGCAGTGATCCAAGTGGAGCCTGAAGTCGCCACGACCTGAGGGAAGGTGAACACACTTTTTTTCTTTTTCTTCGGCTTCTTTTTGACTTTCTGCTTTTTAATTTTTTTACCCGCTCCTGCGTTTTCTTGTTTGGGCGACTCGGGAGGTGGAGCAGGCAGTGTCCGTGGTGTTGTTTGCGCAGCTACCGTTGCGTTAACGGAGAGCGTAGCTGTTGTGTTCCCACTTGTGAGCGTTACCGAACCGGGGAGCGTCCCTTCGCTCGCAGAGGCTGCCACTCGGAGGTTAAGCGGGGCGTTTGTTACATTGCCGTCGGCAAAGGGAATCTCCAGCGTTTGAGAAAATGTCCCATTACCAAGTGAAATCTCAAAGCCGGTTGTGGCATTGGCCGTCAGATTCCCTGACAAATTGAAGGCGTTGACAGTAAAATTCGCCGATGCAGAAGGCGTTCCTGCCGTGGTCTCAAAGCTGGGCAGGGTTTCGGGCGTTACTGAAATGTAAGGCAACGACGCATCAACTACTTCGCCGCTCAAGGTTATAGATTTATTAGAACTGGTGGAACTGATCGATAATGTCGCTGTTTTATTTCCAATAGTAGCCAATTCCGCCAAGCGGACATAAAGCGAGGCTGAAACCGTTCCAGATATCACTGGGAGCGTGACGCTTGAGCTGAATGTGGAGTTATTCGTTGAAACTTCAAAACCAGAATCGACAAGAACTGATGCCGTAACATTTGATGTCAAATTCGTCCCATTAATACTCACAAGCTTAGAGGGCGACGCCGTGCCGTTACGAGTTCTAAAGCCTGTTAATGAATTGGTTGAAAGACTCAACTCGGGATTCACAGTTACAGGAATCATGACCTCTCCTGAAAAATTATATCTCGCCGAAGCTGGCACAAAAACAGCCGAATAATTGCCTGATTGAGTCACAGTCGTGCTATTGTCGCTCCATGTAAAGTTTCCTAATACAGTCGTGCCATTGCTGGATGCATTGCCGCCACTTAAACTGCTTTGCGAGAGAGCTTCACCCCTGTTGATGGGAGAAGCCGTCGGAAGCGAGACGATTTGAACAGAACTGGCCTCCATTGAGTCCTTCATATAATTTTGAATTTCATCATACTGATCATTATTAAGATATTTATTAAAGATGAGAATTTCGTAGATATGCGCATTAACAAGATTTTCAGAGGAGGATTGCCGACCTGGGCCCGACATGCCAATGCGGATTTTACCTGCACTATTTTGAGATGCCATGTTTAGGTTGGAAGTTTGATTCCCAGCAACTCCATCAAGGGCGACGGTCATGTTCCCATTACCATCAATACGATAGCTAAGAACACTCCAGTTCCCAGAGGTATAATTGGGCGAGGACGGATTATTCCCATTGGATTCCAAACGAAATTTATTAGTCTCAACAAAATGCATCAAAGCCAGCGCATTATTTGATGAACCATCCGCGCCAGTGCCATTTGCGAGAAAAGATAAAACACGCGGCGCATATGTCGAACCCTCGTATTTCAAAGACACCAAAACCGTCGAATTTTTGAGATTAAAGTTGCTTGGAATCTCAAAGTAGCCATACCCCCCTGTCGCATTGCCTTGCGGGAAAAAAATAGCCGGTTTGTTGTTGCCGGTCGTTTGGTTTCCCTCAATACGAGCAGATTCATTCGCACTTTGCGTTGCAGTCAAATTCCCGACTCTGGATTTCCATTCGGTGACAACAGTGCCATTCCTTCCCTGAACATCATCAGCTTTGAGCCACAGGACAGCGCCCTTATCCGCAGGCAGATTGCTTGAAGGCTCCTCTAGAGCCTTAGCGAGGGTTAATGAAAAGAAAATTCCTAAAAGGAAGAATAGATGGGGAAAACGAAACATAAGGGTGTTTTTTGTCGGGTATTCGAATTTTTCTGTCAAACGAAAAAATCAAGAAAATGGCAAAAGGTCGCAATACGCTCAGCTTTCGGACCGTAAAAAAATCTTTCATTCACAAAAAGCATCGAGCCAGTATGAAAAAAAATTTCTACTTCATTCAAACCGAAAATTGGTTTACTAACCATAAGATGTTCACATATTCCGCAGAGTTCCGCTTGTTAAACGCGATCCTTATTTCATCGTCATTGGCCTTTCTATCTGCTTGCAGCGATGACAAACCAGCAAAGCCGGACGCCCACACCAAGACCACGGCAACACAACGGGACGACGATCCGGATGACAACTCCTCCGACAAGCCCAAAGATTTTTCCTCAATCGCAAAGAGCCTCTCTGCTCTTCAATCGCGCGGCGCACAAGGCGGCGAGGCTGTCGACCTCTTGGCTGACGCAATGGAGATATCGCCCAAGCAAGCCGCCGAGTGGGCCGCAACGCTGCCTCCGGGTTTGAACAAGGACGCCTGCTTGGAGATCATCTTCAAAGGCTGGTCACAAGAAGCTCCAAAGGATGCAGCCCAATTTGCCAAGAACCACCTGAAAGGCGTTGACTACCGGTTGGCGCTGGCTTCTGTGGTCGAAGGCGCAGCCTCTTCTTCTCCGGAAGCCGCCGCTGCACTTCTCGCCAACGAGAATGAACCTCTCCTGCGTGGTGCGCTCATCGACTCGCTCGTCAGCGGAGCCATTGATGACTACTCCGAATTTCTTGCGCAATGGGCTGCCGCCTTGCCTCCGGGAAATAACCGAGACATAGCCATCAGTTCGCTTGTGGAAGAGTGGTCCACACGGCGCCCGGTGGAGTGCGAGAAATGGTTCACACGCACATTGAGCCCTGAGGAAAAAATCGAGCAAGCGGTGATCCTCATCACCAACTGGGCCAGCCTGAATCCCCGCGAAGCCCGCTCTTGGGTTGATTCCCAAACAAATCCCGAGTTGAAAGAAAACGCCTCCATCGCCCTCGTGGAAAGCTGGGCCTTCGTTGATCCGGCCGCTGCATCCCAATGGGCCGCCGGATTGCAAGATCCGGTGTTAAAAAAATCCGCCCTCGAAACCGTTTCCGCCGCATGGATCGTCAATGACACCGCAGGTGCTATCGAGTGGGCCTCGAAACTTCCCGATACCAGCCTCCAACAAACCGCGCTCCAAGCCGCCTTCGAGCGTCTCGCCGAAGAATCCCCCGCCGCCCTCGAGTATTGGATTCAACAAAACCCGAAACACCCCGCCCTCATCTTCGCCCAAACGGCCCTCGCAGAGCAGTAAAAATCCGAGAAAAAGCATTGGCGTTGTTGCGCGGGAGCTGTGGCGGCTGTCTGTGACTGCCGGATTTTTACCAGTTTAGGCGCTAGCAGAGCGCCTCTACAGCAGGCTTGCGGCGCTGCGCGCCGGGTTGGTTCGTTCGGCGGTCATAGACGCGCCGCTACAACAGGAATTTGGGTCAGGCGAGGACGCTGACCCTCCCAGGAGTCGATGCACGCTGCCGCGCGGATCGCGACATCGAGGTCGTCGGTTCAAAACCTACTTCTTATTCTTCGGCTTTTTTGCGCCGGATTTTTTGGCTGAGCCGCTATATGATTTTTTTGCACTGCTTCCGGAATTCGATTTTGATTTGGCATTCGCCGACTTTGATGCAGAGGACTTTTTAGATCCTTTGCCTTTTTTGGCTGGCTCGGACTGGCCGCTGCCGGACCCACCTCCTCCAGATGGCGCAGGCGCCACTGGCGTTGGCGTTGGCGAAGTATAAGTAAACGGCTTGGGCGTATCGATCCGCGCAATAACACCATCAGCTTGGAATGGAAGAGTCTCTTTCAAATCAACCATCTTGCCAGATGCGGCATCATACGCCTTGAACAAAATGGTTGCGCCGTCTGCGGAATCAGTGAGGATTTGTAGCGGGAAATGTTTGCCAGTCGGCCCATCTTTGATTTCCACAACTCCGGCGATTTGAGTGCCATCAAATGCCGCCAACCGACTCCCGGCTGCATCAACATCCTTGCCGTCGATTTTCACCGTTGCAAACACCACCATATTGTTGGCCTTTCCTTGCGGCGCTGTCCAATCCGGCACGGTTGTGGATGCAAGTGTTGCCGAGAGAACTTTCGGCATGGTGTTAGCCGCCATTCGAAGAGAAGGGGACTGCTCCCCATTGCTGTTGTCAGCATTCACCATCGCAAGCGCTGGTTGTTCGAAGCGGAAAGTCTGCCCCTTCTCCACACGGAGCATGTAACCCCTACCAGGAACAAGCTGCGCATTCCCCGGAACCCAAGTTCCGTTGTTGAAAGTGACGGATCCGAGCGTTTGACCTTTGATCAAATCCCCATTCACGGCTTGCAAGGACGCCAAGGCTTCTCCGACCGTCTTCGCTTCCCCCGGAGTGTAGCCCAGCCAGTTCCAGCCCTTGACCAAGGAAATCCCGGCGGAGACATCCTGTTCGCCGCCAATTACTCCCACGACAGCAGAACCCTCCGCTTGCCTCCTCACGGAATACATCCGCCCGGCCTCCAGAGCGAAATCCTCTGGATACCATTTGCCTCGGAAGAAGGTTGCGAAACCATTCGCTCCTTTGATCAGATCATTATCTGTGAAGGAATAATCCCCAAACACCCTTTCAACACTCGCTCTGGCAGGGAGAACCCCGAACGAGACCCAGTTCCACCCTTTCGCGACATTGATGCTTAACTCCACCTCTTCATACAACGGAACCAATTCAATCGGTTTTTGAAGCGTTCCCGCTTGAGAGTCCTTTAAAAACTCCAGTTCCTCGGCAATGCAATAAATTCTTCCCGAGGCGGCATCGTAGAATTTCAGGTCGACGACCTCTTTTGTATTGGCATCCCGCCAAATGGTCAGAGCAAAGACCCCATTGTCCTCAACAAGAGGAGCCGACGCTCCGGCCAAGCCGTCCTTATCAAAGGCCGCGAGAAGATTCTTCGGGTTTGATTTGAGGACATTATCAACAAGAACCTTCGCATAGACGGTCATGCTAAACTGGCGGTTTTTTGGAGATTTTTCCAGCCAATCAACAGTTTTACTCCCGCCCCCGCCGCCAGGAGGTGGTGTTGGAGGTTGCGGCGTCGGAGGTTGCGGCGTCGGAGGCTGCGGCGTCGGAGGCTGCGGTGTCGGAGGAAATGGTGGCAGGGGTTCTGGAAAAACAGTAAAGCTTGTTGTGACCTCTTCAGCAGAGAGGTAAGTTGCATTACCCGCTTGGTTGGCCGCAAGGACAACGGTTCCAGGGCCCGTCAGAGTCACGAGGTTGTTTGCCAAGAATGTTGTGGAGATTGTTGCAGGACCGCTTTTCACGCTTATTGTCACAGGCAGGCCTGAGCTTGATGTTGGCGCGGTGACCGCAAACGGCACGGTGGGAAGGAATTTATCAGCTATTGTGCTGAAGGCATCTATTTTTTGGTTTAATTTGAGCGGTGAAATCTCAAAATCCGATAAATACAGTCGCCCAGAAGGCAAATTATAGTTCTGATTGGAGTTGTTTTCGTAGTCAATCTGATCTTGAAAGGGCAGGCTGGTGCCAACCAGGGCCACATATAGGTTATTCGAAGAGCTGAGACCCCACTTGGCTTTTAGGTCATAATCTTCTATGAGAGTGTAATTAACGCCATCTTTTGACGAGTAGAGTTGACATGAATAATTTGAAGAAAAATATTTAATCTTCAAATACACATCTTCGCCTAGCTCCAAGCTCTTAGGTGGCGTGTCTCCACCTTCTTCATTGTAAATACCCGAGTTAATTGAATTTGTAAATTTTTCATTATCATAAGATATTTCTAAAATAGATCTAGTAAAATTTAAATTTAACCTATTGATAAATGATGAATTATAACTATAATCAATTTTCCCTATTGTAATGCCTGCATAATAAAAAGGGTTCTGCAAAAAAGTATCAAAATTTGAAATGTGCGTCTTAATAGAGATCACCCAATCCTTGGAGGCAGAAAGCGATTTGTTTAAGACCTTAACTCCTTGTGCAATAGCTGGAGTCTGAGAGGAGAGCTCTAATCCCCTTGAGGCATTCGCAGAAAATGAAGCGTTCTCGAATTTCATTCGCGCTCCACCAGTTTCCAAATACAAAGCAGAAAAATCAAAAAAGTCGCTTTCGATCGAAGGCTGATTTTTAAGCGTATTTTTGTAACCTAAATCGCTCAAGGATTCAAACTGCGGAAAGTCTATATCATCCCCTAAAACGTAGCGGGCGAGGCGGAAGCCGATATCCCCACCAGTGCTGTTGTGAGGGTAGCTGTAGTTGTCGCGACGAGCAAGCGTGCAAGCGTCCGGATCGTTCGACCAACCTCCGCCGCGGACACGGCGGTCGGAGGAATTTACGATATCCTCGCACCACTCCCAAAAATTCCCGCTCATATCGTAGATACCAAGTTCGTTCGCCGCTTTCGTTCCCACCGCGTTCGCTCCACCGCTGCTGTTACTACGATACCACGCCACCGCATTGATATCATTACTACCGCTATAGGTATAGCCTTGACTGTTTGACCCGCCACGCGCCGCCCATTCCCATTCTTTCTCTGATGGCAATCGATACCCATTCGCCGCTCTGTTCACCTTTGGGGCAACCTCCCCTGTTTTATAGGTGGCTCCGTTCACTTGATAAACAGGTGTCAAGCCTTCCATTTCACTCCGCGCATTGCACCACTTCACCGCATGATACCAACTCGCGTGCAATACAGGAAAATTGTCAGCAGCCCCATCGGGATATGTGCCCCCAACTCCTGCCAGATCGGTGTAACCATTCACGACCGCCCAATCACGGACGGTCTTCCACTCGCCCCAAGTTACTTCATATTTTCCAATCCGGAAATCCCCAACCGTCTGCCCCGCCAACGCCGACGAACTCGGCAGCGTCCCGCCTTGGACGGTGACCATGTCACCGATGACATTACGGGCGACACGGAAGCTGATATCGATATTATCGCTTCCTGGCGGGTAACCAATGCAGCGATTGCTCACAAGTGCTAATCCATCCCAATTACCATAGCTACCACCCCTGAGTCGGCGATAATTCGGATTGGGTTCGGGATTTTCAACATCCCAGCACCACTCATACGCATTGCCGCTCATATCAAAAATTCCCAATTCATTCGCAGCCAGCGTTCCTACAGCTTTTATTCCATCGGATGAGTTATTGTAAGTCCAAGCCACGATATTATAGTCATTGCTACCGCTGTAGTTATAACCTTTGCTTGATACCCCACCTCGCGCAGCCCACTCCCACTCTTTCTCCATTGGCAGGCGATAACCAGATTGTATTGTCTCCCTAACGAATTGACCATTCAACGGTTGACCAGTTCTAAAAACTTTTATATCCTCGAATGGGCCGGGGTATCCATCCACATACGGCACAAGTAATGGGGTAACTAAATTGTAAACTGGAGTAAGACCTTCCATCTCACTCTTCGCGTTGCACCACTTGACCACATCAAACCAATTGACATTTGTAACTGGATGGCTGTCAGAAACTCCGGCTCCAGTTCCTGCTAAGTCACTGTATCCATTTGTAACGGCCCAATCACGCACAGTTTTCCACTCGCCCCATGTCGTCTCAAATTTGCTGATCTGGAAGGCATTCACCGACTGGCCTGCCAAAGCTGACGAACTCGGCAGGGTCCCGCCTTGGACGGTAATCATTTTAGGATTCGAAACTTCTGTTATAATCTCTGCGATGCCGAACTTCATGTTCCAGTGGACCATGCCGTAGCTTCCTGGTGTTTGAGAGAGGTCATTCCACTCACCTGTGCTTGTAAGCGTGAACCAGTCTTCATCAGAGTAATAATCGGACGCACCATTACTGCGGTAGGAAGATTGACTGCCATCCACCCAGTGCGCATCTCCCTCTTGTTGTGCATCATTGAGACCGATCCAGTAAGCTCGGACGCCTGAAGCTCCTACTGCGCCCTTCCACGTTAAATTATCTAACAACCACTTATTCTCGTTGGCATCATTTATGGTTACCAAATGGCCGCCAAGTTTTACGGCATTTGCTTCGGCCTCGTCCCACGATGGACCTTCAACAATAACATAAATGGAATCTCCACGACGAACGAAAGGGATTTCTGCGATACCAGTAGGCGTTTCATTTCCATTTTGATATGCATACAAATTATGATCCTGCCAGAAACCACGCGTCTGGATGTTCCCTGTCCAGCTTGCCGGAGCATTCCATGTCACTCTGCCCCAGTTCTCATCTACCCTATATGAATTCGGGATTTCCCCTGGAGAGTTTATAAAAGTCAGCAAATCTCCGTTACTCCACTTCCAATCCCCCTCCGTGGCGTTGTCGGTCAAACCGATCCAATGCGAGAAGACTTCCGGTGTGTCGTAAGCGTTTGGACGAATTCGATACTTAGCGGCATCTGAGAATTCCGCCCACAGGAAATCATTCTCCTTTGCGGTGTTTATTGCAACAAGGTGCCCACCGAGTTTCTGAGCATTTGCTTCAGCATCCGCCCAGGAAGGTCCCAAAACCGTGGTGTATAGACTATTCTCAAAAATGACCGGAGGATTGAATGGCTTGGACTCCTGTGAGAAAAGCTGCGAGACTTCAGCGGCGCTGAGGGCACGCTTGTAGATACGGACATCATCAATTTCCCCTTTAAAAAAGCCCGGATCACGACCAGCATATCGACCGATCGTAAGTGGCAAATTGGATGTGATTGTTCGCGGGTCTCCACGCCATGACTTCGAAGAGACTTTTGAACCATCGATATACAAGTTACCACCGCTCTCATCAACGGTGAAGACCGCCTGATGCCAGCTCCCATCTTTCACATTTCCAGATTTGAACGGGGGATTCTCATCGCCATTAATCTCGTAGTTTCCAATGACATCGTTCCCTCGATACAAAACATACCATGGCCATAACTTGCCATCTGGTTGGATGACCATTTGATAGCCGTCCCAATACTCTGCCCGGTATTTCCCGACTAAACCCACTTCATTCGAAGGTGTTCCTTGGTCTCTAAACCAACAAGACATGGTGATAGGCAATGTTCTCAGATGGGGTTTATCTGCCGCCTCGAGATATGCCGAACTCCCATTAAAGTAGAAGGCCGAGCCATTCCCGCCAAAACGATCCTTCGTTACCTCTGCCCCATAAACGATTGCAGGATTACCGTAACCGCTCTCGTCATTGCTATTCCCATTAAACGGGTAAAAAGCAATCAACCCTTTGCTCAGCGAATTGAATGAACCGGGGCTTTCCGGATCGGTTCCATCTTTGATTTCGCGATAGTCACTTACTCCATCGCCATCGGAGTCGGTTTTCATTGGATCAGTAAAGATGTTTTGCCCAAAACCCGCCCCTTGACAGGCCAAACAGAACAAAGCAGCGAGGAAAATTTTCGGCATTTTCATAGACGTGAATAGGGTTGAAAGCATTGCAGCGGCGTCACGGTGCAAATGCGTCTGTGGATGAGAATGGGATTTCATAGTTGGAAAATTCGACAAATGGCTTGTTTTTGGGAAGGGCAAATGAACGGCGTTACTCATTTGGCATAACGCTGGAATCCGCTCCAGAAGCGGCTCCGCAAGCGTTAAACAAAAACGCCAGATGTCTGCACTGGCGGCGAAAAAGTGTTTTTTTGATGCTGTAAATGCAGATTCATCAGAGGCAGTAGATGCGCACAATTCAAACAAAACAGACAAGCTCGTCAAGCGCGTTTTAAGAAATTTTTCTGGGTGCAAGATCGCTCGAACCAAACGGCGGTTTCACCCCCACTCCATTTGGCGGTCATCGACGCGCCGCTACATTGGGGAGCGCCTCTTTGCTTACTTTTTCTTTGCTTTTTTAGCGCCGGGTTTTTTGCTCGCGCTACCGGAAGATTTTTTGGCACCGCCTCCAGAATCCGATTTTGATTTGGCATTACCAGATTTCGAAGCGGAGGACTTTTTGGCGCCTTTGCCTTTTTTGAATGCCTGGACTTGCGAGGAACCTCCTCCAGCTGAGTTGCCGCCCGAGTTACTGCCCGAGTTACTGCCCGAGTTACTGCCTGAGTTACTGCCTGAGTTACTGCCTGAGTTACCGCCTGAGTTACCGCCTGAGTTACTGCCTGAGTTATCGCCTGAGTTGCCGCCTGAGTTGCCGCCTGAGTTGCCGCCTGAGTTGCCGCCTGAGTTGCCGCCTGAGTTGCCGCCTGAGTTGCCGCCTGAGTTGCCGCCGGAGA
>JBILMW010000158.1:0-5815 GCA_044375335.1 Terrimicrobiaceae bacterium | reverse complement strand
TCGGCGAGGAGGGCTCTCTCGCGGAAGGCAAGGTGGAGCATGCCTTCGCGCTGGTAGGGAAAGAGCGGATGGAGCGTGACCTGCTCGGGATGGCGGCCGTCGCGGACACCGATCTCGTAGTCGCGGCGGGTGAGCACACAATCGCGCTCGCGGGCGCGGTGGGCGAGCCAAGCCTCGGTATCCTGCGAAATGCGCAGCCCGTGGGCGGGATTTTTTAGGAGTTTTTCGTGGAGGGATTCGGGTTCGAGGTCGGAGATTTGGAAACCTTCGGAATCAAAGAGGCAGCGGATGTGGGCGGGGAGTTTGTCGAGGTTGCGTTCGATCCGGAGGCGGCTGGATTCGGCGTGGGGGACAAGGTCTATGCGCGGGGACGGCAGGCGCTTGGCGGCGGAGAATGAGGCGCGCTGGCGGCGGGCGAGTTGCAGGAGGAGCGCCTCGATATGTTTGCAGGTGCCCAGACCGTTGATGCGGAAATCCGTGCAGGTGCAGGAATACTGCGCGGCGGCGATGTCGCGGATTTCGGCATGGTAGGACATGCCGCTGGCGGAGTGGATTTCGAAGTTTGAAAAGATGGACTCGGCGGGGTCGAGGTTTTCAATGCGGAAGGTTTCCTCACGGGCGCGGATGCGGCGCTTGAGAATTTCGTCTTGGTCGGAGGTTCGCCAATCACTCGCGGGAGGAAGTTCCGGGGCGGCGTGTTTTTTTGTGGAGCGCTTCATACGGGATGCGGAGATTTTTTGGAAAGCAGCGGCGGTGCTGGAAATGAAAAAGATGCGCGGCAGTTGACGGGGGTGTTTTTCGAAAGGAAAAACTTTCTGCACAAGTGCGACGGCCATGCGTCGTGGTGTTTGCTTTGCAATTTTCGTTTGGCAGCCCAGCTCTTGCCGGAAGTCCTCAACACAACGCTATCCCCAAAAGAACGCCGACGAACCAAACTAGGGGTCAGTGTTCATTTTCTTTCATTTTTAGTTTGCGCGCGTCGCTTTCATCTGTTGGATTTTCGGCATGGCACGAAGTATTCGATTGGAATTTGAAGGAGCTTTTTACCATGTGATGGCTCGGGGGAATCGGAAGTCGGCGATTTTTTTGGATGATCATGATCGGCGGTTTTTTTTGCAATGCCTGGCCGATGTGTGTGAAAAAACGGGTTGGAAGGTGCATGCTTGGGTGTTGATGAAAAACCATTACCATCTTTTCATTCAGACGCCCGAGGCGAACTTGGTGGAGGGGATGAAATGGCTGCAAAACACGGTGACGCGGCGGTTCAATGTGCGGCATCGAGAATGGGGGCGGTTGTTTGGCGATCGCTACAAGGCGGTGGTGGTCGATGGGGAGAGCCCTTATTACTATGAAACGCTGTGGGATTACATTCACTTGAATCCTTGCCGTGCTGGGCTGGTCGATGTCACGCAGGGGCAGAGTGTTTTGGATTATCAGTGGAGTAGCTTGGCGGGTGTGTATGCCGTGATGCCGCATCAGAGGGCGAAGTGGTTGGCGGCGGAACAGGGGCTGGCGGTGATGGGGGTGGAGGATACGGTTGAGGGGCGGAAAAAACTGGTCGAACGCTTGGACAAGCGCGCGGCGGAGGAGCGTGAGCGGAGCGGGTTTGTGGCGGTGGATGCGGATGCCGACAAGCGGGGAAGCCATTTGCGACGGGGCTGGTATTGGGGAAAACAGGCGTTCGCGGAGAAGTTGATGAAGCTCGGCGAGGCGGCGATTGGGCGAAAGCGCAAGGCTCGCAGCTATGATGCGAGCCCGGAAAGGAAGGCTCATGGGGAGCAAAAGGCGCTGGAGCTGTTGGAGGAGGGATTGCGGCTGGCGGGCATCGCCAAGGAGGAATTGGCCGGGCATCGCTGCACCGAGTCGCGTAAGGTCCTGCTTGCAGGGTTGCTGTGGAAAAAGACAACAGTTTCACAAGCGTGGATCGCCGAGCATCTGGGCATGAAAAACGCAGCCAATGTGAGCAGGGTCATCCACCGCATGGATTTATCGCGGCTTGAGATTAAGGTGCCAGAGGAGTTGTGGCGGTTTGCTGGTGCAAAAATGAAAGAAAATGAACCCTGACCCCTAGTTTAAAAGGTTGGCGCGTGGGTGCTGGTGTTGAGTAAGTTGGGATATGAAACTTCAGCAGAATCAGATTTGGCATAAGGGGAGCGAGTATTACCGGATTGTTCAGTTGGGGCGGTTGGAGGTGCAGTATAAGACGATGACTGATCCGCTGAGTGGGCGGGGGCCTCATGAGCAGGTGACGAAGAAGGAGTTTTGCCGGTTGCTGAAGGGGGCGGTTTTGGTGGAGGGTTTGAGCAGTCAGCAGGAACAGCAACAGCAGTGATAAAAAAGGCCGGGGGCGCGCCGTGTTTGCGGAGCGCCCCCGAGGGGTTGATGGCTGTAAGCCGGATTCTGTCCAGCGGGCGGCTTGCGCCGACTGCCTGGACGGTCATTTGTCTCACTCCACGCCTCGCGGCGGGGAGGGGTCCTTGCGGACTGCGACCAATACCCGGAGGGTGTCGCCGCTTGCGCGGCGTGTTGGGCAGGCGACCCGATCCCTCCTGTTCTGTCTTGCACCGCATGGGGTTTTTCGTGCCCCCTTGCTTACGCTCGGGGCGGTGGGCTTTTACTCCGCCTTTTCACCCTTGCCGCCCGGCTTGCGCCGGGGTGGGCGGTATGTTCTCTGTGACACTTTCCGTCGACCGGGACTTTGGCCCCGGCCCCCCGCGCATTCTACGCGGCATGCTGCCTTGTGGTGTCCGGACTTTCCTCTCCCGACTCGCCTTGCGGTGGGTTGAGAGCGACCGTCCGCCATCAGTGGAAACGATAGACGCGTGTCGGGGCTTTTCAAGCGGTGATCGTGTGGATTTGGATTTTGCGGACTGGGAAATCGGTGATACGCATACGGGAATGTCGAGCACTGATCATCTTGCGGACCGCGCGGCGAGGGCGGAAAAAATCATCGCCGCACCGGAAAATTTCAAGGTTTGCGAGGGGTGTGAATCCATCGTCACGATGAGGGTCACCTCGTGTCCGAACTGTCACGGATACCGCTTCGACGAAGCGCCGGAGCGGGTGGTCGAGCAGGCGCAGTTGCTGGCCTCGCGTCCGCAACAGAGTGTGACGGCCGAGGATTTGACATAGTTAGCTGAATTCTTGTGGCTGAGACGAAGAACAAATTGGGTGCTGCGGGAATGGCGGTTTTGGCGCTGGGCGTTGTGTTTGGGGATATCGGCACGAGTCCGCTGTATGCGTATCAGTTGGCGGTGAGCATCGCCGGGGCGCAGGCTGCGTTGGGTGTGGCGTCGCTGATCATTTGGACGCTCTTTTTAGTGGTGTGGGTGAAATACGTGATGTTGGTCATGAAGGCTGACTACCACGGCGAGGGCGGGATTTTCGCGTTGATGGCGCGGATTTTTGACGGGCGTCCGACGAGGGCTGTGAGCCGGGGGGTGATGGCGTGCCTGCTTGTCTTTGGAGCGGCGCTTCTCTTTGGCGACGGGGCGATCACTCCAGCGGTTTCGGTGCTGAGTGCGGTGGAGGGCTTGGCGAGTGTGAATCCGGAGTGGGGCGCGTATTCGCTGCCGCTGGCTGTGGTTATTCTGGGGTGCTTTTTCTATGCCCAGCGTTTTGGCACGAGCCGGCTGGGAGGGATTTTCGGGCCGGTCATGTTGGTGTGGTTCCTTGTGTTGGCCGCCATGGGTGTGGTGCAAATAAGTGCCTGTCCGGAGGTGTTGCAGGCTTTGAATCCGCTGCACGGTGCACGGCTGTTGGCGACTGGTGGGTGGGGCGCATGGGCGCTTGTGGGTGCGGTCGTCCTGGCGGTGACGGGTGCGGAGGCGCTCTACGCGGATCTTGGGCACTTTGGCCGGAAGCCGATCGTGGCGGGTTGGAGGCTGGTTGTTTTTCCCTCGCTGATTTTGAATTACCTCGGGCAGGCGGCGATGGTCATGAAAACCCCGGCGAATGCGGCCGAGACGAATTTGTTTTTTCTCATGATGCCGGAGGGGCACCTGCGCGGGGCGCTTGTGGTGTTGGCCACGGCGGCGACGATCATCGCCTCGCAGGCGCTGATCAGCGGGGTTTTCTCGCTGGCCAGCCAGGCGATGGATCTCGGGTATCTGCCAAGATTCTATGTGCGGCACACGAGCGCTGAGACGCGAGGGCAGATTTATATCCCTGTTTTGAACAGTCTTTTTGGCATTGCCTGCATCATGCTGGTGTTGGGTTTTCGCACGGCGGACGCGCTTGCGGGGGCTTATGGAGTCGCGGTAACGGGAGCCATGGCTGTGACATCGGTTGCGTTTTTTGTGGTGAAGTGGGCGGAGCCCGGCGTGTCGCGCATCTGGTCCGTGGTCGTTTTGATTGGCCTGTTGAGTTTGGATTTGCCGTTGTTTGGTGCGTGCCTCACAAAAATCGCCGATGGTGGCATCGTGCCTTTGGCGCTGGCTGGAGCGGTGGCGGCTGTGATGCTCACTTGGCGGAAGGGGCGGGATTTGGTGCATGGGCACTTGCTGGCAAGCCCGCTGGGAGTGCAGGAGCTGGCAGCGAGGATGGAGGTAGAGAATTTTCGCCGTGTGCCGGGAACGCAAGTTTATGTGATGCGCCAGATCGATCCGGAATTCGCGGTGGCGCGGATTCTCGAGCAATACCGGCGCACGCAGGTCCTACCGGAAAATGTGGTGATTCTCTTGCTCGATGCCGGGTGGGGAAATCCTTTTGCCGAGGCTGAAAACATAACGATCAAAAAGCACTCCGCTGGTCTTTGGGAGGCGAGTGCGCGGCATGGTTACATGAACGAACCGGATGTGCCTTTGATTTTGCAAAAGTGTGCCGAGCAGGCTGGCGAGGGGGGATGGAGGACTCCTGTGTTCCACATTCTTGCGCAGGAGTTGATCGTCACTTGTTCAAAGAAGCAAATGAGGCGCTGGGAAAAAAAGCTTTTTGGATTCCTGTCGCGGAATGTCCTTCCAGGCTCGGATTACCTGAACATTCCGCCTGACAGCCTCATCGTTTACAACTGGTTGTTGCGGCTTAATCCGGTGGAGGGATCTGCCGCGCGGTGATCTGCTGGTTGTTGGCGGCGGGAGTCCAGTTGGCGGCGGAGCTTTTGCCATGCGGCGGTTTCGGCATCGCTCGCCGCGCTCCAGTTTTTCGCGACTGCGAGACGCCTGGCATGTGCAAAGTCTGAGGCTGCGGCTTGATAATCCTGTGCTGCGCCGCCGTAGAGCAGAGCGAGTTTTTCGGAGACGGCTGCGGATAGTTGGCGTTCCTTCGAGCGGTCGCGTGCGAGTGACCATGTGAAGAGCTCGAGTCTCGCGAGGATATGGGGATCAAGGTTTGAGGCGGTTTTTTCGGCGATGACGGAAAATGTTTTTTCTAAAAACGGCAGGGCCTGCTCCTCGTCGGCTTGATCCGCCGCTTCGGCGAAAGCGCGGTGAGCTTCGAGCGTGCTCCATGCCGCCGATAGTGCGGGGATCGGCGGAATTCGGTATTGGCCGTTCAGGATACGATAAAAATCCCAGAAAGCCTGCGAGTGCTTGTCTGCTGCCGCGTGTCGCCAAATGCCTACTTGCAACTCCGCCATAGCGGCGGCATCAAATTCGGAAAGTGAGCTGCTTCGCGGCCAGAACAAATACCCGCCCAGCGCGATGAGGACGGCGAGCAAAAATTTGAAAACGAAGCGCACAGGCGTCAGCCGCGATCAGAGGCAGAGCCGCTCATAGAGCGCGTCGAGTGGCAGCTGGAGCCCGATGAAGAACTCCCCGAACTCGGCGTATTGGGCGCTTACCTCGTCGAAGCGCATTTCATAGACGATCGCTTTGAT
>JBILMW010000157.1:0-5832 GCA_044375335.1 Terrimicrobiaceae bacterium | reverse complement strand
GAAGCTTAGAAGGTAGTCGAAATCGCGCTCAATGCTGACCGGAAGTTGCTCGAAGACAGGTTCTGCATCCATGTAAGCATGGATAGCAAATATTTACAGAGACGCAATAATTATCTTAGCGCTTATGAGACGATGACCCTCCCAGATTCACGAAGCGCGCTGCGGCGCGTCAGCGCGGTTGTTTTGTAAGGTAGGGACCCCGCGCCGCCGGGGTCCGACTTGCGCTGCAACGCCGCTTCGCGGCTGAAAAATGGGATTACTCCTTGCGGATGGTTCTGAACACCGGTTGCAGAATAGGGTTGGGGTGTTCTTGGATAGTGGTGCCGATTACTTCGCCCTTCTCGTTGTAGATGGGCACTGCCGTGCGGATTGGTGATCCGTAGTCGATGAAGCCCTCGAGTTCTGTTTGCTCGAATCCCGCGCCGTCGGTTGTCGTGCCGGTTCGTCGTGTTTCGAAGGCTGTTGGTGTTGCAGGTTGGACGATATAGCCACCGTTAGCCTGTGGATTGATCCGTGGCGCGGCGTATTGTGTGGCTACGGGGACTTCTTGGCCAACGAACATTCTTGTCTGAGCGGGAACACTTGCTCTCGCGGGTTCTCCGAGAAACTGATGGTTCCTACGGATTTCCTGTTCCTCCTCTTCGTCGGGAGTCGGTGGCGGCGTGGGAGTGGGCGAAACCGTGGTGGCGTTTCCTTTGGCGGTTTGCTGGATATCTGCTTCGGGAGCGGAAAATCCAGCAGCCAGGCAGGAAAAAAAGGCCAACAAAATCCAGCGCGGTATGGTTTGGGAATTCATAATGACCAGCCCGTCCGGCGGCCCTGCTCAGTTGCCGTATTTGATCGAGCAGCCGTAGGCCTCGGTTTTGGGCGTGCTGACTGGTTTTCCTGCGAGGGTTTCATCGATGGCTGCGGCGACGAGGTTTTTTGCTTTGGCGATATCTGCAGGATCGACGGATTTTTTGTCATCAATCGCCCCTTGGTAAACGAGGGTGCCATCGGCATTGATGACATACATCTCGGGTGTGCGCTTCGCACCATAGGCGCGGCCGGTCGCGCCCGACTCGTCGATGAGGTAGGCGGTGGCGGCGGAGTTTCTTTCTGTGCAGGCTTTGAGGGCATCGGCAGGTGCGGCGTGGCCTTGCTGTTTGGGAGCGGACGAGCAGATCGAAAGCCACACGACGCCTTTCGCAGCGGCATCTGCTTGGAGTTTTTGCATGTTGCCTGAGCCGTAGTGCTTCACGACGAATGGACATGCATAGTTGGTCCACTCGAGCACGACGACTTTGCCTTTGAAGTCGGAGAGGGACACGGACTTGGATTCGCAGGTCGGGAGAGTGAATGCGGGAGCGGGTTTTCCGATTTCCGCTTCGGCGTGGACCCAGGCTGTGGCTGCAAGGAGGATGAGAAGGGCGTGTTTCATAGAGCTTCAAACTACATCGCGGAGCGCCTCTGGCAAACTGCCGTTTTCACCCGAAATGGGAGCGCGCTTTTTTGAGAAGCACCCGCAGGCTTTGAAAAATATTCCGGAGGAGTCTTGGTAAAAAAATGAGAATTGTTGCGCAGATGATGACCGCCAAGACCAAGGCGACAAGCGGACTCCAAGCCAGCAAACCCAGACCGCCGAGCACGAGGGCGTCCTCCACGAGACTGAGGGCGATGTTCGTGAATGGCTCGGGCGAGGTGTTGGCCGCCAGGCGGGTTCCCGCTTTCGCGGTGTGTGAGGAAAACGCCATGCCACCCGCGAGCAGGCCCGCCACGACCTCAAACGCGGGGTGCGCGTCTCCCATCGCGGCGACGGCGAGTGCTGCAGCACCGATGGGCCGGATGAGCGTGTGTATGGCATCCCACGCCGTATCGACCCAAGGAATTTTGTCGGCGCAGAACTCAATCGCATAGAGCGCCCCTGCGATGCAGAGGATCGTGGGATGTCCAAGCACCTCCAGACCGGCGAGCTGAGAGGGAAGTATGACCCAATGGAAATGCAGGGCCAGACCCGTCACCAGCACGGTGAGGTAGAGATTCACACCCGCCAGCGTTCCCAAGCTCAGGGCAACGGCGAGTGTTTTGAGGACTTCCATGGAAACCTCGGAATCAGGCTGTCGGGAGTTTCAGGCCGCTGAGCTTTTCGTAGGCTTCGATGTATTTTTCGGAGGTTCTGCGAACAACATCCTCTGGCAGTGCCGGGGCAGGCGGCGTCTTGTCCCAATCGAGTGTCTCGAGGTAGTCCCGCACGAATTGCTTGTCGTAGCTGGGCGGATTGGTGCCAGGTTTCCAAGCATCCGCCGGCCAGAAGCGCGAGGAGTCCGGCGTGAGGCATTCGTCGATGAGGATGAGTTCGCCATCGGCGATGCCGAATTCGAATTTCGTGTCTGCGATGAGGAGTCCTGCCTTGGCGGCATGGGCGCAGCCGTGCTCATAGAGTTCGATGGTGTGGCGCCGCACTTGGAGGGCGAGTTCGTCGCCGAGGACCGAACGGCACTGGCTCCAGGTGATGTTTTCATCATGCCCGGTGTCGGCTTTGGTGGCGGGTGTGAAGAGGGTTTCTGGCAGGCGCGAGGATTGAAGGAGGCCTGCGGGAAGGTCGAAGCCGCAGGCTTTGCCGGTCGCGGTGTATTCCTTCCAGGCCGAACCGGAGATGTAGCCGCGTGCGACGCATTCCACAGGTAGCGGGCTGGCTTTTCGCACGATCATGGAGCGACCGCGCAGTTGCTCCTCGAAAGGTTGCAAAATCTCGGGATAGGCCTCGAAGCGTGCGGTGATGAAGTGGTTCGGCACGAAGTCGAGCACGCCATACCAGAAGAGGGTCATCTGCGTGAGCACCTCGCCCTTGCGCGGAATGCCGGTCGGCAGGATGCAGTCAAAGGCGGAGATGCGATCCGTCGCGACGACGAGAAGGTTTTCGCCGAGATCAAAAACCTCGCGAACCTTGCCGCTGCGCAGTTTTGGGATTCCTGAGAGTTGGCATTCGAGAAGCGTGGGCATGTGCGGGATCAGGGTTCGGGATTGGCTTCGATGAAGTTTCGGAACCACCTTCCGGCGGGTTCCAGTTCGAGCTTCATCTCTTTTTTATTGAAACTGGTGAGACCGAAATTTGCGGCATAGCCCTCGGCCCACTCGTAGTTGTCGGTGAGCGTCCAAGGGAAGTATCCGCGTATGTCCGCGCCGTCCTCCATCGCGCGGCGCATCTGGTTCACATGCTCGCGGAAGTAGCGGATTTTTTTCTGCTCGCTCTGGGTGCCGATGCCATTTTCCGAGATGACGATCGGTTTGCCGTAGCGTTTGGAAACGGTCATGAGTACGGCGTGGAGGCCCTCCGGATCAATGAGCCAGCCGTTCTGGGTGTAGTGGGAGCTTTGCTCGCCCTTGGGTCGAATGATGAATCGACGGGCGGAAGCGACTTGCGAGTAGTAGTAGTTCACGCCAACCAAATCCATGGTGTCGGCCACACGGTCGAGGTGGTCGTAATTCTGGTGCTGCATCATGTTGTAAACGGCAAAGGTCGGATCCTGGCCGAATGCGCTCGTCCAATTCGGAAGCGAGTAAATGCCCATGACGAGGGCTTTCGGGTTTTGTTTTTTGATGATGCCTGCAGCCTCGCGGAACATCTCCACCGAGATGGTCGTGGCCTTTTTGAGGGCACCGGGAGTGACGAGCAACCCGGGAGGCCAGTGGCCACCGAAATAACCGATGTAAAGCGCCCCGTTCGGCTCGTTCTGTGGAACCCACACCTTCACATTCGGCGAGAGCGCCTGCACCATGCGGGTCACATATTCCTTCCAGCGGGACTCCACATCGGGATGGAGAAAGCCGGATTGGGATTTTTTCTTTGGGTCGTAGAGCCAATCGGGGAATGTGAAATGCCAGAGGGTGACGACCGGTTCGATGCCTGCGGCTTTGAGTTTGCGGGCCATTTCAGCGTATTGGCGAATCGCCTTTTCATTGAAGACCCCTGGCTGCGGCTCCACGCGGCCCCACTCGATGCCGAAGCGATAGTGGTTCACTCCAAGTTTTTTCAGTGCGGCGAGATCCTTGTCAAAACGCGACCAGGAGAATGTGGCCTCCTCGCCGCGCGGGGGGATGTTGCCCTCCTCGGCGAAGATGTCCCAGTCGGTTTTGAAATAGTTGGGCGAGTCGGGTGATTCGCCCCGGTCTTCATTTTGGAAGCTTGCTGTGGAGGTTCCCCACCAGAACTTTCCGGTTTTCAATGGGGTGGATTCAACGGATGCGGCCGTTTTTTTGTAGGGCTTCGGGGGCATCACGCAACCCGCAAGTGCCAAGCAGGGGAGGAGCGCGAACAGGGCGCGAATCGTATTGAGTGTCATTGGCGAAGGCTTATAGTTTGCGTCCATGTTGTCATCAACTTTGAAATGGAGTGCAGTTTTCCTTCTCTCTCTTGCGCCGGTCTTTTTGCATGGGCAGAACGAAGGCTATGCGGAACCGGATTCCATTTTGCTCAAGGATGAATCTAGGCAGCGCGGAGTGATTGTTAAAAACACGGCCGACGCGGTCTTTTTGCAGCAGCGATATGGCATTTCAGAATTTCCCAAATCCGGGATCGTTCGCATTTTTGACGGGGTTGATGTGGGCATGGAGTTCGTCGAGGCTGAACAAAAGGGCGACCTGCCTTCGTGGCGCGTCATGGTCAATGACATCCGCAACAACGATGCCATCAAGAGCCTCAGGCAAATTCCGGCTACCCTCATCGACAACGGCTACCTGAAAAATGTTCCCTACCTCTCGTTTCGCATTAACGACTACATCGAGATGAATGTTTACGGGAATCCCGATGACCCGGCGGCCATCGAGTTTGGAGTCTACGGGAAGCTTGCATCGAATGATAAAATGCGGCGCACCATTCGCAGTTTCATGGCGGGATTTTTGTCTTCGAGGTCGGAGGTTGGAGCTATTTATTCGATCCCCTTCACTGGTGGGGAAAAAAGTGCGGGTGACTTCCGGATTCGCATTACGCCTGCCTCCGCGCCCGATGCCTACGGGGCCTGGTGGATTTGTCTCTACAACCCGAAGACTCTTGCAGCCGCCCGCGTGGGGGATGCGGAATACGCCAAAGCAACGATGGCTTTCGGGCAGGTAGTCGGCTCTTCCGGTAAGGTGAGGAGCGGAGCTTGGAGCGAGGAGCATTTGAAGCGATCCCTTCGCGCCCATGACGGAGGTGACAGTGCCTCGCATTTTACCCTGGGATTTTTGCGTGAACCGGGCGGATGGCTCCGCATCTTTGCCCCGAGCGGCGAAAAAAAACCGCAGTAAAAAATCTGGAGTTTCCTCCAATCGCAAGCTATTGCTCCCCGCAATCGTATGCCTGCTGATTACTCCTCAAAAGATCAAAGCCCGTATCTGAATCTGACAAATGAAGAGGACGGCGAACTCGGCGACAAAGTCCAACAGGTCAGGGCCGAACTCGAGAGCCTCAAACAAAAGCAGGAGGAAATCGAACGCGAAAAGTCCCGTCTCGAAGAACTCAAGAGAAGGCAGGACAGCCTGGAACAAGGCCGAGCGGACATGCTCGACAAACTCACACGCGCCTTGGTGGTCGTTCAGCGCGAGACCGAAGAATCGCAAAAACGGGTCGAGCAGATGCACACCATCTACGCCTCGTTCAATCAGCATCTGCGCCAACTTGAGGACATCAACGCCCGCTCCTGGAGCCCGCAGGATTTGCCCCGCGAGTTGAGCAAGGCGCTCAGCTCCGTCGAGGACGCCCGTGCCGAATACATTAAGTCCCAGGCCAAGCTTTCGGTCGACACATCGTCCGAGATCACTCCCGCATCCATGATGGAAGGTGATTATCCGGTGGAGGAGGATCGCTCTTTTGGC
>JBILMW010000156.1:0-5919 GCA_044375335.1 Terrimicrobiaceae bacterium | reverse complement strand
TTACCCCCGATGTCACATCTCCGTATTCAAGGTATGTAGAAAGCTTGGAATTGCTCGGCTCTGTTTTCATCTCGCTCAAGGCTTGTTCCGAAACCTCCCAAGGTGCCTGAAGAAATTCCTCAACAACAAAGTTCGACTCCGCTTCGACCTGAATCACCGAGCCGTTTTCAAATGCCAGAGAGACAGTGGATTTTTTATCCGTGATGATTTTTTCCCCCTGCTGCAAGGCCTGACCCTTGGCAGCATTTTTACTCTCCGTTGCGCCGGGCTTGATGATCACCGCCTTGCCTTCAACAGCCGTAATGATGATCGCCCCGCGCTTCATTTGAGCAGGATTGATCTCCTGCGCATTAACGACTGCGGTGAACAATAGAATCGCCGTTATGAGTGCGACGCGAAATAGATGGTCGAGATGACAAGGGTTTTTAAGCATATTGAGGGCAAGTATTTTTAGGGGAGACTTCCTCTAAATTGCGTCACTCGCTGGTCCGCCGCAATAAAATTTTCTTTCCTAAAACCATTTGAAAAGGAAAAGCCCGCGCGGCAGCGCGATCGTTTGCTTGGACATTCTCCGGTATATCCCATTTCTCTGGGTCGGTGTGGCATCAAAGAAGGGAGCACAGGCGTCTCGCCTGTGAGAGACATTCGTGTGGAAACCTCATCAATGAGCAAACACGCCGTGCACCTGCGCAACCGAGACGGTCGCGCTCCTCTCTTCGCGCGGCAGCGCGCACTTAAAACTTCTCCCCCCTCGCGCGCTCACCAACGCGCGCTTGCAAAGACGCTGGGCGGTTTCCATGATAGACCTGACATGGATGCCATAATCGACCTGCTTCAGAAAAACGCCCTCATGCCGCGCGATGAGATGGCGCGTTTGCTCAATATGACCACTGCCGAGGTCGAGGCGGCCATAGCCAAGCTCGAGGCGGATGGCATCATTCTTGGTTATCAGCCTGTGCTGAATCGCGAAAAGTGGGACACCGACAAGGTCACGGCAGTCATCGAGGTGAAAATAACTCCTGAGCGTGATGGTGGCTTCGACCGCATCGCCTCGCGCATTGCGCGGTTCCCGGAGGTGCAGAGCTGCTACCTCGTGAGTGGTGGCTACGATCTGCTCATTCTGGTCGAGGCTCCGAACCTTCGCGCCGCCGCCGCGTTCGTCGCCGAGCGGCTCAGCACGATCGATGCGGTGCAATCCACCGCAACCCACTTCCGCCTGAAAACCTATAAGGAAAACGGCACATTTCACACCTTCGAGGCGAGTTCCGAGCGTCTCTCCATCACGCCGTGAGTATCGCCATCGCAGACCACATCCGAGACATCCCTCGCTCGGGAATTCGCGACTTTTTTGAAATCGTGCAGTCGATGGATGATGTCATCTCGCTCGGTATCGGCGAGCCGGACTTCGCCACGCCGTGGCACATCCGCGAGGCGGCCATTTACGCTCTGGAGCGTGGCCGCACCGGCTACACCTCGAATCTCGGGCTGCCGCGCTTGCGCCGGAGTATTTCCGACTACATCAACAAACATTTCGCCATTCGCTACGAACCACTCTCTGAGATTCTTGTCTCGGTGGGTGTCTCCGAGGCGATCGATCTCGCGCTCCGCGCCTTGTTGAATGCTGGCGACGAGGTGATCTACCACGAGCCGTGCTATGTGTCCTACGCACCCACGATCACGATGGCACATGGCGTGCCTGTGCCTGTCCGCACCCGCGCGGAGGATGGATTTTCTCTGCGCGCCGAGGATTTGGAGAAGGCCATCACGCCTCGCTCCCGCGCTCTCATGCTGAATTTCCCGACCAATCCGACCGGCGCCACAATGGAGCCTGCGGAACTCGAAAAAATCGCCGCTGTCTGTGTGCGCCACAATCTGGTCGTGCTCACGGATGAAATCTACAGCGAGCTAACCTACGAAGGTGCCAAGCACACAAGCATCGCCGTTTTTCCAGGAATGAAAGAGCGCACGGTCTTTCTCCATGGTCTCTCCAAGGCATTTGCCATGACCGGTTGGCGCATCGGTTTCGCCTGCGCGCCTGCTCCGCTCATCGAGGCGATGATGAAAATCCACCAATACTCGATCCTCTGCGCATCGATCATGGGACAGGACGCCGCCATCGAGGCCCTCGATCGAGGCGAGCACAGCGTAGCTCAGATGCGCCAGGAATACGAAATGCGCCGCAACTTCATCGTCTCAGCCATCAATGAAATGGGCCTCGAATGCCGCTGCCCGCGCGGATCGTTCTATGTCTTCCCGAAAATCACATCCACCGGCCTCTCAAGCCGCGATTTCTGCATGCGTCTGCTGCAAGAAAAGAAAGTTGCCGTCGTGCCGGGGCCAGCGTTCGGCGGAGGAGGGGAGGGCCATGTGCGCTGCAGCTTCGCCACCGCGCTTCCTCAAATCAAAATCGCCATGCAGCGAATGGCAGAGTTCGTTGGCGAGTTGAAGCGGGGAAACTGAATTTACGGTGATCGCGGCCGCGCGCTTGTTCCTCCGGGAGGGACATCCTCCGGCATGTCCCATTTCTCTCGGTCGGCGTGGCAAGCTCACCGATGACCAACCACGCCGTGCGCCGGCACGGTCGAGACGAACCATGTCCCCCTGAGACGCCGCATTGCGGCTGATGAATGGGTCAAGCCGGAGGTCGACCCTCCAAGGATTTCGCGCTGCCGCGCGCTTGTGTATGCAAGGTAGGGTCGGCGCGCCGCCGCTGACCCATTTGCGTGGCGTGCTTGCCAAGCCGGAGACGCGAAGCGCAGAGGCTGGAGCCACCATTGCATCAAGAAGAAACGCCGCCTGGGCGGCTGAATCTTGGGACGCCGACGGCGCGGCATCCCTACCTTGGTTTACGAATCGCGCTGCCGCGCGGCAGCGCGCTATTCGTGAAAAATCTCCACAGCGGCGATGTTTTGCGACAGGCCCCAGTGCGGGACGACCAGACGCGGGTATTTTCCCTGCCTTGCGGCCAGAATGGTATTCCAAGCGGAAGATGCCGTGAAACCTTCGCGGCGCGGGCCATCAATGAGTGAAATGACCTGGCGTTCGCTCAAAAGGGAGGAGGCAGTTTCTGCGATCCAGCCTGTGGCCGTTTCGAGCACAGGGATTGAGGGATCGAAACCGGCGAGGCACTCGGCGCCTGCCGTGCGTGCCTGCGGGCGGGTGCGGAAGGTGTAGCCGTCCGTAATGCGGGTGATGTCTGCGATGGCGCTTGGCGTTTGGCGGCCGATGAGAATGGCTCCGGCTCCCTCGGCAACGCGCAGTGTGTGGCGTTTTGTGAACCACCGCAGTGAATGGAAGGCGTCGAGGAGGTGAGGCTCGAATTCCTCGGCTCCAGCGACAATGACATGGTCGATGTCGCCGTTTTCGATCCAAAGGCAGGCCGTGCGGAGAGCGGAAACCCAGCAGGAGGTGTCGCCCACTTGCGAGTAAACGGGGCCGCGGATTCCGAGTTCAGCCACCACATGGCTGAGCGGGGTGTTGACAACGGTCCCGGGAAACAAAATGGGACTTGCGAAGCGGCGTCCATCGGTGCTCAGGCCTTTGTAAAACCTCACCGAGTATTCCAGGCAGCCGAAGAAAAATGCGCCGACCACACCGACTCGCACGGGATCGATGTCGGGGCGGGCCTCAAGCGTCTGCGCGATGGCTTCGATGAGGTGGTGCGAAAGCGGGCTTGCGCGGCGGAGCCTCGGCTTCATGCGCCAGCGGTTCACGGGTTCCGCAGAGATGTTGATGCGGGCGACTTCGTGAAGGCCGCGTCCACCGGCCTCGGGCACGGATTCGATCGGCCATTTGGAAAAATCCTCCAGCGCTTCGGGAGAAGTGCCGCCCGGGCAGGAGAGGCCGAATGAGAGAATGGAGACGGGATTTTTCATGCAGCGGTGAAGACGAGCGCAGCATTGGATCCACCGAAGCCGAGATTGACACTCAGAACGGCTGGCTTGGTCAGTTTATCCCCCGGTTGCGCCAGAGATGCGGCGAGTTCCGGGATCGGATTTGTGGTGTTGATCTGTGGGGGGATGTCGCCCGTGCGAAGGCACTCGAGCGCAAAGACGGCCTCCAGTGTGCCGGCGGCGCCCAGCGTGTGGCCGATGGCTGCTTTTGTGGAGCTGATGTGCACACCAGAGAGATCTTCGCCAAAAACCCGCGCAAAAGCCACAGCCTCGGCGCCGTCGTTGAAGACTGTTGCCGTTCCATGGGCGTTCAGGTAGCCGATTTCGGAGGGTTTGAGCCCTGCCTGTTGCAGTGCGCGTTTGATTGCGCCTTCGAGTGGAGCGCCTGTGGGGTCGGGTTGGGTGATGTGGTGGGTGTCCGTCGTATGTCCGTAGCCTGCGAGGCGTCCTTTGATTTTTGCGCCGCGCTTGTTCGCATGCGACGAAGTTTCCATGACAAGAAATGCCGCGCCCTCGCCGAGCATGAGGCCCCGGCGATAGAGGTCGAATGGCTTGCAGGAATCGGGATCCAGCGCCTGGAGCGAATCGAAACCACAAAACACCAACTCGCAAAGCGCCTCGTAGCCGCCAGCGAGAACGATGTCGGCAAAGCCTGCTCGAAGAAGATCTGCCGCATGGCCGATGGCGTTCGCCCCGCTCGCGCAGGCGTTTGATACGATCATCGAGGGACCGGAAAAACCGAGATGTTGCTGCAGGTCGCCGATTTGTTGATGCGCGGGATAGCGGGAAATTTTGGACGCCAGATGCCGTGGTTTGCCGGACCAAATGTCGCGCAGAAATGTCTCTCCATGCTCCATGCCGCAAGCCGTCGTGCTGACGCTGAGTTCAAGCCTCGAAAAAAGAATGCGACCATTGCCGTCGAGTATTCCGGCATCCGCCATCGCCTGTCTGGCTGCGGGAATGGCCAGTCGCGACGCGCGGCTAAGACGGGAGACCTCCTTTTTGGAGACTCCTTTCAATTCCGGCAGATGAGCCTCGGCACCCTGCGTGACGCGGCATCCCTCGACCGGAATGCATGTGATCTCTCCTCTCGCCGACTCTCCACGCAAAAGGGACGCCCAAGTCGTGGACGCATCGCCACCGAGTGGCGACACGCATCCCCAACCTGTAATGACGACATCCTCGCGTGAATTCACCCCGCCAAATTAGCCGCCCCTCGCGGCAGGTGGAAACGCCAAATTCGTGCAAGGTAGGGCGATTTTCACAAGATGCCTCCTAGCCAGATTCCGCGCGGCAGCGCGATCGTTCCCTCAAAGGTAGGGATGGCGCGCCGTCGCCGTCCGATTTTTTGCGGCGAGAGCCGCCTTTGTATCCGGAAACGGCGCGTTCGCGCCTGAATCTTGGGACCCCGGCGGCGCGGCGTCCCTACCAATTTTTACGAGGTGCTGCTGCACCAAGGCCCGCGCGGCAGCGCGATTGTTTGTCTTGGAGGGACATCCTCCGGCATGTCCCATCTCTCTCGGTCGGCGAGGCAATCTCGTCTATGACCTACCCTCGCCTGTAGCCTGCACGGTCGAGACGACCATGCTCCCCTCTTTCGTGCTGCAGCGCCTTTCACCCTAACCCAACTCGGGGCGCGCGAGTTGGCGGCTGAGGGTTATCCGCCCTTTTGCCACGGCGCGCGGGCCGGTGGTTATTTCGAATTCGAATTGGGCGAGCGGACCGAGTTCCCTCACAAGGGTGGTCGTGGTGGTCAGAGTCTCGTTCGGGAGCGCTGCGCTTTGGATGCGCATGGCATCAATCGAAGCCACGAACAAGGCCGCATCGGGCTCCCCGCAGCCTTGCATCCACAGTGCTCCTGCGGTTTGGGCGGCAAACTCCATCAGCAGCGCGGCAGGCGCGATCGGATTGCCGGGGAAGTGGTCTTTGAAAAACCAGAGATCCGGATCGAGATGCCAGGTCCCGATGCCCTTCGTATCGCGGCATTCAAAAGTATCCAAAAAACGGAATCCCGGCCCGTGCGGAG
>JBILMW010000155.1:0-5993 GCA_044375335.1 Terrimicrobiaceae bacterium | reverse complement strand
AGGAACTGCGCTTCGGCGACAACGACCGCCTTTCCTCCGAAGTGGCAACGCTCATTCAAGCCGACCGGTTGATTATCCTAACCAGCACCGACGGGCTCATGGACAACGAGGGGGCGAGGGTCGCCCGTGTGCGCAACCTAGCCGAGGCATTCCGCTTCGTGCGCCCGGACAAGGGCGAGGAATCCACCGGCGGCATGAAAACCAAGCTGGAAGCGGTTCGCAAGGCCATCTCGGCAGGCATCACCTGCCATATCCTTGATGGAAGAATCCCCCATCGCATGAAAGACGCCCTTGCCGGCAAGGATGTCGGCACAGCCTTTGGAAAATGAAAAGTGCCGGTCCCACACTTGCGATTGCACGCAACACCTTCACGGAACTCGTCAGGCAGAAGGTCTTCTTTTTCCTCCTAATTTTTGCCCTCCTGATCATTGGGAATTCGGCCTTCATGGCGAAATTCTCGTTTCAAGAGCAGTTCCAGATGCTCAAAGACATCTCGCTCGGAGCGATGTCGGTCTTCACCTCGCTCATAGCGATATTGGCGACGGCAAATTTTCTGCCGAAGGACATGGAGGACCGCACCATCTACACCCTCCTCGCGAAGCCGGTGCCGCGTTACCGTTACCTGCTTGGAAAACTTCTCGGCATCATCGCCCTTTTGGCATGTGCCACTCTGCTCATGTCGGCTCTTTTTCTGGCCACCCTCTGGCTGCGCGAGAGCACAGTTCTTACCGAAACCCGCGCCCAACTCGCAGGCGCCTCGCCAGAGGAACTGGCACTTGCCGTCAAAGAGGTCACAGGCGCCACTTTCAACATCAATCTCCTGCCGGGCATCGCCATTATTTTTGTAAAATCCGCCCTCCTCGCATCGCTGACCCTTTTTATATCCAGCTTCGCGACCTCTTCGATTTTCACGATTCTTATGGCGGCGGCGCTTTATTTCATCGGCCACCTGCAAGCAACCGCCCGCGAATACTGGCTCTCGGGGGTCGAGGTCGAGTGGTGGTCCCGCCTTCTCGCAGCCGGCGTGGCGCTGCTGTTTCCTGATTTGCAGGCTTTCAACCTCACCGATGACATCATTGCTGGAACCGCCGTCCCACTCGCCCTGTTTTTGAATATGGCCGGTCTGGGCATCCTCTATGTCGCAGTTTACTTTGCGCTGTCGGCGCTGGTTTTTTCGGGCCGGGAATTATGAGGCGCCGGAAAATTGCGGCCCTTGTGCTGCTGTGTTGCTTTGGTGCCGCTGTGCTGCCCCTGCAATCGAGTCTCCAACGCGAGGCCCAGACAGCACATTTTCACAAGACGACACTGAGCATCAACCTCCGCGAGCGCATCGGGCAGGCGGGCTTTCTCGCCGCGCTGAGCGGATTCCGCTCCCCGCTGGCCGCATTGCTTTGGATCCAAGCCCACACCGCATGGGAAAACACCGAGTGGGGCAGGATGGCAGGTCTTTTTGAAACCGTGACCACACTCCAACCCCGATCCCTGCCTTACTGGGACATGGCGGCTTGGCACATGGCGTGGAATGCCAGCATCGCCGCGCTTCAGAATGATAAGCAACCCAGCGAGGCCCTCCGCATCCGCGCCCAGCGAGCTTATATCCAACTCGGAAAAGACTTCCTCGAACGCGGCATTCTGAACAACCCCGACCGCCCCCAACTGCGCGTCCAACTCGGAGTTCTTCTGCGGGACAAACTCGAAGACCACTGCGCCGCAGCGGAGGAGTTTTTACAGGCTTCCAAATTACCCGACGCCCCGCCCTATGCGGCCCGCTTTGCCGGTTACGAAATGGCAAAATGCCCCGGGCGTGAGCGCGAGGCCTACGATTACCTCCGCAAACTCTACGAGGAGGGCGAAAAACAACGCCTCCCCTCGCTCATCAATCTCCTGCAGCAAATGGAAAACAAACTGGATATTCCCTCCAACGAACGCGTATCGTTGACGGTTCCCAATTCGTAGAACTAACGCCCCATGAGATTTGCCATCCTCGGAGATATCCACGCCAACCTGCACGCTTTGCACGCGGTGTTGGCCGATGCCGCCGAGCAGGAGGTCACACACCACATCTGCATGGGAGACATCGTGGGCTACGGCGCCTATCCCAAGGAATGCCTGGACCTCATCCGTGAACTCGATTGCCCAACGGTGAAAGGAAATCATGACGAGCAGGTCGCGAAGGAAATCACCCAAGAAGGCCTGAACCCTTTGGCGGAAAAAGCCCTCACCTGGACACAAAACCAGCTGACACCTGATGATATGCAGTGGCTGCGCGAACTCCGCCTACAACGACTGGTGCGGGATTTCACAATTGTCCATGCCACACTCGACACCCCTCACAAGTGGGGCTATGTAAATACCGAACTCGATGCGGCGGCGAATTTCAGCTACCAACGCACCGGCATTTGCTTCATCGGCCACACCCATGTGCCGGTTGCCTACATGAGGGACGGCGATTTCCGCACCGTTCCGCTCGATATCCTGCCGATTGATCCCAGTCAAAAATACCTCATCAATGTGGGCAGCGTCGGCCAGCCGCGCGATCAAGATTGGCGCGCCGCCTATTGCATCTACGACACCGAGCGCCACGAGGTCGAATTGCGGCGCGTGGAATACGACCTCCGGGGTGCACAGGCAGCCATCCTTGCAGCCGGACTTCCCGAAAAGCTTGCCACCCGTCTCGAGCAAGGCCGCTGATCATCCTCTGGCCATCCCGTGAGTAAGAAATCCCATCAACGGCCGGAGCATCTTCTCTTTATCAAACCCGGCTCGATGGGGGATGTCGTCCACGCCCTGCCCGTAGCCACAGCCATTCACCGCGCCTGGCCGGAAACACACATCACTTGGATCATCGACCCGCGCTGGGAACCCCTCTTGGAAAAAAATCCGGCAATCGCCGCAACGCACACTTTTCCAAGAGCTCATTTCCGGGGACCTGCTGGCATTCTCCGCTTCCTGTCATGGTGCCGCCGCCTGCGCGAACTCCACGCGGATGCCGCACTCGATCTGCAATGCCTGCTGCGAAGCGGCCTCATGGCACACTTCAGCAAAGCCCAACGCGTCTGGGGACTCTCAGACGCCCGCGAGGGTGCTGGATTTTTCCACACAGACCGGATTTCTGTTTTGAAAAACGAACACTCAGTCCAACGCTACCTGCGCGCCCTTCCGGCCATGGGAATCACCCCTCCAGAAAAGCCAGAGTGGGTTCTGCCGACGGTCGAAACCAGCCGCGTCATTCCTGAAAACCAGCCGTTCGTCGTCATCCATCCCTTCTCACGGGGAGCCGGGAAATCCCTCGACCACGAGTGCCTGAATGCCTTTCTCAGCACCTTCCGCTCACACTCGAATGCGCTCTGCGTGCTGGTGGGCGCGGGTGACTACGCCCGCGAAAATGAGTCCGGTTTTTTGAACCTCCTGAACCGCACGACGCTCGCCGAACTCACCGGCCTCCTGCGACGGGCCAGTTTCGTCGCGAGTGTGGATAGCGGCCCTATGCACCTTGCCGCCGCACTCGGAACGCCTCTGCTCTCGATCCACACATGGAGCGACCCTCGTTGTGTTGGACCGTTTTCCGAAAAAGCTTGGATCTGGCAAGGCGGCGAAATCCGTCGCCAGAGCCTCACCGCCGCGCCACTCCCGCAAAAGCCGTTCACTCCAAGCGACGCCGCTGAAGCAGCCAAACTCGCGGCTTCTGCCGTCTGCGAACCGCCTCAGGCGTAGTCGGCAAACTCGTAGAGCGCGGGATCACGCTCAGCAGGGCGGGTGCGGGTTTTCACGCCACCTCCGGACGCGTCCTCTCCCTCGCCACCTTTCATGCCGGGAAAATCCATTCCCTCAAAAGCGTCGCCAAATTCCTCCTCCAACTTCTCGGGATCCTCGCCGGACTCGAGGCGGCGGATCATTTGCTCCATTTCGCCGGGCATTTTTTGTCCTGTCGCCTCGGTCATCTTCCGCATCATTCGACCGAGCGCGCGTGGGTCCGGATTGTTCTCATCCATGCCCGACATGTCGCGCTCCATCTCGGCCATGACACGCTCCATGCGAGGATCCATATCATCCCCCGCTGGCGTCTCGGATTTCTCCTTGGCCCGACCGGTGAAAGCAAACTTGGAAACCAATCGCTCCATCCGAGCATTCGGATCATCCGGACATTTGGGAACCTTGCTCGCGTAGGAAAGACTGCGGGCGAAAAACGAATAAATCTTGTTCGTATCGGGTGAGTGGAATTCGTAGATCGGCATGGGTTGTTGAGGTCGGGGTGAATTTAGCTCGTTTGCGGAAAATCGTCCACCTCCTCGATGGAGCTTGGCTAAATGCCAGACGCAGGCGTATTTTCGTCCCCTATGGACTGGCCCCCTAATATGCGGGATCAATTTGATGTGATCGTCATCGGCGGTGCCCTATCAGGAGCCTCGACCGCGTTTCTTTTGAAGCGGCGCGATCCGGCGCTGCGCATTCTGGTTGTTGAAAAAAACACCGCCTTCAAGCGCCGCGTGGGCGAGGCGACTACGGAGGTCAGCGGATTTTTCCTGACCCGCATGCTCGGCCTTACGAACTACCTCGTCCGAACCCAGATTCCCAAAAACGGCCTCCGCTTCTGGTTTTCCAAGCGGCCCGACGGCGCCGCCAGCGAATGCTCGGAACTCGGCGGGAAATATCTCTCGACCGTCCCCGCCTTCCTGATCGACCGCTCCGAGCTTGATGAGGAGATCCTGCGCCGCGCGGCTGCCTCCGGGGTTGAATTGCTGAGACCGGCCCAAGTCCTGGATGTCAGGCTCGAAGAGGGCGGATTGCAGGAAGTGCGGGTGCAATCCGGCTCCGAAACAAAAACCCTCAAAGCCCGCTGGGTAGTCGATGCCTCGGGCGTGAAGGCCCAACTGGCGCGCGCCAATGGCTGGCTCCAGATCAACGAAGCCCACCCGACCCTCGCCGCCTGGAGCCGTTGGCGGAATACGGGCGACTGGGATGGTCTCGATTCCGAAGTCGGCAGCGATGCGAGCAAAAAGGGATTTTTCGGCATTCGAGGCACAGCGACGAACCACTTCGCGGGCGATGGCTGGTGGGCTTGGTGGATTCAGCTGAAGAACGGCGATGTGAGCATCGGCGCCGTGATTGATCAGCGACTGGTCGACTGGAGCGAACAGGAAGGCACGGTCGGCGAAAAACTGCGCGGATTTCTTTCAAGACATCCCGCAGCGCAGGTCATGATGCGCGATGCGGAGTTTGTCGAAGGCGATGTGCACTTCCGCAGAAACCTGCCGTATTGGTCCGAGCGCCATGCGGGCGATGGATTCGTCCTCGTCGGCGACGCCTCAGCATTTATCGATCCGCTCTACAGCCCTGGCATGGACTGGATCGCGTTCACGGCATCCGCCGCCGTCGAGCTCATCCTGAAATGCCACAACGGCGAAAACCCCGCCCCGCTTGTGGAAAAACACAACCGCGATTTTGGCATCAGCTACCAGCGGATGTTCGGCGCCCTCTACCAAGACAAATACGACTACCTCGGCGACATCGACCTCATGCGCGTGGCCTTCCGCCTCGATATCGTGACCTACTATCTCTACATCGTCCGGTTTCTTTACAAAGACGGCCCACAGGCGATCCTGAAGCCTCCGTTCTCCCCAAAAGAGGCGGGACCATTTTTCCGTTTCATGCGTTTCTACAACCGCCGCCTGGCCGCCATGGGAAGAAACCGGCGCGAGCGCGGAGTCTTCGGCCAGCATAACGAGGGCCAACGGGATCTGGTGGGAGGATTCAATTTCCGCCTCGGGCAACTCTTCCGAACCGCGTTCGATGGACTCTGGATTTGGCTGAAACTCGAGTGCCAGGAGGGCTGGCGCATTTGGTCGCTTCCCATCAGGCAACCCCTCAGGGCGTTTGGTTTGAGAGCCTGGTGAGCTTATGAAATGAGGGTAGAAGAAAAAGATAGACAAATGAGCACGAAAAAGTTGAGCTACGATGGTGAAAAAGAATTCAACACATTGCGGGGATGTTTC
>JBILMW010000154.1:0-6021 GCA_044375335.1 Terrimicrobiaceae bacterium | reverse complement strand
AGGTCGAAGCGGAGTCCAACTTTATTGTTGAGGAATTTCTTCAGGCACCTTGGGAGGTTTCGGAACAAGCCTTGAGCGAGATGAAAACAGAGCCGAGCAATTCCAAGCTTTCTACATACCTTGAATACGGAGATGTGACATCGGGGGTAAAAAAATTGAAACCCGGCTCCAGCCTCACCGTGTCGACTCCTCTTGGCACGGCCGGAATTCGCGGCACCGAGTTCAAAGTAGGCTTGCAGAGGGATGCGAAAGGCGGTTCCAAAGGTCTCAGCGTCGCAGTTGCTTCAGGCGAGGTTGCCGTTTCGACCAAGGGCGGTGCGACCGCTTCGGTGAAAGGGGGATTTTCAACGAGCGTTACCGTGACTCCAGGTGCAAACGGCCAAGGCTCATCGGTCAGCCAGCCAGTCACCACTCAAATTCCAGCTGAGACGAGTCTATTGATCCTCCAGTCAGTGAAAAGTCAGCGGGAATCAGCTGCGACAGTCGTAACAAAAGCCATGTTGCAAAGCGCAGCAGCTCCAGGTTCGGGTCTAAACACCGACCAGAAAACGGCCATCGAAGATGCGGCTGAAATCGGCGGCGAAACCCTTTTAAAAATCGTGGAGCAACTCTCATCCGAAAAAGCCTCCTCGGCACCAGAGATCGCTGCTTTTGCCACCGACCTGGCACCTGATGCAGCTCCGGATATCGCCGCTGCGGCTGCCACCGGCGCACCAAGCTTCGCAGCACAAATCGCGGGCGCAGTGGCATCCATAGCCCCTTCATTTGCTGCACAAATCGCAACAAGCGTGTCCATAGCCGTTCCAACCGCTGCAGCAAGTGTCGCAGCAGTAGTGGCCACGGCTGCTCCCTCGCAGGCTCCCCAAATCGCAGCAACTGTGGCGGCCGCATTGCCAGATGCCGCAGCGGCCATTGCGCGAAGCGTGGCACAAGCCCAGCCCCAACAGGCCGAACAAATCATCCTGAATACCTCGGAGGTCGCCCCCGAAGCGGCAGCAACTATCGCATCGGAAGTCCAAGCCGAAGTAGAAGCTCAAGCCCAAGGCGAGGGAACAGGCATCGCGGGTCAATCAACTAAAGCGGAACCCCCTCCAGTGATTCCGACCAATCCGGTCCAGCCGCCGCCGCCAACTCCGGCACCCACCGCTACACCGACTCCGGCACCTCCAACACCAACGCCACCAGCACCGACCGCAACGCCAACGCCAACGCCAACGCCAACGCCAACGCCAACGCCAACGCCAACGCCAACGCCAACGCCAACGCCAACGCCAACGCCAACGCCAACGCCAACGCCAAATCCCAGCAACGCCTGATGCCGGTCTGGCATTGAATACCTACGACCGCAAGGGCAGGCTGATTGCAGAGACTCGGGCGCGGGGGCGCACCCGGGGACGCCCGGGGGCGGGCGTGGTCCCAGAGACGGAAGTTACATCGCCGCCTGCATTTCGGCAGCTATGGCGCGGAGAGAGTCTAAGGGGGATGGAGCGCCTGTGATCGGACGGCCGATGACGAGGTAGTCGGCTCCGGCGCGGACGGCATCGCCTGGAGTCATAATGCGTTTTTGATCGCCGACATCGCTGCCTGCGGGGCGCACGCCGGGGGTGACGATGACGAGGCTGTTGCCGAATTTTTCGCGTAGCGGGCGGATTTCGCGTGGGCTGGCCACGATGCCACGGAGTCCGCAGCGGAGGCCTATTTCGGCGAGATGGAGGACCTGTTCCTCGGCGGCGCGGGGAACTCCGACGGCGCGCAGGGATTCGTCGTCCATACTGGTGAGCACACTCACGCCAAGGACGAGGGTTTTTGATCCACCCGCTGCCGCAACGGATTCGGAAACCATCTCTGGGCCGCCGCAGAGGTGGATGGTCGTCATGTCCACACCGAGACGCACAGCGGAATGCACGGCTTCGCGGGCGGTGTTGGGGATGTCGTGAAATTTGAGATCGAGAAAAATCCGAGCGCCTGTGGCTTGAAGTTTGGAGATGATGGAGGGTCCCTCGGCTGTGAAGAGCTGGAGTCCGATTTTGAAGAGGCAGCCCTCGTTGGCGAGGGGTTCGACAAGGCGGAGGGCCGAAGGAGCGTCGGGCGCGTCCACGGCAACGATGATTTTTTCTTTGGCGGAAGCGTTCATTCGCGGATAGTTCGAACCCGCATGACAATTGACGCCCCAGCCAAAGTCAACCTCACGCTCCGGGTGCTGGGGCGGCGGGAGGATGGTTTCCACGAGATCGAAACACTCATGGCTCCGGTCACTCTGGCGGATCGGCTTGAAATCACCGTGCAGGGGGAACCCGGCATACGCCTGACCTGCAGCGATGCGAGCGTGCCCTCCGACGCCTCGAACCTTGCCCACCGCGCGGCGGCGGTCTTTACGGAGCACACTGGATTGCGCTTCGGTGTGGATATCCATCTTCAAAAAAACATCCCCCACGGCGCGGGTCTGGGTGGCGGGAGCAGCGATGCGGCGGCGGTGCTTGTGGCGCTCGACCGGCTTCTCGAAACGAAACTCCCGACTGGCGAACTGGAGCGCCTTGCGGCGACGATAGGATCGGACATCCCGTTTTTCATTCGCTGCCAGCCTGCCGTGTGCCGTGGCCGGGGAGAGATCATCGAGACCTTCGAGGGATTGCCGCCGGGGGATATCCTGCTGGTGAAGCCGCCATTTCCGATCCCCACCCCGTGGGCGTATCAGGCTTGGGCGGCTTCGGAAAAAAACCGGGCAACTTTACAGCAGTTCCATGGTTCCATCCCTCTGATGAACGACCTCGAGGCTCCCGTCTTTTCGAAGTATCTCCTCCTGCCAGTGCTGAAGGCGGCGCTGCGGGAACAGGACGGTGTTTCGGCTGCGATGATGTCCGGCTCGGGGTCGACGATTTTTGCCATTCTCGAAGATGCCGCCGTGGGCATTGAAGAATGGATCCACCGCGAATTCGGCGAATCTTTTCAGACCTTCCGCGCGCAACTGGTCACGGGGAGGACGCGCCTGCTGTGATGCCGCCCGAAGATGCCGAACTCATGCAGCGCACGGCGGCGGGGGATGAGCGCGCGTTTGAGGAATTGATCGAGAGGCATCAATCGCGGGTCATCGGCACGATTGCCAAAATGCTCGGTGATGTCGGCGCGGCGGAGGATTTGGCCCAGCAGGTTTTCATTCGTGTATGGCAAAGCGCGCCTCGCTATGTGGCCAGCGCGAAGTTCACGACCTGGCTGCTGACGATCACCCGCAATTTGGTCTTCAACGAAACGCGGCGGCGCGGACGGGCGCGGCTCGTTCCGATGGAGAACGAAGACGGATCGCCGCGCGAGATCCAGGATTTCGGCACGATGGAGCCGGGGCACAAGCTTGAGGAGAAGGAGCTGCAAAAAGCCATCGAAGAGGCGATCGCCGCGCTGCCGGAGCAACAACGACTGGCTCTCATTCTCCGCCGCTACGAGGAGATGCCCTACGAAGAAATCGCTGCTGTGTTGGAAACGACAGTTCCGTCTGTGAAAAGCCTGCTTTTCAGAGCCCGCGAGGAGTTGCGGGCAAAGCTGCTGGGCGGGCGGAGGTGAGGTGCGGGAGGTGCGACAGCACATCGTAAATTTTTGGTAGGGACGCCGCGCCGTCGGGGTCCCAAGATTCAGGCGCGAAGACGCCGTTTCTGGATGCAAAGGCGGCTCTCGCCGCGCAAGTCGGACGGCGACGGCGCGCCTTCCCTACCTTGAGTAAACTAGCGCGCTAACGCGCGGGTGTTGAGGTGATACCTCGTGACACTTTAACTCCTCCGGCGGGAAGTTTTTTCTTCCGTGAAGTAGGCCGATTTCGAGATGTTGGCTGGATGGAAGCCGGTCGCCGATCCCTGCCGCATGAGATTCCAGTTTGGGTTGATATCAGCAGTTCGGTTTTTTTCATCACCTGCTGCACCATCGATCGCTTGGAGCAACCATTGCTCCAACCGGCCATTGCACAGGGCCTCCTTGATTCCATCGCCCACAGAGTGGGTAAAGGTGACTGGTGGGCGCACGCGGCAACAATCATGCCCGATCATGTCCACCTTGTTTTGAGTTTTCCCCAAGAGGCGGTGATTAACAAATGCATTCGTGACTGGAAACATTGGACCGCGCACAGGTATGGCATCCGTTGGCAAAGGGATTTTTTTGAGCATCGGTTGCGAAACGATGAGTATTTCGAGGAGAAAGTGGACTATGTGCTTCAAAATCCGGTTCGCGCGGGATTGGCAGCCGATTGGAGGGATTGGCCATTTACTTTGCTCGCGCAAAGGTGATGCCAAAGGCGGCTGGCGCGGCAGCGCCTCGTATAATTTTGGTAGGGACGCCGCGCCGTCGGGGTCCCAAGCTTCAGGCGCGAACGCGCCATTGCTTAATGCAAAGGCGGCTCGCGCCGCGCAAGTCGGACGGCGACGGCGCGCCATCCCTACCTTGGGCAAACGAACGCGCTGACGCGCGGGGGTTAGCAGAAGGTGATTTTTCCCCACTCGTGGGTGCGGTGGAAATTTACGGCTTGGTGGGGAGAGGTGGATGACAGAACGAGAGGGTGGCCGTCGCGGGAGGCGTCGTAGCGGCTGAAGGAGAAACGCCATGATTCACCGGGGCGGATGTGATCGCGTCCGCTGACGAGGTTGGCAGGGACCTCCGCGTAAGCGGTCCATCGTTGATTTGCGGCGTCGATTTCGACTTGGCTGGAGAACACGCCGTCGTCGAGTTGGGTGGCGGGTTTGCCGGGGGATTCGATATGGAGTTGAAGGCGGAAGTTCGGCGGGGTGACATGGAGCTCGACATAATCGGAGCGGTCTTCGGCTTGCAGGAAAATCTCAAAGACATCCCCGAGTTCCCATGTCCTTTGGTTCGGTCCTGTGGCGAGGGTGAAGATGTCCTGGTCGGGGATTTCGGCGAGGACGACGAGGCGGGAGGAGGTCCAGCCGACGCGGATTTCGGCCGGGAGGAAGCCGGGTTGAGGGGTTTCGAGCCAGCCTTGTTGCATGCGAACGGGAGCGGAGAGTGCGAGGGAGGCGGGGATCGCCCCGGATTGCGGCAGGTCTTTTTCGGAGAGGGAGGGACAGGAAATGGTGGCGGGTGTGTTCATGGTGATTTCGCGGGAGAGCTTTTTAGCAGAATGGTGTCGTTGCGATACAAATCCTTGTTGGAGGCTTGGAACTCGGCTTTCAGCTGGACTTTGATTTTGGAGACATCGACGAGATCCCACTCCTCGAAGCGGATTTGTCCGCCTTCGCCGCCATTGTGCTGGACGCCAACGAGGAGGTGGCGTGCGTCGTCTTGAACCTTGCTGGTGGTGGATTTCGGCTCGTAGTAGAAGGTGCGGAGCGTGCTAGCCTTCGATCCGCGCGCGAAGAGTTTCGGGTCGAGGTAGACGATGGATTGATCCTCCAGAACGAGCCGGAGATCGGGGTAGCCGCTGCGTTGCTCCTCGCCAACCGAAGTGCGCGGGATGCCGCACGACCAGCCCGTCTCTTTGTTGCACTCCGCCATCAATTGGTCCTCGATAAAGCGACTGGCTTCATTGATGCGACCAACGCTATGGATCGGGTGCGCGGGGTCGTTCATCGCGGCGAGGGTGCGGTCGAGCACGGTGGCGAGGCGCCAGAGCCAGGCGGCATCGGGCGGAACGGGGAGGATGTTTTTGCCCGTGGTGGCTGCGAGGACCTCGCTGAAGGGAATGCCTTTCAAATCGCGCCCTTCCTGCAGGAGCCATTCGATGAGAACGGCGGAATCGGCTTTTTCCTCCTCCGCCAGCGCGTGGGTGGCCAGCGCGACAAGCCCGGCAATACAAACGGCAAGGGCCTGTCGCCGTGGCGCCATTATTTTAGAAGGTCACATTCATCTGAGCGCCCAGCACGAGGGCGTTCGGAATGTTTCCCGTTCCGCCGGGATTAATGATCCACTGCACATTCGGCTGGATGTAGGCGAATTTGGTGACCTGAATGCGGTAGCCGGCCTCGAGGGCGATTTCGTAGGAAGGCGTGCCTGCGCCGGTCGCCGCGACTGTGCCGGCATAGTCGT
>JBILMW010000029.1:0-19642 GCA_044375335.1 Terrimicrobiaceae bacterium | reverse complement strand
TAGATTCCGCATTTTAATGCGATCAAACGCTGTGATCTTCAAATGCGTCACACCTATTTTCGGTTGCAATTGCTTCATCTTGAATTTTTAATTTAACCCATTTCTTCTCTCAACCGGACACTAGTGATGATGGATGGTGGATTTAAGAGAGCTATTGGGCCTTGGAAAAGGAGCTTCTGAGATGGAATTCGAGCAGTGTCGTTCGCTGACCGGTGTGGGAGATGGCTTTTTGGATGACTTCGGCGGGGCCGTAGACGAAGAGGCTTTGCTTGGAGCGGGTGATGGCGGTGTAGAGGAGCTGGCGTGTGGCGAGGGGGCTGTTGGATTTTTTGGGCAATACGACGAGGACATTCTCGTATTCGCTGCCTTGGGAGCGGTGGATGGTGATGGTCCAGGCGGGACTGTGCTCGGGGAGCTTGGAGACGCTCACCGCTTCACGCTTGTCGAAATGGACCTTCAGTCCTTCTCCATCCGAATAAACGATGCCGACTTCGCCGTTGCGAAGACCTGTCTCGGGGTCGTTGCGGTTGATGATGATGGGACGGTTGCGGATTTTTTGACTCGGATTTTTTCCGGTGAGGAGTTTTTCGATCTCGGAGCCGAGTGAGTCGCTTCCACTGGTCTGAATGCGGTGCGAGGTGAGAATGCGGACTTTGTTGAGTGCTTGGAGAGCCTCCTCGGGCGTGGGCGCGAAGGCGACCGCCTGCATGGCCTCGAACACGGCGGGCGGGAGGTTTTTGAGAATCTGAGAAACGCCGGTCGACTCGCTCCAAAAAAGACCATCCGGGCAGGTGGGCTCTTGGTTTTTGGAAAGCAAATCGACGGCTTCTTCGGCCTTGCGACCTTCGATGGCGAGGGCGAGTTGGGATATGGCCGGGCGGTCGGAGAAACGCAGGGATTTGGTGAGGTGGACGCGGGCGGATTTCAATGCTTCCGAAGCGGCGATTTCGGAGAAGACATTTCCGCGACCGACGCTTTCGAGTTGGTTCGGGTCGCCAAGAAGGATGAGGCGGGCGTCGTCCGGCAGGGCCTCCAGAAGGGCCTTCCAGAGCATCGTATCGACCATGGAGCACTCGTCCACGATGAGAACCTTGCAGGGCAGACGATGCCCGTGGTGGTAGGTGCAACTGTTTTTACCGGGGTGTTGGCCAAGCAGGGAATGGATCGTCTTGCTCGAGTTGGAAGCGGCTTGGAGATGGCCTTGCAGACCTTGCCCAAGGCTCGTGGAGGCTTGATTCACGGCCTCCTTCATGCGGTCTGCCGCCTTGCCTGTGGGAGCGGTGAGTTGGATGAATTTGGGATCAATCCCGCCGTCGATGAGGAGGGCGAGGATGCGGGCAAGGGTATAGGTTTTTCCCGTGCCGGGTCCGCCGGTAATGACTGTGAGGCGTTTTGCAAGAGCCATGGCGGCGGCATTGCGCTGGTGGCCTTCCTCGCGAAAATGTGTGGCGAGTTTTTCTGGCGAACAGTCCACGAGGGCATCGGAATTCAATCCCTTCAGGGAGTGGGCGATTTTTTTCTCGGCCTCGAAAAACCAGCGCGTTTGAACGAAGGTCGAGGCGTCATGATCGACGACAACGAGCGGTGTGCTTTTGTCGCCATCCGGCGGGGCCGCTGCCTTACCCCAGTCTGAAACAGGCGCTTCCAGTTTGTGCGCGGTCGATCCCTCTTTTTGCGCGGCGAAGAGTTTATCGACTGCATCGCAGGCGGCATCGGGCATTGCCCACTTTTTTTGGAGCCATTGGGTTTCTGGTTTCATGCGTTTGGACGGGTGAAGAGTTCATCGAGGCCCTGCAAGAGGGCGGGTGTTGGTTTGATATGAAGAACACTGTTCGGCGTGCCGCTTTTGACTCCTCGCAAGTAAATGAGCCAGGCTCCACGGATATCGGCCTGCGGCCCGAGATAGCGGCTCAGGGCAACGAGGTAGAGGTGGGTCTGGAGCCAATAGTGGCTCGCGCGGGCGGCCTTGCGGAGGGATTCCCCATCGTAGGATGCAAGTTGATTGGTCTTCCAATCAATGACCCCGTAAGTGGTGCCATAGGCTGCGATTTTGTCGATGAATCCCTGCAGGAAGCCCTCCAGAGCATCGGAGCCGAGCGATTCGAGGCTATCGGCATATTCGCTGTCGTCATTATCGCGAAAAACCTTCGCAATTTTCGCAACACTGAACCCCGACATGGCGGGTAGGTGGAACTGCCACTCGGAGGTTTTCGGCGTGCGGCAAGCCGCCTCGACGGAGCAATCCATCCCAGACAGGAGGGCCTCGCGGAGATGACCGAGCATATCGGCAGAGGCGGGAGTAATGTCCTCATAGCCTTTTTCGAGGGAGTAACCCGAAAAGTGTTTATCGAGAGCGGCGGCATCAGGCACGGAGCCAAAATTCCATGTCTCTAAAAAGTCGTGGACCGCCGTGCCTAAAGCCGCGCCACCACGCAGGGCGGCGAAGCGGTTTGGAGTCGACTGCGGTGCATCCCCGGACTCTTCGCTCGGCGGTTTGGATGCATCGCCCTTGGCATTCTTCTCGCGGGTGAGCTGGGAGAAGGATGTGACGCGCCAGAAGGTTCTTGGCACGCGGACTGGCTCTACATGATCCGTGATGACAACCTTTGGAGGATCATAGATACCACTTTGCAATAATGGCAGGCCATCGTTGACGAGGCACAAGCCGCCGAGTTTTTCGACGATGGATTGGAAAGCAACCTTATGCGTGGCGCCACGATTTGAAGCCGCTACGCCCTCCCAGGCCGAAAAACCAATATTCTGGTCGGAACGCAGCAGCCAATCGAGGGCGGATGCGCTTCCTTTCTTACCCGGAACTGCTCCCGCGCAGAGCCAAAGTTTCACCTGCGCTCGGGTGAGTGCGACATAGGTTAAGCGCAAACGCTCTTCGAGAAACGACTCTGTTATTTCAACACGCAACTCTGGTTCGCAAAGGTTTGTATCCACCATCGAGAACACGCTGTTTCGATTCAGCACTTGGTAGCCTTTAGGTGTCTTCGAAGTCCAAAGAAACGGACAGAAAACAAGGGGAAACTCGAGCCCCTTTGCCGAGTGCATCGTTGTGATTTTAACCGCCAAGCTGTCACTCTCAAGTTGGAGAAGCCTTTCATCCGGCGGAGCGCCCGACCCGCTTGCTCGTGCGATTTCCTGCTCCAGCCAAATCAGCAAGTGATTTGGCTTGCCTCCAGAGACGGCGGCAAATCCTGAGAGAATATCAGTAAGATGCCGGAAGTTTGTAAGGCGTCTCTCACCATCCTTTGAGGCAGCTAGGCGCTTGGATATACTCTCTTGGTCATCGATGAGCGCGAGGACAGTTGAAATTCCACGCCGACTCCATTCCAGTTTCCAATTTTGGAATTTGGATACCGTGTCGTCTTTGTCCGTCTCATCGGTGGCTCGAATCTCCTCGTCGGTCTTGCCAAGCAGTCTCGTTGCCAAAGCTGCGCGGCGAATTTTTGCTTGAAGAGGAGAATTCACCGCCATGAGAAGGGTCAAGATCTCGCGCGCCTCTTCGGAGCCCATTACATCCTCGCTGGTTTTTCGAATGGCAGGAATTCCCCTCGCCTTGAGGGCATCGTGAATTGCGACAGCCTCATAATTTTGCGAAACGAGGACGGCGCAATCGGCCGGGACCACGCGACGGGGTTTTTCAGCTCCCTTTTCAACGATGCCAGTGGATACCCCATCCAAAGCCAACAGGCGGGCGATTTCGGACGCCACTGCCTTGGAGATTTCGGAAAGGCGCTTGCCGTCGTTTGAAAAATCCTCGACCTGCGTATCGGGAACAATCCATGCCTCAAGGCGGACGAATGGAGTCGTCCCATCGGCACTTTCTTGAAGCCAAGTGTCCTGCGACATGGCGGAAGAGGATGAAATAAAATCCAGATTTTCTTTGTGGAAGGAGCGCGAATGGTCAAAGAGGGCATTCACGCATTCGACCAATGGCTGCGGGCTACGGTAGGTGGCTGAAAGCGTGAAAATCCGCGCGCCTGGGCGGTTTTTCGCGGTGAGGTAGGTATTCACATCGGCTCCCCGAAAGGCGTAGATTGCCTGCTTCGGATCGCCGATCAAAACGAGCGAGTGTTTTGGCGAATCGAGGAAGATTTTTTCAAAAATGCGGAACTGTGCTCCGTCGGTGTCTTGAGACTCGTCGACAAGAGCAAACCTGAATCGCTCCCGAATTCGTTTTCGTAAGGTCTCTGCATGAGGTCCACGAAGAGCCTCATCCAAGGTGTTGACCATCCCGTTGAAGGTGGCGAGGCGATTGCTATGAAGATTTGCAGCGACTTTTTCTGCGACGATCTCAGCGAGGTGTTTCCTCCAGGAGAGCGTCAGCATTTTGAAGTCTACAAGAATCGCTTTGGCGGTTTTGACGGCTTGAAGTTCTGCGATGCGAGAGTGGATGTCTCCGTTCTTCCTTATTGCTCCTGAATCCGACTTATCCAATTGAGCAACCCACTGAACGGCGTCAAACCAACCGGTAAGGTCACCGGGGGCTTCAAGAGTTTCAAGCACCGCCGCACGGAACTCAGGCGTTCGCCCGGCTGTATTCCATTTCACCTGATCGAAAACAGCCTCCAACTCGCTCACCTCCGCAGGTTGAAAGCGCCCCCTAGGGTTACTCAATCCAGCAAACAACTCCTCAAACAGCGGAGGATTTGGCTCGACTCGAATCTCTGGCATTTCAAGCACCTTCGAAACAAAGCTCAAATCCTCATCGAACTTCCAACCAAGCATTCCTGCGATGCGGGCAAGCATTTCCTCGCTGGCGACTCTTGATTTCCAGATGTCATGAAGGGACTCACGAACGAGATCCTTCCAGTCCGCCAACACCTCAGGCATCACAGGGAGACCACAAAGTTCCCCCTCGGTCTGAATGACAGACTGGCAGAACGAGTGGATGGTCGAAATACTCAGCAGGTCAAGTTCACGGATAGCTTGCTGGATTTTGTCCACTCCACTGCAGGTCTCAACCATTCGGGTCCGCAAGGCGGCCATCGTCTCGTTTTCAGGAGGATTGTCGGAGACCAAGTCGGCGAAGACCTTTCGTGTTCGGTCGGCGAGCTCCCCGGCAGCATCGGTGGTGAAAGTGACCAAGAGGATTTCACTGAGACGCAACTCGGGCTTTTCCAAAAGAAGTCGCGGCACAAGATGGCTGATGGAAAATGTTTTGCCAGTGCCCGCACTCGCTTCGATGACTGTAAGGCCGGGCTCAATCTTTGATTTAACGGGATCGAAGAAGTTCATTTTTTCTTTGAGTTTTTTTTCCAGGTTGCCAAGGGTTCACTGATAGCCAGCGCCCATTCCATCCACTCCTCTTCATCCTCAAAGGGATCGGCGTCCCTCCAAGCAAGCATGGCGGCGGGAGACTGCCCCTCACCGAGCACCGCAGAGTCGCCGAATCCTTTGTTCACCCAGACTGTTCTGGCTTTGTGAAAAGCAGTTTTTATGACTTCGTCCAGTTTCTCTGCGGGGGTTTTTTTGCTGTCCATGACAAGGACGGGAGAGACCTCTAATGCAAAGCGTAGCGGTCGATGTTGCCCTTGTAGGTAACCATCGAGGACCGCCTTGAGGATTTTTTTCGCGTCTTCGGGATCGATTACTGGAGAGCGAAGTTCACTCACTGGGTCCCCCTCATAAAAAATCGCCAGGCCTCCCATCAAGCCCGATGCGGCGGCGACTAGAGCGGTAAGCCAATACGGCAGAAAGTGTCTGGCCTCCTTCATTTTTCCGCAATCTCCGACGAAAACTATGTCATTCGAAAGCTGAACGGGACATGAAATCCGGCAACCTGAAATTTCCAACTCTAGTATGCGATCGGTGGGCTTTGCTTTTTTGATTTCATTAGCAATCGCCTCCATCTTTTGAAAAACCTGCCACTCGCTTTCTGCCAAGAAGCCCGGCGGCAGTCCGCGATCGGCGGCGGCAAGCGCTTTCGAGCGGGATTCATTAGGAATTCCAGAGAGCTGCTCTTTCAAAATGGCATTCTTTAACTTCCACTTTTGAAGGCTGTCTAGATTGACGGGAGAAAAGTCGAGTGTGGTGTCGTCGTCATCCTCCAGAGGAAGGTCAATTTTTTGAGCTTTGAGGTATCCACGCGCAGGAGACCTCCAAAAGACGGCCAACTGAGCGACTGTGATTTCGACCGACGGCATTTCTTTGTCTTTGAAGGGGGCTTTGTGAAAAGGAAGAGGGGCTTTGCAGTTGTTGTTTGCCGCTATTGCGATCTCGCGAACTTTCTCTCCAAATGGCTTTGAGAGATTGCTGCCGGGCTCGAAGTATTTTGCAGAAAACGGCTGGAGGGGGTGTTCGAGAACAAGGGCTTTGCGTTCCACGCCGAGTTTCTGTGCGGCTGCGAGGAGTTCGTCCACGCAGGTGGAGAAGGGTTGTTTTTTGTTGGTGCGAATGTTTTGCGTTGAAGCGGTGATGATGAGGCGCTCGGTGGGCGCAAGCACGGCGTCGAGGAACATCTGGCGTTCGTCCACACGCGCATTGCGGTCCCAGATTTTTGGTTGCGCGCGCAGGAGGTCCCATGACGGGGATTTTGTGCGCGAGGGGAAGTTGTCGTTCTGCATTCCGACCAAGGCAAGCACGCGGCAGGGCGTGTTGTGGAGTTGCTTGAGGCGGCCGAATGGCGTGGCTCCGGAGATCGACGCGCGGCGATTGGCTTCGTCGGTCTCGGACTCCATCCAATCGAGAATCACAGCGACATCGACGGGCGTTGTGACAGCCAAGCCGGAAAGGAAGCGAAGGAATTTGTCGGCCTCACCCATGCGAGCGTCTTGACCAGCGAGCAAGGAGGCGGCGGCCTTCCTCAGGCGATCCGTCCATTCGCCGAGGGAGGCGGCTGTTTGCCAATCGAGCAGTGTGGAGCGAAAATCCGCGAGCCATTGGAGAAATGTTTCCAGCTCTGAAAAATTCGAACCCATGCTGTCCGCGACGGGGAGTTGAAATCCACCCTCGGCTGATTGTTCCGGCTCCTGGGAACCAAAGAACTCGCCCGCCACAAGACGATTTATAGAGAACTCCCAGTCGCCGGGCTGCTCATCGCCAATCGCGAATCCTTGCGTGATTCCGCTGTCGCGGAATTTGTCGGCGAGGAATTCCAGTTTCTCCTCATCCTCCCCCACCCCGAGCGCTTCGCGCACGGCGCGGAGTTGCATGAGATCGAGCACCTCGCTGGCACGACCGCGCCCGCCACGGGCCAGCTCGAGCAAAGCCAGAAGCCCCTCGAGAATCTCGTCGCCTTCGCTTGCGGGCAATTCGGTGAGACGCACCGGTAGTGGATTTTCCTTCGTGTGAAAAACAGCCGGCACCAAGGGTGCGTAGTCATCCAAAGAGGGAACGGCGATGAGCACATCCTCTGGTTTTAAATCTTCAATGTCGGAAAATGCGCGCAGCAACTCGTCCCGCAGCACCTCCAACTCGCGGCGCGCGCCGTAACACTCGTGGATGCGCAAGCTGTCATCCGCGTTGAGTCCATCCACCTTGGCGTATTCGCTGTTTGCACGAACTGCCTGTTGGATGCGCTTCAAAAGCGTGTTGGGTGTTGATTGCTCAACCAAATCGCCAGGATCTGGCCAGTTCTCGTATTGGTGTCCATTTTCGCCGATTAAAACAAAGGCTCCCACGGCATGGCGTGCCATCGAGACAAGAAGCGGATTATTTTGCACCTCGGCTCCCAGCTGGAAGTCCTCGGGATCCGATGAGGAATCCGGCAAGGCGAGATTCCCGCTCTGGTTTTGCTTGCGGATATCAGCCAAGTAGCCAAGGCAGGGAAGAATCACGCGAATGTCGACTCCCACTCCGCTTGTGGAGAGGACATGAAGCGTTTCCATCAAGAGCGGATCAAGCGAGCCGCTGCCTATCACTGTGACAGCGCGGAATGCATCCCTTAATTTCACAGCAGCCTCCGTATTGTTCAGACGCTGCGGGAGGAGCCCCTGATCGTTTTCAAATTTTTCGAAAAGTTTGCTCCAGAGATCGCGTTGCCAAGCCTCTTCGGCGCGGTGGTCGGGCTTTTGCAGAAATCCACGCCCTTGGCTCCAAGCCTCAAACATCTCCGGACGAAAATGGCCGTATTGATCCAAGCGATCCGCCACCAGCCTGGCCATGGCAAATCGATCCCTCACCGATGCCGCAGCACCGACTCCGGGGAAATTCCGGCCATGCTCAAAAACGGACCACTCCAAGCGCCTTTTCGACCATTCGCCTGCCTTTTTAATGTCGGCTGCCGCGAAGACTTCAGTAACAAAATCCTGCGGCATGGAGAATTCAAACCCCATGCAAATACCCAGCTCGCGGGCCAATTTAATCTGGAGCCAGTCTCTAAAGTGCACCGAAGGCACCACCAGTTTCAAGGGAGCCAATGGATTGCCCTCTCGCTTCCCAGAAAGATGCGATACCAACTCTTCCAATAACTCATCTGCACTGGTGTAGGGAAAAACGGAAAACATTGGGAAAATAGATATTTTTTTTGAGGATTGATACAATAGCAATCTACTGGTGTTGATATATTTTTGATTTAAACCTACTGCTGTTTACCCCTATTATACCAGACAGCTGCCGCATGAGATGCCACAGGGGGGTGAAATTTTTTATCGATGGCCGGATGGGTGCGAATCGGTTGCCGGTTTCGGCATTTGGGCAACCTGACAATAAAAGTCGCTGCATGGGTAATTTTTAGACAGAATTTACGGAATTTTACAGAATTTTAAATCCGAATTCAGAGAAATTAACCACAACCGAAAAGGCGGGATAATTCTGAAACTCTGTTAATTCTGTCTACGCAGAGGGATATCGGCCGACGAGTTTTGCCCATTTTTCGGGTGGGCTGTTTAGGCAGCGCTCGGCGTAGTGCGCCAAGAGCGAGTGCGGGGAGGTGGCGAGTTTTTCGAGGATTTGATGCGGGGTCGCTTGGAGGCACGGCTCGCCGGTGGACGGGAACGCTTCGGGAAATGCCTCCATGATCGCGCTGAGAGGGATGGTATAGCTCTGCACGAAGTTGCTGGCACGGATGTTGCCATCCGTCGTATTTTTAATGATTTCGCGGATGATCACGGGCGTTTCGCTCTGGTTGGTCAATGGTCGGAGCGCACTGAGCGGGAGGTGCGGGACCATGGCGGTGAGAGGCTCGGCAATTTTGCGATAGAGATCGGCGTATTCGAAAAAGAACCCCTGACTACGGAAGGACGCGAGGCGATTCAGGACAGGAGAGAAGCGCAAGACGGGTTCGAATTGGGAATTTTCAAAAATCCGGAGCGCCTGGGCTGTGCTCATGCGAGGAGAGCGCAGGAGCGGGTGTTCGCTTGTGGTGGCGGGGTGGTTTAAGACGGTCTCGATGATCGCGATGGCGCGGCTTTCGGAAATCAAGCTTGGCTGGAGGGAAGCGGGGTTGATGAGATCGCTGACCGCTTTCTGGATTTCAAGGTTGGTGTGGCAGGCCAACTCGGCGAGGATGGTTGTGGAAGTGCGGGGGTTGTTTGCGTAGGCGAGCAGGACGCACGACTCGAAATTGTGCTTGTGGCGTTTGTAGAGATCCGCAGTGAGGCGCTCCGGCTTGGCGGCGAGGTGGCCTTGGGAGACGCCATGCTCGACGCCATTAGCCATGAATTCATCGAAAACATCCTGCGGAACATTAGTATGTGCAAAAATCTGGTTCTTACATCCCGTGTAGGGAAGTTTGGCCAAATAGGCTAAAACCTCGGGCAGAACTCGCGGATTGTTAAGCAAGGCTTGGTGGATATGCGCATTTCTGTTTGCGATGAGACGCCGTTGCATGTCGTCGGGGATGTGCAGCGAGGACGCCAAACCGGCGCGGACGTCGGGCGCAGGATCGCCAAACAACCGCTCCTGAAGCGCGGCCGATCGCGTGAAGCGAGCCACAGCAGCACGCACTTCCGGGAAATCGTTGACGGCCAAGTGCTCGTGATCGGCAGGCGTGCAGCGTGGCAGTGAGGCCAGATTGGCAAGAACGCGCGGAGCGCCGTGCTTGGAAAGCGCCGCGATGAGATCCGGCGGCAGGCACTCCCACCGCGACAGGTGCTCATACAAAATCTCGAGTTCCAAAGAATACAAATGGCGTGCCGTTTTTTCCAAAAATTCCACGCTATCCTCCTCAACGGCAATCCACTTCTTCGCTACAGCACAAGCAAACGCTTCCTGGATAACCAGCGGAGCGTCGGCCAGTAGCAATTCCAAGGACTCAAAAGGAAAAAGCGCGGGACCACATTTCTCAAACCGCTCCTGCAAAGCCCTCTGAAGCAACGCCAGCCTCACTTCCACATTCGGATCCCTCACAAACCAATGCAATGGAATCCTTGGCTCGAAATCGTTGCTTTGTAGAAAATAAATGCGCCACTCGACCGGAATCAACGCCTCCGGTATACTCATGCCAGATCGCATCAAAAACCCTTGATAAATAGAAACAAGAACCCGCTTCGGGATCACTGAGGACACGGACTTTGACGAGGTGAACTCCCAGAGCGTGACAACGGGATTTTCCGCAGCCGCCTCCGGAAATTTCATCCAAAGCCGAAACAACTCCCGCTTCGGAGTATTTGGATTTCGAGCAACGGCTTTCAGGATAGCCTCATCCAAGGAACGCGCCGCCCTAGCCAACCAATCCGGCGGCGTCAGGCAATCCTTCGCCATCTCGAGATCCGAAGAAGCGTCCACCGAAAGGCATGCAGGCGCTCCAAGAGACGCGGAGTCGGTTGAGGATGGATCTACGGATTCAATGAGTGAAGCAGAGTTTTGTGGCATAATTGGCAAACAACCTACACCAACTCGGGGCGCATATCCTGCAACAGGGTCATTTTTTTTCAAATTCTGTCAAAATAGAGAAATCGATCGGTGAAAAAAAGTCTTCGGCAGGTTAGCCTGATGCTGATCCTGCGACTGGCAGTGTGATGGGATTCCAATCTGTATGAATCAATCCGACCCCGACCCGAGTGATCCCACGCTGGATTCAGTGATTTTATCTCAATTGGCCAAGTCGCGAAGCCGGGACACGAAGCGGGCCGTCGCACGGAATCCGAATACGCCTTTAGATGTGCTTCGGGCGCTTTGGCTGAAGCATCCGGAGTGTCTGCTGGAGAATCCGGTTTTAACACTGTGGGAGGTCACCTTGCCGAGTGACATTCCAGATTTGGTCGGGCAGCCGGTGCTCTTGGAGCTTTTTAATTCTCTGAGGGGCAGGAACGAATCCCTTCCCGAAATGCTTTTCAATCCGCGTCGACTGGGCTTGCTGGCGAGCGAGTCGCTGGATGAGTGGAACGCGTCCGTTTTCAAAAATTTTCCGATCGATTCCGACTCAGATATCAGAAAGACATTCATCCAAGCTGTGCAACCACATCCAAGGTGCGAGTTTTTCTTCGACAAGGCCGCGGATGAAATCTGGCGTGCGCTCGCAAACGACCCTTGCAAGGAGGTGGTTCTCAAGTTTGCGGAGTTGATCGCAAAATACGAATTGGGAGAGAAGCCGATGCGTCCTGTTTTTATCGAGTCCACGCTGTCACTGGCGCGCCGAAAAAACCCGAAGATTCAACAAACGTTGGCACGGGGCGCCTATTTGCCACCCGAGACTGTCGATCTCCTCATCGAAACAGGCGATGCGCGCACGAGAGCCCTCTTGACTGGCGCGCGGTTGGCATCCCTCGCGGCGCAATTGAAACTGGCGGGCGATTCGGCAAAGGCGGTTCGTTTGGCCATGGCCAAGGCGGCGACTCAAGCCGGGGTGCTGCGCGCCTTCCGGATGGATGACGACCCGGCCGTGCTGAAGGCTGTGTTGGCCAACAAGAAGACGCCGAACGATGCGCGGTGCCGAATCGTCCGGGAAGCGGCTCCCGAGGTGCAGGAGGTGCTGTGCGACGCGGTGAACTATCTGGCGATTCCGTTTTATTTCGAATGCAAGCCGCACCTGACGGCAAAAACTCGGGCAGGCATTTGCCAACGCGAGGGTCTCAACACCGACATCCTGCTGGATTTGGTGCATGACGCCGAGGAGAGCGTGCGGATGGCTGTGGCTCTGGAGCTTGAAGCAAAAGCCCGCACTCATTTCCCAGTATTGATCGATAAGATTTTAAACGACTTTCTTCGGGATCCCTCGGAAAAAGTTCGCCTCGCGATTATCCCACTCACGGTCCTCACACAGGAACATGCCCACAAGTTGCTCTGCGACGCCTCGGAAAATGTCCGTGCCGGCATGGCCGCCCACTTGCTGAAAAAGCTCAGTGATTTCAGGCGCGAAAAAATCCTGGCCAGCTATGAAGAGCTTTATTTGGAGTTCGCCTCCCAATTAACCGCGATGGCAGAGGACCCGTCGCACAAAGTCCGCCTGACATTGGCTGCCGCCACCGAAACGCCACCGAATGCATTCTGGTCGCTCTATGAGGATCGGAACCATGTCGGCGTGGTCAACGCAGTCCACGCTTCGTTGATACCTCTGGGATTTTACATCGACGAGGGCGTCAAAATCACGCATCGAAAAAGACCCTCTCGAGATTTGGTGAAAAGCTTGGCTCAATCCGAAAACCCGTTCCTGCGCCATATCGCCGCGAAGTCTCCACATACAACAATCCGCGATCTGCGGCGCTTGTCATCGGATTTGAATCCTTATGTGGCCGAAGCGGCCGCGCACCGGCTCGAAGTCCGCGAATACTACCACGCGGCGCCTACTCCCGCACAACTTGACCCCGGCCCCGAATTAGCCGTGGCATAACGTCACATTTTTGGCATTTTTGAAGTCCGAACCAGCAACCCTTTTTTCCCTATGACCAAAATCCGAAAACTGAAAGAAAAGAAACCAATACGCGGCGTGAGCACTCGCGCCGGAATAGAGCGCATCTTCCGCATGGTGAGCTTGCTGCAGAATGCGAGCGAGTCTGGAAAAAAGATCACCTGCACCTCGCTGCAGGAGGAATTTGAGGTGGATCGGGCCACGGTGCTCCGAGACATTAGATTCATCTGCGACCGGTTGGAGATGGACCTGGATTGGGATGCGCGCGAGGGGACCTATGTGATCGAGGAGAACTCGAGGTTTCTGCCGCCGATGGAACTCAAGGACAAGGACTACCTCCTGCTTTCGTTCTTTCAGCAATGCCTACTGCCCTACGAGGCCACCGAACTAGGACAGGAATTCCTGGCTTCGTTCGAGCGGATGTTCGGGATTTTTACAGGGTCGAAAAATTGGGATGCCTGGTCGGAGACGGTGCATTTCCGTTTCGCCGACAACCCGCCATCGAGCACGAAAGAGCTCAAGATTTTCAACATCCTGCACCGCGCGATCAAGGAACGCAAAGTCGTCGAGTTCGATTACAAGAGCCCCAAGAATGCGGCTGCGAAGCACAAGTCGATCGAGCCGCATCTCATGGTCATGCACCACGGGCGCTTTTACTTTTACGGCACGGACACCAACACACGCCACCTCACGCCCTTTGCTTTCCCGCGCGTGAGCAACATCAAAGCGACCGCGCAAAAATTCACAGCGAAGCCGGAGAAACATCCGCGCGACCTGCTGAAATTCAGCTTCGGCAGTGTCATCAGCACCGATGCTCCCAAGGATGTGGTGCTGGAATTTGAGGCTGAAGTCGTGGAGCGCCTGAAGGAATCGACATGGCATCCGAACCAGAAACTCGAAGATCTCGCGGGTGGTCGCGCCCGCCTGACTCTGCGGCTGAATTCCACCCTCGAAATCCAGCCATGGATTCTCGGCTGGGGGCCGAAAGTGAAAGTGCTCGCACCGGCGAACCTCGCAGAGTCGATCGCGACAAGCGCCCGCAAGATGGCGGCCCAGTATGCCTGAGCGTAGAGTGGCGAGGATATTTCTGAAAGGTCTCGGTGCGCTGATTCTGTTGTCTTTCGTTTTAGCGGAAGCCGCGGCGCAGTCGCCCGCCCAGGCGCGTGCGGCAGGCATCCACGAGGTGGAGGTCACGGGAAGCGGTGTGGATGAGGACTCCGCGCTGAAGGCGGCCTTTGTCAAAGCGCTCGAGCGCACGGTCGGAACGCTGGTTTATTCCTCCACCACGACGAGGAACTTCCAGCTCGAGAGCGATGTGCAAAAGCTGCTCACTAATGGCTGCATCGAGTCCTACGACGAAATCTCATCGCGGAATGAAAATGGCGCTGTGGTCAAAACCATACGCGCCCGCGTGCGGCGCGGCGTGGTGGCTGATTTCATGCGGCGCTCCGGCTACTCGGGGGCGGCAGACCTGAGCGACACCTGGGCGCGCCTTGCCACAAGCATTCGCGGAAAAAAACAGGCCCTCGACATGCTTCACGAAAAAATGCCTCAAATCCGCGACGCCCTCTACAAGGTCAGCCTCGTCGATCTGGCAAGCGGTCGCGAGATCGATGGCAAGACCTTCACAGAGCCTTTCACGCAGGAGAATCTCGATGGCGATGTCGTTTGTGTGTGGGCCGCCGTGGTCAAACCCGACTCTCATTTCTGGGATACGCAGGCCGCGCCGTTGCTCGCCGCCTGTTTTGATGTTCTCTGTGAAAAAAAGGGACGGCTTTTTGTGAACATGAACACCGGTGTGCCATCTGTGCATGCCTATGGGGACCAAAACCCTGTTGTCTTTGGATCATTCACCCGCGCACCAATGCACCGCTGGCAGCGCCTCACAAGAGGGTCCCCTCCCCCGTGGCACAATGCCCGCCCCATACCGCGGGCGGAATCCGCTCCGCACTGCATCGCGCTCGAGACGCGCAGCATGAATCCCGATTGTCTCGACCTGTCCCTGTATTTTTTCACCGACGAAGTCTACCAACGCATCATGAATCCCCCCGAGGTGAGGAATGCCCAGGACGAACTGACTGCACAACCAGAGCCCTTGGATTCCCTTCGCACTGGACTGAGAGCGAATCTGATTTTCAAGGGTGGCGGGGAAAAAACATTCACCGTCCGGCAAACCTCGCCGCTTTTTCGACATTTTAGCCTTCCTTGGACGGGAAACATCCAAGCCAAGTATTGCGGCCCCTATTTTCCAGCGGGTTCCCTGGCGAATGGCTGGAGGGAAAAGTCCCGGTGGCCCGAATGGACGGGCCCCGTCGAGCCTGACAGCAACACCCCAGGATTCGCACCGTTCTTGATTCACCAAGGCCGCATTCACCTCGCGACCGGCGCCTACCAGGAGGCGCTCCGAAGAGGGATTGAAAACGAGCGGGGCGAATTTGTCTCCGACGCAGCCGACTGCGAATTCGACTTGGAGGTTATTGTCCCCTTGGTCTTCGATCTCCAGCTTGATGAACTCCGCCGCGTTCAGCACCTGAGTGTAACCCCGCTCACTGGAACGCCTCCGATCGAGCCCGGCTTGGGCGATACGCTGTTGAAGGCATTCAAGAAGTGGCTTTCCAAGTGAGAACGAGTCTTTAAGAAAAAAATCCCCAACTCCACTTCCCTCCTACGCGCCTGATGCAGGAAAAGGAATGCGCCGCGTGGATTTTCTCCGCGTCATAATGGTGGCGCGTTTTGATTGGGGCCGTTACAATGCCGTCATGCAAAAGACACGCCTCTGGCTTATGTTTCCGGCACGCCTCATTACCCGCCCTATTCTTTGGGAGTTGGCGCGACAATTTGAAGTCGTCACAAACATCCGGCAGGCCAGTGTCACGGATGAGATTGGCTTGGTTTCCCTCGAGCTTGATGGAGACCGCGAGGAGATCAAAAAAGCTATTTCATGGCTTGAGGAGAACGGCATTAAAGTCGAGCCGGTGGAGATCGGAACCATCGCCAGCTGAAGAGGGCCCGCTTCGATGCGCCTGCTTCTCGTTGACGGCCACTATTATCTTTACCGCTCGTTTTTCGCCATCCGGGGACTGAAAAATTCCCGTGGGGAGCCGACGAATGCCATATATGGTTTCGTCAAAGCCCTTCGCAAAATGCTGGCCGATGTGAAGCCGGATCGTGCTGCCGTGGTCTGGGATGCTGGTCTTCCCGCCCGCCGCGTTGAGCTCCAGCCCGCCTACAAACAAAACCGCTCATCGATGCCGGACGACCTCCGCCCGCAGGAGGAATGGCTCCAGAAAAACATCGAACTCCTCGGCACACAGAGCGTCGAACTCCCAAATACCGAAGCCGATGATCTCATCGCCTCCTATGCCATCGCTGCGCGGAATGCCGGAACTGAAGTGGTGATCGCAACCAACGACAAGGACATCCTTCAACTCGTGGATGACAACATCCACATCTACTCCACGAATAAAACCGACATCAAAGAAGGCAGCTTCGCCCTCCTCGGGGCGGCCGAGGTCGCCGAAAAATGGGGCGTTCCGGCCGCGCGGATCGCCGATGTGCTGGCTCTCACGGGCGATAGCTCGGACAACATCCCCGGCGTTCCAGGAATCGGCGACAAGACGGCTGTCCAGTTGGTGACCGCGCACGGCTCCGTCCAAGCCATGCTGGAAAATACCTCGCTGATCGAGAATCTCCGCCTTCGCGAAAAAATCATCACCGGTCGTGACATCATCACCGCAAACCGTGAAATGGTGCGCCTCGACGACGACCTCCCGCTGCCTGTTCCTTGGGAATCCCTCGAAATCTCGCCAATGTATGCGGAACTCATCGCGGCGCTGCGGGATTGCGAATTCAAATCTCTCGTCAGCGAGATCGAGGCGGAATCCGGCAAATCCAAGCCGGCACTCCAAGGCGAGCTTTTTTAAGAAAACAAAAGAGGCTCTCCCTTTCGGAAGAGCCTCTTTTATTTGAGAACCACTCAAGGCGCTTTTTAGCTGATCAATCGCAGGATCGACTGCGTCGCCTGGTTTGCCTGCGCGAGCATCGCCGTGCCGGCCTGCTGCAGGATGTTGAAGCGGGCGAGCTTCGTGCTTTCGTCGGCCACATCCACATCGAGAATGCGGCTGTTGGCAGCCTCGAGGTTGGTTTTATTCACCGCGAGCATATCCGAGGCAAATGTGAGGCGCGATTGCTCGGCGCCATTGTTGGCACGGATGTTTGCGAGGTTTTGGATCGCGGTTTGGATGGTAGCAACGGCTGCTTGGGCACCGGTAAATGAACCAATGTCCATACCTGCGCCACTGGCTGTTCCGACGGAGGCGCTGATGAACTCCAGATCAACCTGGGTGATACCTACGGTTTGGTCTCCATCATGGGAGGTGACGACTGTGAGTGTGCTTGCAACATCGAGACCTGAAGTGGATCCCGAGTTGAACAGGCTGATGCCGTTGAACTTTTCGCCCACCATGAGATTCAACTGCCCTTTCAGCTGGTTCAATTCCGTGTTGTAGAGCGAAAGGTCGGTCGTTGTTTTTGTCACATCCTGAGCCAATGTAGATAGCTCGGACATGCGATTGAGGATTTTATCCGCCGTCTTGAGCACTCCGTCCTGAGTTTGCAGGAACGAGAGCGAGTTGTTTACATTGGCCAATGTGGCATCCGTCCGGCGGATCGATGCACTCATCTTCATGGACACAGCGAGACCGCCGGCGTCGTCGAAAGATGAGTTGATGCGTGAACCGCTGGAAAGCCTGTTAAGGCTGCGTTGGAGGTTTACATTGGTGTTACTGAGGTTGTAGGCCGCCGATGTGGCTGCAGAGTTGGTGTTGATGACTACTGACATATCCTTTGTCTTTCTATGGTGCGAAGTCCGTTTCGCCGTCGGGCTGCTTTAAATCAGTGCTCAACCTCACTGGGTGGAAATTTTCTCCTCCCTTAAACATCGGCACACCCCAGGACGGGCTTGAGAAATTTTCCGAGTAAATATAGTCCGACAAGTGGTTTGGATGAATAGATGACAATCGTTTCGAATAGAACACTTGGATTGGCGCGAAATTTGCTTGCAGAAGCAGCATCCGTGCCCAAGTCTTCGCTTGAAATATGGCAGGCATGCAACAAGTCGCAAAGATGGCGCTCCAGCAATCGCTGTCGCCGCAGATGCAACAGAGCCTGCATGTGCTGCAAGCGCCGTTGGCCGAGCTGAAGCAGCTTGTGGACACCGAACTGCGGGCCAATCCCGCCTTGGAGGAACTCGTTCCTGAAAGAGCCACTGAAACCCAGCAGGAGCAGGCCAGCCCGCTTGAGGAGCAGTGGGGCGAATACTACACGCAGCGCTCCTCGGGCGAGACATGGACGCGCGAGGCGCTCGACAAGCGGCAGCATTTTCTAGACTCCCAAGTGCGCCCACCCACGCTCCCCGAACACCTTTTGGAGCAACTCCACACAGCGTCATGGCCCAAGGAGGACGCGGTTGTCGCCGTAGAAATCATCGGCAACTTGGATGACGGCGGATACCTGCGCTCGACGGTGGATGAAATCGCCGCCGAAGTGGATTGCCTGCCGGACGAAGTCGAGCGGGTCCTCGAAAAAGTGCAGGAATTCGATCCCCCGGGGATTGCTGCACGGAACCTCGCCGAGTGCCTCCTGATTCAACTCAAGAGACAGGGGCGCCAGTATTCAACTGAGACGCGCATCGTCCGCCACTATCTGGATGAACTCGGCCGCAAAAAGCTGAACGAGATCGCCAAGGCGCTGGATCTTGATCCCAAGGAAATCCAACACGCCGCCGAGTTGATCGCACGGCTCGACCCAATGCCCGGCCGCGCCTATGCGTTGGACACCAATCAGGTTGTAACGCCGGAGGTGATTGTGGAATACGACGGCGAGGACTACACGGTGAGCTTGAACAGCGACGAAATCCCCCGCTTGAGGATTTCGGATTCCTACAAGGACATGCTCGCGGGCTCCTCGAAAGAAGTCCGGGAATACCTGCGCGATAAAATACGAGGCGGAAATTTTTTCATCAAAAGCATCCAGCAACGCCAGCAGACGATTCTGAATATCGGCCGCGAGATAGCCGTGCGTCAGCGGGAATTTCTGGAGCGCGGCCCCTCGCACTTAAAACCCATGACCATGAGCCAGGTGGCGGATGCCGTTGGCGTTCACGAGACCACAGTCAGCCGCGCAGCCGCTGGAAAGTTCATTTCCACCCCGCAGGGGATTTTCGAGATGAAGTATTTCTTCACCCATGGCTACACGAACAGCGACGGCGAGGGCGTGAGCAATGAGAGCGTGCGGCAGGCGATTGCACAGATCGTGCGCGAGGAGAACCACCGCAATCCCTACAGCGACCAGGACATCGTCAAACTCCTTTCGGACCGGGGACTCGGCGTCGCGCGGCGCACTGTCGCGAAATACCGTGAACAACTCGGCATCCTCCCGAGCCACCTCCGAAAAGCATTCTGATTACCCCCGCTTCTTGCGGCTTGCCTTGGCGTAAGTGGCCTTCTTGCGAATGGGCGGTGCGCCTGTTGTGGAGGTGCCGTTTTTGAGTTCCGCGATCTGATCACGCAGAAGCGCCGCCCTCTCATATTCCAGACGCGATGCGGCATCGGCCATATCGCGCTCCAGTTCCCGAATCAGCTCTGCCGCATCAAAACCGGCGGAATCCTCGCGGAGAATTCCCTGCTCAACCTCGCGGCCTTTGACAATAACATGAAGGCTTTCCTGAACGGCGCGGACCACGCTGCGTGGGGTAATGCCATTTTCCTTGTTGAAAGCCTCCTGGCGACTCCGGCGGTATTCGGTGATATCCAGAAGATCGCGCATACTGCCCGTGATGGTATCCGCAAACAAAACCACCTCGCCATTGAGATGCCGCGCGGCGCGGCCAGCGGTCTGGATGAG
>JBILMW010000131.1:0-7605 GCA_044375335.1 Terrimicrobiaceae bacterium | reverse complement strand
GCACCCTGCGCGGGTTGGATCATCCTTCGCGCCTCTGGAATCCTGTCTGGCTGGGTGCCCTCGAGCCTTCGGAACTCGCCCGCCTGACCGATTCGCGCTTCAGTATCGAGGAAATTTACAGCGAGGCGATCGAAGCGTGGGAATCCTGCTCCGTTCAAAATCCCGTGGATCGAACCCTTCAATTCTACACCGAGATTTATTTGCAGGACGGCATCCTCGCGAAAGCCGACCGCGCCAGCATGATGAATTCTTTGGAGGTGCGGAGTCCATTTCTCGACATCGAAGTCGCTGACTTCGCCCGTCGCTTGCCACATCATTACAAGCTCCGTGGCAAGACCACGAAATATCTGCTCAAGCGGACCGTTGAGGAATTGCTTCCGCATGACATCATTTACCGGAGCAAAAAAGGCTTTGGCACACCGGTCGGGAGTTGGCTCCGCAGCGGGCGCATCGCCCCCGAGGCTAATTCACCCATGCTGCGGGAAAAACTCTCCGCCCACCTTGCAGGGAAATCCGACGAGCGTCTCTACCTCTGGTGCGAACATGTTTGGCAACAATGGCAGCTGAGAAACTCCTCGTGAAACGCGTCCTCCACATCATCGACAGCCTTCACCTTGGCGGCGCCCAAGAGGTCGTTTTGAACTTGGCTACTTGTGGTAGTTCCCGCTTCCGCCATGAAGTCGCCACGCTTCACGGTCACGGCATTTACTGGGATCGTCTCACGCAGGCCGGTGTGAAGGTCCACTCGCTTTCGCCCCACAAGTTTCTTCCCGCCTACCTCGCTTCGATCCTCTGGCGGATTCTCGCCGACAAGCCCGATATCCTCCACTGCCATCTCATCCCGTCGAACATCATTGCCAAGCCGCTCGGAGCCTTGCTGGGCGTTCCCGTGATCATCAACCACGACCACACCAACGACCCGCACCGCATCGACAACAAAATCCTTCTCGCCCTCGACAAATCCACCAATCGCTTCGCCCACCACATCATCGCTGTCGCCGCCGCTTGCAGGGACTTTTTGACCACTCATGAATCCATCCCCCCGGAAAAAATCTCTCTGGTTCCGAATGCCATCGATCTTCGCCGTTTCAGTCCCGGCGAGGCTTCGTGGGATGAGGCGCGGGCACAGCTTGGACTTCCCGCCGCTTCCCGCATCGTCGCTGGAGTTGGCCGTTTGAACCCCCAGAAGAACTTCGCCCTTTTCCTCGATATTGCCGCGCAACTCGCCCCTCGCTTTCCAGACCTGCATTTTCTTTTGGCGGGCGACGGACCCGAGGAACAGATGCTCCGTGAAAAAGCCTCCGCGCTCGGGATTGCAAACCGTGTCACATTTTCTGGCTATGTTGCCGATACGCGCCTGGTCTATCTCGCGGCTGATGTCCTTCTCATGCCTTCGCGCTACGAGGGCCTGCCAATGACGCTCCTCGAGGCCATGGCCATGGGTCTGCCTGTCGTGGCTTCAAAACTGGACGGCATTGCAGAGGTCATCGGCGATGGTGGCGAGGGTTTTCTTGTTCCCTCGGATGATGCCGCGCTTTTCGTCGAACGCACGGCAGCGTTGCTCGCCGATGCCGAACTTTCTTCACGCATCTCCAAAAATGCCCGCGCCAAAATCGAAGCCAGCTTCTCCGTCGAGCGAATGACCTCGTCCGTTGAGGACATCTACGACCGGTTTCTCCCATGAAAATTCTCGTCCTCTGCTACGAATATCCACCGGTCGGCGGGGGTGGGGGGCGTGTGGCGGCGTCCGTCGCCGAGGGGCTTGTGCAAAATGGGCATGAGGTTCGTGTCATCTCGGCCGGTTTGCGCCATCTGCCTCGCGAGGCGGTGGTGAACGGCGTTCGAGTTTTCCGCCCCGAGTCTTTCCGCAAGCGGGAGGACACCTGTTCTGTTCCTGAAATGGCGCTGTATCTTCTCACGGCATTTTTCCCTGGATGGAAGATGTGCCATTCGTGGAAGCCAGATGTCATTCACGCCCACTTTGTCGTTCCCACTGGCGCGCTGGCCTTCGCCCTGCATTTCCTGACGCGCATTCCTTATGTTCTCACCGCTCATTTGGGAGATGTTCCCGGCGGTGTGCCTGAGCAAACCGATTCCCTCTTTCGCGTGCTTGGGCCATTTATCCAACCCATCTGGAAAAAGGCCGCGTCGGTAACGGCCGTGAGTGGGTTTGTGGGAGACCTCGCGGCGAAAAACTGCGGTGTCCGCTCAAAGGTCATTCTAAACGGGGTGCCCATGATTGCAGTTCCGGAGATCGTGAGGGTCGGAAATCCCCCGCGCATTCTCATGTTGGGGCGCTTGAGTGTTCAAAAAAATCCCCTGCTTGCTGTGCAAGCGCTGGCGCAAATCCAAGACCTGCCATGGCATTTCGAAGTCATCGGCGAGGGCCCTCTGGGCGCTTCGATGAAAGAGCTCGTTCATTCGTGCGGTCTTGCAGACCGTGTCACCTTTTCAGGCTGGCTTGCGGCGGAGGGGGTTTCCAAACGCCTCGAGTTGGCGGATGTTCTTCTCATGACATCCACTTCCGAAGGACTCCCCATGGCGGGAATCGAAGCCCTCAAGCATGGCCTCGCCATTGCTGGAAGCCGCATCGGAGGCTTGAGCGATGTGATCGAGCATGGTGTCAACGGACTGTTCTCCGATCTCACACCCGAGGACTTCGCCAAGTCCCTGCGGACGATGCTGGAGGATCGCGAGCGCCTGGAAGGCATGCGTCGAGCGTCGCTTCAGAAGGCCCGAGCCTTCAACCTGCCGGATCGTGTCAGGGACTACGAGGACACCCTCCGCGAGGCAGCCTCCCGCCTGTGATGAAACCCCTCCAGCGCAATCTGCTTTTCTGTGCCGCCACGCTCCTCCTGCTGCTGACCGTCGCGTTGGTTTCGGGATATCCCGTTTGGTTTTCGAAAGTTTGGAGAAAGGCTTTGGTCATCGAGTCGCCGATTGAAAAGCCCGACGCCATTGTTGTTCTTGGTGGGGAATCCCAGGCTCGCCCGGTCCTCGCCGCGCGCCTCTACCAGAATGGCGTGGCTCCGCGTGTTTTCATCATTGGCACGGGGGACCACCCCACAAACCGCCGCGCTCTTTTGCAGGCGGGCGTTCCGGAAGAGTGCATCACGATCGAGAAGGAATCCAAGACCACATGGGAAAACGCTCAATTCGCCAAACCCCTGCTTGAGGCATCCGGCGTGCGACGGGCCTTGCTGGTCACCTCCTCGTTTCATGCTCGACGCGCCTTGGCGACTTTCCAGCAACGCATCCCAGGAATCGAATTTGGTGTCACCACCTCTCGTATCGGCTGGTGGGACACGCCTCCTGGTCGTCTGCAGGAGGATGAATGGGCCCGTATCGAAATGTGGAAAATTCCCGCCTATTGGGTTTTCCACGGCATCACTCCATGGGTTAAACAACCCCAAGCGCTAAAGGGCACCTGACATGCCATCCATCCTTTTCATCAATCGAGTCTATCCGCCATCCAATGGCGCCACGGGCGAAATGCTCCGCGATATCGCCGAGGCCCTCGCCAAAGGCGGTTGGGATGTCTCTGTTCTCTGCACGGGAGAGGCAGGCGAGCCCAAAATGGCCAAACGAGGAGGTGTGCTTATCCGCCGCGCCGGGGCGGCGCTCTCACGCCGTAGTGTCATCCTGCGGGCGGCAAGTTATTTCCTGATGATTCCCTGGCTTCTTGTGAGGGGCCTGCTCCTGCCGAGGACAGATTTTGTGGTGACGATGACCGATCCGCCCATGCTGGCTGTGCTGGGGCCGATGATCGGTTTTTTCAAGCGCAACAAGGTCATCCACTGGGCGCAGGATCTTTATCCCGAGGTCGCCGAGGAAATCGGGGTGCTTCCGAAGGGTAGTCCACTTGTCGGTCTGCTGCGTTTTGTTTCCACCATGGCACTCAAGCGCTGCGATGCCGTTGTGTCGATCGGTCGGTGCATGACATCTCGACTCGTTCAGCGCGGAGTCTCCTATGCGCGGATTTTCAACATCCCGAACTGGGCTCCGCTGGTCACACCCATCGACCGCAAAAACAATCCGTTCCGGCGCGAGCATCATCTGGAGGGGGATTTTGTTGTCGTTTACTCCGGCAACATGGGCCTCGCGCATGATTTCGACGCTGTGCTCAAAGCCGCAGAGAATCTCCAGGGTCGGCACATTGTTTTTCTCATGATCGGCGATGGACCGAGACGCTCCGAAATCCAGCGCGCCGTTTCCGAACGCGGACTGACGAATGTTCGATTCCTTCCTGCGCAGCCTGCGTCCAAGCTTTCCGAGAGCCTCTCGGCGGGTGATGCCCACCTCGTCACCATGCGGCCGAACCTGTGCGGTCTCGTTGTTCCCAGCAAGGTCTATGGTGTCCTTGCGGCCGGGCGTCCCTGTCTTTTCATAGGTCCGGCTGACTCCGAGGCGGCGCGATTGATCTCTGAGCAGGATGCTGGATTGGTCATCGATCCCTCGAAACCTGCGGATCTCGCTGGCATTCTTCTCGACTGGGCGTCCGATCCTATCGTCCATGCCGCCGCATGCAGGCGGGCACGCATCGCGGGAGCCTCCACTACCTGTCAAAATGCCGCAGAGGATTTTGAATCCATGCTCCGCTCGATCCTTTCTTAAAAAATGGAAAGCTCCCTTCGCGATTTCATTTTCTCGCTTCCGAAAACGGAAACCCATCTTCACATCGAAGGCTCCCTCCCATGGTCGCTTCTCCAAGATGCCAATCCCGGGAAATACCAGACCACGCCCGCCTCATGGGCGCCGGATTTCCGCTTTCGCGACTTTGCCCACTTTGAGTCCGAACTCCTCGGCTACGCGGGGGATTTCTTCACCTCCGCGCAACGCTACCACGACTGCGCACGGGTGGTTTTCAAGAACAGCTTGGCGCGAAATATCCGCTACATGGAGGTCAGTTTCGCCTCGGGGTGCATCGACTTCATGAACCTCGATGGACGCGAGGTTTGCGATGCCATTCGGAGTGCGGTGCCAGCGGGACTCGAGGTCAGAATCTTTTTTGGCATACACCATGATGGCTACACCGAAAAGATGGCCCCCATGTTGGAGGACGCGCTCTCTTGGCCGAGTCTGGACGGCATCGACCTTCACGGTGTGGAGCCCGCTCCACTCGGCGACTGGGCCGAAACCTACTGGCGTCGCGCGAGGGATGCCGGGAAGTTCACCAAAGCCCATGCCGGCGAATTCTGTGGGCCGGATTTTATTCGTCATGTTGTGGAAAAACTCGGGGTGCAGCGCATCGAACACGGCGTTCGCGCTATCGAGGACGGTTCGGTGATCGACCTCCTGCGCGAGCGGGAGATTGCCCTTGATGTCTGCCCGATCAGCAATTTGAAGCTCGGCGTCGTGCCTTCTCCCGACCGGCATCCCATTCGCCAACTTCTCGACGCCGACATTCCTTGCACGCTCAGCACCGACGACCCCATCAGCTTTGGCAATACCCTCGAGGACGAGTATTTCTACCTCGCCACCCATCTTGGATTCTCCCAAGACGAGCTTGCCTCTGTAGCCCGCAATGGATTTCGCGCCGCACTCGTCAGCGAGGAGTGGCGGACTGCCAACTTCGCCTTGTTCTAAACTTTTGCTTGGCTCGCGCCATTGTGGTTTGTTGTGGGTGCTATGAAACTCACTTATTTCGGACACTCCTGCTTCTTGGTCGAGTCGGGCGGAACCCGCCTTTTGTTTGATCCCTTCATCACGCCGAACCCGCTTGCTGCCGGCGTGGATATCACAAAAATCCAAGCCGATGTGATTTTGATCTCCCACGGTCACGCCGACCACATCGCCGATGCTGTTGTTCTCGCAAAGCAAACCGGTGCGAAGGTGGTCGCCAACTGGGAAATTGCTGACTGGCTCGGCCGCCAAGGCGTCTCGAATACGCATCCCATGAACCATGGTGGCTCTGTCGCGCTACCTTGCGGCTCAGCAAAAATGGTCAATGCCATCCACTCCAGTTCGCTACCCGATGGCGCCTACGGCGGGAATCCCGCAGGCTTCGTGGTAGAAACGGGCGAGGGATCTTTCTACTACGCCGGCGACACCGCGCTCACCCTCGATATGAACCTCATCGCCGAGGAATTTGCCCTTCGTTTCGCCGTCCTCCCAATTGGCGACACCTTTACGATGGGGGCAAAGGATGCTGTGAAAGCCGCCGAACTCTGCGGCGCGAAAAAAGTCGTTGGCGTGCATTACAACACCTTCCCGCCGATCCAAATTGACTCAGTCGCGGCGCAGGCGGTTTTCGCTAAAGATGGCCTTGAGCTGCTGCTGCCCGCCATTGGCGCGACGATCGAGCTCTGATCAAAAAACCAGGCGATCGCTGGATTCACTCCTCTTTTTGAATCCACTCGGCGGAGCCGTCGTCTTTCACGACTTCGATCCACTCGCCTTTGAAGGCGAGCTTCGCGGCGAGACTGGCTTGCTTGGATTGAACCTGTGGGAGGGATGCCTTTTGTTTTTCGGCTTCGGATTTCATCAGAGCCATGCGGTCAGCGTTTTCGGCATCCACCGTCTTGCGGATAAAGTCGCCGTAGTCGCCTGGAGTGTCCGCGCGGATGGCCAGCAGCGCATCGCGGCCCTCGCCGACGAGGCGCGAGTTTTTGAAAGTCTGGATATCCGCCATGCGGTTGCGCCGGGCCTCGGCCGGATCGGTGCCTGTCGTCGTGGGCGCTGATTTTTTCGCTGCCTCCTTGGCGTGTTGGTAAACATCCAGTCGCACGGCGATATCGACCTTGATCGGTTGCGGCGTGGCGAGGTTGACTGTCGGCGCGGCGCAGGAGGCAAGTAGGAGGCCTGTGGCAGTAGTGGCCAATGCGAAAGGAAGTTTCATCGTGGTGAGGTGCGGCTCCATGCGCCTGCGTTGGATTCGCCGTCATAGAGCACAGTTTCAAATGTGCGGGAACCCAGCGGGCCTTGCAACTTCAAGTCAAAGACTCCCTGTCCATCGGTGAACCAAAAATCTCCCGAGCCGGTGTCGTAGTCGAAGTCCCGTATCGCCTCGAGGGCGACGCGCAGGCTGTCGCGCTTGAGGTTGGTCCAGCCTGTGGGGATGCGGGCCAGAAGGTCATCGATTTTTCCGATTTCGAACCGGCCCGGGGCTTTGGTTTCCAAGTGGCCTTTCAAGCGGCGGATCGATTTCGACTCGGCATTAACCTGGCCGGTGAAATCGAGTGGGCCGGTCATGCGGAAGTTATGCGGGGCCATGATGCCTGTGAGTTTTCCAAGATCGACACGCGTGCCGCTGAGCCAGCCGATCCAGGGCGATTTGTCATCAAAGAAAAAGCTGAATCCGCCCGCGATGGTTCCGTTGTAGAGTTTCCCTCCAAAAAAACCATTGATGCCTTGGCGGTCGAAGGTGGCGGTGATCCACGAGTCGCCGCCTCGAAACTGGCGCCAGCGGAGATTTTTGATGCGAACCGTGCCGACGACATTGCTCATCGATTTCTCCGGGGGATATGAAAACTGGAGGCTGCCGGGCTCGGTGTTGATTTCGATCTGGTAGTCGGGGAATCCATATTCTTGCGCGGGGATTTCGAGGCTTCCACGCAGGGTCAGCGAGGCGAGGTCGTCGAGGGAGACATTCTCCGCCGTGGTGCG
>JBILMW010000075.1:0-12050 GCA_044375335.1 Terrimicrobiaceae bacterium | reverse complement strand
AGTTCAGTGGGAGACCATATTCCGTGCGGCCGCCGCTGCCGATGACGACGCTGCCGAATTTGACATCGAACCTCTTGATACGCCATCCCGGCGCGGGCGTATCGTTGCCAGCGGCCATCCGTTTTTTGGTGGCTTCCATGTAGGCAAAGAGGTCCTCGCCGATGTGGATGACGGGATGCAGCACCGTGACATCCTCCAATTCCTTCGCAAGAATCCCCGCGAGGGTGAACTTGAGAAACACGCTGCGCAGCGACATGACACGCGTAAAGGGATCGTTGGGGGAGGGGATGATAAGGTCGCTGATTTCGATTTCCTGTCTGGTGGCGGCAAGGGTGTTTGTGATCTCCGCTGGGGTCAGGTTGCGGAGGGTTGTGTTGATCGTGAAAGCGGCGTCGGTTTCCGAGCGCCAGGGATTGTTGCCGATGCTTGCTTTGAGGCCGCGAATATCCACGGCTCCGATTTTCCAAGTGAATGCCGGACCACTTGGCGCTTGGGCGGGCATGTGGGCGAGCTGCTCCAGGGCCTGTCCTGCAGCGAGTGATCCGCCTTTGATGTCGAGATTGCGGAGTTCGAAATTTTTGACCATTTCGGCGGGGGCGCCTGTGAGACGAAGCAGATCGAGGATGAGAAAGGGATCGCGGGACTGCGGAGCGGTCGCCTGCACATCCCAGAGGGTAAGTTCGAGAGGGTCGGGTGACTCCTGACTGAAATCCTTCCAATTGAAACAAAAATTCGCGCGCACGGTGGGCTTGCCATCCTTTTCGCCTTCATAGACGACCTCGCCGAAGTCGCAAACGATTCGCCGAATGCGCAGCGCTGAACCGCCGGACTTTTCGGGCACAGGCGGAAGGACGCCCGACCATCCCGGCGAAATGGCAAGCTTGGGATTGTGCAGGTGGATTTCGCCGATGCGCCCGGCAGCGAGATCGTCCAGCGCAAAGACGATGCGGCCACTCTCCAAGCGGGCGAGTTCCTTTCCCGTCTGAGGGTCGTTGATGACAAAGTTCGTAAACGAGACCTCGCCGGGGCCTGTTATTTGAACCGCCTGCACATCGATTTTCGAATCGGGCAGGTTTTTTTCAAAAGTCCAACGCGCCAGAGGGGCGAGGTTCCGCGAGAGGATAAAGATGCCGGCACCCGCAGCCAAAACCAAGAGGATGAGAATCGCCCCCAGCAGGCGGAGGATACGACTCTGAATCGGCTTTTTCAAAATACCATCCGCCGGGGTGTGGTGGCCTATTTTCTGCGGTTGCGCGCGACTTCATCGAACAGCTCGACGATGCCGTCATCCACGCGCAGGTCCACGAGTTTCCATTTGTTCTCCGAGCGGTAGAAATAAAAGCGCCAGCGCAGTGGCAGGTCCTCGTTCAAGGAAATACAGGTTTGGCGGAAGAGCGCGTTGCCGATCTCGAGTGTGTCGACGATCTCGTAGCCTTTCACTGGGCCGAAATTATCCAAGGCGTCGCGGGTGCGTTTTTTCAACTGCTCGAGATTCTCGGCTTTGGAAGCGACGAGCGTGTTTTTTGCAAGTCCCTCGTAGGCGGCATCAAGTTTGTCGGCCTTCAAATCTTCGAAGAAGCGCTGGAGCAAATCGGCAGGCTCCATGTTGGTCGCTGGAGTCGATGCAGGCGCAGGAGTGGTGTTTGAGAAAAGAATCCGCTTCTTTGCCTCGCCCGATTGCTGGGCAAGAGCGGTGGAGGCCACAAATAAACAAGCGAGTATCGAAAAAATGCGCATGGCCAAGAGTCGCGGCTCCGCTGCGGTGATGCAAGCCCGCTGAGGGATTCACCCAAACAGGAAATTCTTTTTTTGCGTGCTGCGGCGGAGGTTTCCCATGCGGTTTGAATCCCTCGCATTAGCGATGGCTTCCTCCTTGGAAATCTCACGGCTGAGGTAGAGTTGCTCCAAGTCGTCATCAATCGAGTGCATCCCATCCTTACGGCCGATCTCAATGAGGCCGGTCAGTTGCTCCCAGCGGCGTTCCCGTATGCAGCTGCGAACGCCTGTGTTTCCTGTCAGGATTTCCGTCGCCAGCACGCGGCCGGTCCCGTCCTCTTTTGGTAAGAGGCGCTGGGAAATGACCGCTGAAAGGGAATTGGCAAGCTGCGCGATGACCTGCGGTTGCTGCTCGGCGGGGAAGGTATCTACGATGCGATCGACTGCTTTTGGGGCGTCGATCGTGTGGAGTGTTCCAATCACTAAGTGGCCGGTTTCTGCTGCTGTGATGGCGGAGCTGATGGTCTCGTGATCCCGCATCTCGCCGACGAGTATGACATCCGGATCCTGCCGGAGTGCGTGTTTGAGAGCCTCGGCAAAGGATTTTGTGTCGCTGCCAACTTCCCGCTGCTTCACGAGCGATGTGGCATTTTGGAAAACACACTCGATAGGGTCCTCGACGGTGATAATGACGCCGCTGCGCTGTTGGCTGATGTGTTGAATCATCGAGGCCATGGTCGTGCTCTTGCCCGAGCCAGTGATGCCGGTGACGAGGATCAGGCCGCGTTGGAGGGCGCAGAGTTCCAGAATCGAATGCCGGTGGCCGAGTGTGCTCAACTCTGGAATCCTGTGCGGAATGTGTCGGAATGCGGCTTCCAGCGCGCCCCGGCTGTAATGGGCGTTTCCCCGGAAGCGCCCGAGCTCCTCGACTTGAATGGCAAAGTCGAGTTCCCATTTTTCCTCGAGGCGGGCCTTTTGTGTTTCGTTGAGAATTCCCGCCACCAAGTCGCGGCAGGAATCGAGGGTGAGCGGTTCCTCGCCCATGGGTTGAAGTGCCCCGTGCAATCGCATCATGGGTGCCGCTCCAGCGCTTAAGTGGACATCCGATGCGCCCGAGTCGACGGCTTTTGAGAGAAGATCGACAAGCTCGTAGGGAGTGGCGTTTGGAATCATCGGCGTGTGGCTTGGGCTGCGGAGCTAATGCCTCGCAGGCTTCTGGCGAAGTCTTGGGGATTGTCGGAAAATTCCAGCGCGGTTTCCTCGGAGAGGATGCCGGTTTTGAGAAGCTCGGCGAGTGAGGTCGAGAAAGCCTTCGCCTGCCGGGGATCGGATTTTGCGAAAAGGTCGGGGATTTCGCGGCTTCTTCCCTCGGCGATGAGATTCCGCGCCGAGCCCGAGTTGGTGAAATACTCGCAAACCAAGGCACGACCGCCTTGGGTCGAGGGCGGGAGCCGCTGGCAGAGGACGCCCAAAAGCTGGGATGCCAAAATTTTGCGAATTCCGCCGCGCTCTTCCATGACAAAGAGGCTCTCCATTCGCTCGATGGACTCCTTCACATTCGACGCATGCAGCGTGGTCAGAACGAGATGGCCGGTTTCGGAAGCCTGCAGCGCGGTGGACGCTGAATCCCTGTCCCGGACTTCGCCCAGGAAAATGATGTCCGGATTCTGACGCAACGAGCGGCGGAGCCCTTCGGCAAATGTCGGCGTGTCGATGCCCACCTCGCGCTGGGTGAAATGGGAGAGCCGACTCTCGAAAAGATATTCGACGGGATCCTCAATCGTCACGATGTGGCGGGATGCGGTGCGGTTGACCGAATCCAAGAGGGCCGCCATGGTGGTTGATTTTCCAGAGCCCGTGGGGCCGGCGATGACGATGATCCCGGATTTTGATTTCGCCCACTGGCTGAGGAGTTCCGCCGGAGCCCCTAAATTTTCCATTGTGGGGATGTCTCGGCGTATCCTGCGCAAAACCGCCCCTCGTTGTCCAAGTTGACGGTGAAGGTTTACGCGGAAACGCTCGCCGGACTCTGTCGAGAGACTGGCATCGTGGTCCAAATCGGTTGGTTGTGCTCGACACGCTTTCCATAGCGCATCCATGTCCTCATCCATGGGATTCGCGCAATCGACGGGAAATAGCTCGCCGTTGATGCGAAAAAGCGGCGTTGTCTCGACGCGGAGGATCACATCGGAGGCTTTGTTTTCTGCCGAGGATCGCAAAATCTCGTTCAGGAGGGGCGTTAGCATTTCGAAGCTCTACGCGCCACCTCGCAGGATGTCGAGAGGTTTATGGTATGCCAGAACTCGGCAAATTCTGCCCCTTTTGCTTTTCAAGAGGGGCTTGCGACTCGCGAATACAGGGTGGCACAGCGGATGCTGTGTAAATGACACTATGGTTGAAGGAATTTACACAAATGCTGCCTCGCTTTCGGCTCTTGAGCGGTGGCAACAAACTATTTCACAAAACCTTGCGGCAGCCAATGTCGCCGGTTTCAAGAAGGCCAATTTTGCTATCGAGAGCGACGAGAAGAAAACCACCGATTACTCGCCCGATGGAGTCACCGCCGCAAAGCACTCCGGAGGCATACCTTCCCGCACGACCAGCGTGAATTTTGCCCCTGGCGACATGAAGGTTACCGGGAAAAACACCGATTTTGCGGTTGATGGCCCCGGTTTTTTCCAAATCCAAAATGCCGATGGAAAAAACCTTTACACAAGAGATGGCGAGTTTCACATCAACCAAGACAATGTTCTTGTCACCAAACACGGTCTCCCCGTGCTCGGAGATGGCGGCCCCATCACAGTCAATCCCGAGCAAGGTGAACTCTCTGTGGCGAGGGACGGCTCGATTTCCCAAGCCGGGAATGTGCTCGGGCGCTTGAATCTCTACGATTTTGACGATCCCGATCAATTGACCCGCGTCGAGGGCGGTTTTTTTGAAGCTCCCGAAGGCGCCAATCCACAGGCTCTCGAACAAGTGGCTATCACCCAAGGCGCCATCGAAGCGAGCAATGTCATGCCCATGACTGAACTCGTGAATCTCATCGCGGTGTCGCGCGCCTACGAGGCGGCCCAGCGTTCGGTCACCTCGCACGACGATCTCATCTCGAAAGCTATCAACTCACTCGGCGCAACCGCCTAACCCTGAAATATTATGTTAAGAGCCCTTCAAGCCGCTTCCACTGGAATGGAAGCCCAACAGATGAACCTCAACACCATCGCGAACAACCTCGCGAATGTGAACACGACCGGTTTCAAGAAAAACAAAATCGAGTTCCAAGATATGCTCTACCAGAAGAAGCGCGAGGTTGCTGCCGAGCAGGGTGCCGGAAATCTCACGCCCACTTCGGTGGAAGTCGGAAATGGAACCCGCGTGGTCTCGACAGCGAAAATCTATAGCCAAGGCCAACTCACGCAAACCGGAGAGAAAATGGATGTCGCCATTCAAGGTGATGGCTTTTTCGAGGTTCAGCGCCCCGACGGCACCACCGCTTACACACGCGATGGCGGCTTCAAGTTGGGCTCCGATGGACGCGTTGTGACCAATGACGGCCTACCCGTTCTGGGCGGTTTCCAGCCGATCCCGGTGGATGCCCAGAATGTCACCATCTCATCGACCGGCCAAGTCACCGTCGAGACTCCCGGCGGTCAGCAGAACTTCCAGTTGCAGTTGGTGCGTTTCAACAACCCCGCCGGACTTCGCAGCGCTGGCGGCAATCTTTTTGACGAAACCCCTGCCAGCGGTGCTCCCAATTTGGGAAATCCTGCTCAGGCTGGATTCGGCTCGCTTCTGCAAAACCATCTTGAAACCTCGAATGTCAATGTCGCCGAAGAGATGGTGAACATGATTCTCGCCCAGCGCGCCTATGAGGTGAATGCCAAGGCGATTCAATCATCCGACCAGATGATGGAGCAGGCTAATAACATCAAGCGTTAATGAATCTTCTCACCGCAATTTTTCTTCCCATCGCGGCGGCAGCCTCGCTACAGGCTGCCGATCTGGGAGGTATTACCGCTCCGTTGGCCCATGCGCCGACAAATCCGCTGGCCGCGACTTTTCAAAAAGCCGAGCCTGCATCCGCTCCGGCCGTGGTCACGGCTCCAAACGCTGTGACCATTGGCGAGCGCGAACTCGTCGATGCCTTGCAACGGGAACTCACTGCCCGCTACTCGATCGACGGGGATCTCAAAATCTCGCTTACCCAGGACTGGAAACCGCTCGAAATTCGCAACGGCCGCGATTGGAAGCTCGTCATCGATCAAGCTCCGCTCGGAGGGCTTTCCTCCAGACCTCAAATCCGCTTCCACATTGTAGCCGGTGGCAATCAAATCGGTTCCTGGCAAGAAACCCTCCGCGCCTCGCTCTGGCGTCCCATCTGGATCGCTACCCGCCGCTTGGACCGCGGTGCCACGCCGGATTCCTCCTCCTGCGCCCTCAAAAATATCGATACTCTTGCTGAAAATCTCTCCTATGTCCCGGCGGATACCGATCTTTCCATCTACGAGATGGCGCAAGGCGTGGGACAAGATCGCCCGCTCACTTCGCGCGACCTCTCCCTGCGTCCGCTGGTTCGCAAAAATCAACTTGTTGATGTGATTGTTTCCGAAGGCTCCCTCAATATCACCATGAAGGGTCTGGCACTTGGCACGGCTGGTGCTGGGGAAATGGTAAGTATCCGAAATCCAGATAGCCGCAAGGACTTTCAAGCCAAAGTCGTCGGCATCAATACCGTTCAAGTCAAATTTTGATCTCCACCATGAAATTTTCGTCAGTATCCCTCGTTTCCGCCTGTGCATTTTCCGTTTTTGCCTTGGGTTTTAAACCAGCCCAAGCCGGATCCCTTTGGCTGAAGGAAGGCTCCACCGAGCAGAGTATGTTTGCCGATAAGATCGCCCGCAACATCGGCGATATTCTCACGATTGTTGTCTCGGAGGACACCTCGACCCAGCAGACCGCCCGCATCAAGACCTATGAGAACACTCAAGGTGGCACGGGTATTTTTCCTGCACTGAACGCCACATTGAATGGTTTTGTTCAAGCCCTGCCAAGCTGGCTGAGCAAGCAGTCCGGAGGAACGGTAGATGAGGGCGATGTCACTATCCCAACCCTCGACATCGCCGCCAAGAGCGAGTGGAACGGTGGTGGTGACACTCAAAACACTCTTACTTTAACGAACCGCACTGCCGTTACGGTGGTGGATGTTTTGCCAAACGGAAACCTCGTCGTGGAAGGCGCCAAAATCATCCGCGCCGGCCAAGAGTCCCAATACGCCTACATGCGCGGCATTGTTCGCCCGATCGACATCGCCTCCGATAATACCGTTCCTTCCACCAAAATCGCCGATGCCCAAGTTGAGTTTATTCCCGAAGGCGAGCTTACTGAAGCCCAGAAGAAGGGTTGGCTCGTGCGTATATGGGATAAAATCAAGCCGATGCCTTAATTTTTTAAAATCGTGAAAAAGCTTGCTCTCATTCCACTTCTCACAGCGATTCTGGTCAATCCGCTCCCCGCGCAGGTCGGAGACTCTTCGCCCATTACCCTCAACTACTCCGGTGGTTCCCGCATCAAGGATCTCATCGATGTCGAAGGCGCGCGGGACAACCAGTTGAACGGCTACGGACTCGTTGTCGGTCTCGCCGGCACGGGTGACAGCAAAATCGACTCGACTCTTCAGAGTATTGCCAATGCTTTGAAAACCTACGGCATCAATGTGCCTGCTGATGACATCAAGTCCGGCAATGTCGCCGCCGTGATGGTGACCGCAGATATTGGGCCCTTTTCCAAACCTGGTTCCCGCATTGATGTTACAGTCTCATCCATCGGCGACTCAAAAACACTTCAAGGAGGCGTCCTTCTTCAAGTGCCACTGCAAGGTGCCGATAAAACAGTCTACGCCGTTGCCCAAGGTCCCATCGCCGTGGGAGGCTTTCTCGGCGGTCAAGGCGGACCCGGTGGTGCGACTGTTCAGAAAAACCACCCCACCGTTGGCACGATCCCGAATGGCGCCATCGTGGAACGCGAAATTCCCACGCAGATCGTTCAAAACGGTTCCTTGAATCTCAATCTCCGCGAAGCCGACTTCATCTCGGCCGCTCGCATGGCTGAGGCGATCAACCGCGTGTTCCCGAACACCGCCGTGGCACGCGATGGACGCACCGTGAATGTGATCGTCCCGCCGGAATACAACTCCTATGAAGTAAATTTCCTCGCCAGCCTCGGTGGTATCGAATTGGAGCCCGACTCCGTCGCCCGCGTCGTCATCAACGAGCGCACCGGCGTGATCGTCGCCACATCCAATGTCCGCGTGTCCAAGGTGGCCGTCAGCCACGGTTCGCTTACGATTTCCATCGCCTCCACACTCACCGCCAGCCAGCCGAACGCCCCGCTGATCGGCAATGCCGCCGGCCAGACTGCTATTCTGCCAAGCACCACGACTGATGTGACTGAGCAAAAAGGCCACTTCAAAGTCGTCGAAGAGGCGCCTACTATCGAGAAGGTGGCCGCTGCACTCAATGCTCTCGGCGTTTCAACCCGCGACATGATGTCCATCTTTCAAACCATGAAACGCGCTGGTGCCCTCCAAGCCGAACTCGTCTTGAACTAAATTTATGGAAATCTCAGCCCTCACTCCCCACATCCAATCCGGCCTGAAACCGGCAAACGGCAAAATTTCCTCACCCGAGGATGCAAAAATTGCCGACTCCTGCAAACAGTTCGAATCGATCCTCTGGCGCAGCATGCTTGAAAAGGCCCTGCAGCCCATGATGAACCAAGATGCGCCGGGAGCCGATAAGACAGGAACCTACAACTACTTCCTCTCAAATTCCATTTCCGAATCCGTAAGCGGAGGTCCCAACGGCATCTCCTCGCTCCTCCAAGCCCAACTTTTGAAGAAACCTCAATCCATCTAACACTATGAACATCCAAGAGAAATTCAAAGAGATCGTCGCCGCATTGCAAAACGAACTCCAAGAGTATGGAGGTCTGCTCCACCTCTTCGATCGTCAGCAAAATTGCATCATCCACCAGGACCCAACGGGATTTTTGGACATTAATGTCGATGTGGACGAGCAAATCGCTAAACTCACCCACATCCGCGAACAGCGCGAGGAATTGGTTCGTCAAACGGCTGTTGCGATCGGAAAGTCGGCCGATATCACCCTCTCCTCGCTCACTCACACCTTCCAACCCGAGCACCAACCGCTTCTCCGCGCGCTCATCGACGAGATCAACGACCTCATCACCCGCACCCAGCGCCGCACCCGTCAAAACCGGATGCTCCTCGCCCAGTGCGTGGAGTCGGCACGACAATTGCTAGCAGTTAGAAACCCCGGAGCAATGCCAGGCACCTACGGGTCACACGGACAGATCAGAACATCATACATACAGGAAAAATACACAGCGGCTGTCGCCTGACGAGTTCAGGCCAGGCCGCCTCGAAAACTCAACAAGGAAGTTAAAATATGTCAGGCCTCATCGGTTCACTCCAAAACAGCAGTGGCGCCCTTCGCGTCCACTCCAAGGGTCTTGAAGTCGCAGGCAAAAACCTCGCGAACATCAATAACCGCGGCTACTCCAAAGAACGCGTCGCAATCGGTGACCGCGGATCTATTGACACAGGCATCGCCACCGAGAGCATGGGCGTCGAAGCCATGGGCCTCCGCCAAAACCGCGACGCTCTCCTCGACAAGAGCGTCATGCGGGAAATCACCTCCACTGGTTCCCTCGAAGCCGCCAAAAAAGTCCTTGAAAGCGCCGAAACCGCCCTCGGCCAGTTCCTCGACCGCACCAAAGACTCGACTTCCATTCAAAACGCCACTGGCGCTAGCGGTGGTGGCATCAGCGATGCGCTTACAGATTTCTTTAATGCTTGGGAGAGTTTTTCTGTTAAGCCCAATGATGTCGGAGAAAGGCAACTGCTTCTCGCAAAAGCACAAATTCTTGTCGATAAAATCAACGCGACGGATAAACGGCTTGAGCAAGTTCAGAAGGATGCCGATGCCCAGTTGACAACCGATGTAGGCGTTGTGAATGGTCTTCTGGCGGAAATAGCCAAAACCAACGAATACATCGCCAAAGCCGAACTCGTTAAGCCTTTCTCTGCTGTCGATCTTCGCGACCAGCGCCAGGCCAAGCTTGAGGAACTCTCGCAGTATATCAATGTCCAGTTCGAGCCCATCGTGCCCGATGGACTAGGGCAGATCACCGTTTCATCGAATGGAATAAATCTGATCGATGGCAAAAATGTCCTTGGCAAATACGAATACGATCCTAACTCCGCCGCACCTACGGCTCCAGCTACCCGTTTGAAATTTAATGCGGTAGACGACACAAAGGATGCCACATTTAATCTTGGTAATCTTCCAGAAGGCAAACTCGGAGCACAAATCACTGCCTCGACATCGAGTGTCAAAGGTGCTCGCGATGGAATCTCGCTTCTGGCAACAAATTTGAGGGCTTCTATAAATGAGGTTTATCAACAAGTTGATACAACGAATAATCCTCAGTTCTTTGCAGAAACCGCCGCAGGTTCCAAAATCACATTAAACTCCGCAATCACAGCAAATACTCTCAAAGCCTCTGCCAGAACCGGAGCCAACGATATTGCCCTAAAAATTGCTGGTCTTGGAACAGACCCGATTACGGCTCTCGGAACCAATGTGACATTTGTGGGTCACTTCAATAAAACAGTGACAGTTATTGCCCAAGAGCTGAACACAACAAACATCCGGCTCGAGGATCAAAACCTCAGTCAGGAAATGGCTGTGAACAATCGCGATGCTTTCAGCGGCGTTTCCCAAGATGAGGAGATGACGGACATGATGAAATTTCAGCGCAGTTTCCAAGCTTCAGCCCGCCATGTGAATGTCATCGACACCCTTCTCGAACAAGTTGTCAATCGCCTCGGAGTAGGCTAAGAAAGCTAAATCGCCATGAGAGTCACCTTCAATTCCTTTCCAGATACACTTCTCGGTCGCCTTCAATCGCTCGGCAGCGAGCAGAACAAGGCACTCACACAACTCAGCACAGGTCAGCGCATCGCAGCGCCCAGCGATGATGCGCCCGCCATGCAGCGCATTCTGAACCTCCGCGTCGAAAAGAAGCAAAATCAGCAATACCATCGCAATTCGACAGATGGATTGGAAGTCAGCAAGGTGACTTTTTCCTCTCTCGAGCAAATTAAAGACCTCCTCGTTCGCGCATCAGAATTATCTGCCAATGTCAATGGAGCCACTTCCGAGCAGGAATTCAAAGCCAAGGCCTCCGAAATCGACCAACTCATCCAGCAGGGCCTCAATGTGGCCAATACCAAATTGCGTGGTAGCTACCTGCTGGCAGGAGAGGCTTCTGGAGCGCCGGATGCGCCATTCACAGCAAATTCCACCAATGGGAAGGTAACAGAGATAAATTATCGCTACACCACCCAAGGCGACGATGCCAATCCCCAGATGCACATCGGTGAGGATACAAAAATCTCCGCTTTCACGACTCCGCGCGAGAATCGTCAGGTTGCCGATCTCCTCAATAAAATGATCGACATGCGCAATGCCATGACCGACACGCCGACCGCTCCTGCAACCAAGGCTTCCTCCGTTTTGGGGTTGCGGGACGATTTGGCTGAAAAGGAAGATCAAATCCTTTCCGCCCTCTCGCGCGCCGGCACCATCCAATACCGCCTCGAAACTGCGATGAAGGATTTGGAAGTCCGCTACGAGGGCACCGAGAAGCTCATCTCGACGGATGCCGACATTGACTTTGCCGAGGCCACAGTGCGACTCAATCGTGCTCAGATGGCTTACCAAGCCGCCATCCAGAGCGGTGCGAGAATCCAGAGCAATTCTCTGCTCGACTACCTCCGCTGATTTCGTTAGCTAATCTTCATCATGCTCGTTGAAGCCTCGATCTCGGGTCAGCAGGAATTTGTTCCTGATGAGTCGAACAACCAATTCCTCATGCCCGAGGGGCTCATCGGCCTTCCGGATTTCAAGAAGTTTGAACTTTTTGTGGATCCCGAGAGCCTGCCCTTTGTGGTGCTCATCGCAGTTGACGGAGACAAAATTCAAATTCCAGCCGTCGAGCCAGTCGGATTGGTCGAAAATTACCACCTCGATATTGGAGACGCTGACGCCGAATTGCTCGGCCTAGTCGGCGCGGATGCGAATCCCCTCATTCTCAATGTAGCGACCATCAAATCCTACGAGCCTCAGAAGGTCACCCTCAACCTTGCCGCCCCTATCCTCATCAACCGTCGCACACGGGTGGGAAAACAAGTCGTTCTGATGAATTATCAGAACTACTCGACCACCCATGTCCTCATCGACGAAACAGCATAA
>JBILMW010000153.1:0-6121 GCA_044375335.1 Terrimicrobiaceae bacterium | reverse complement strand
GGAACCCGCCTTGGCTTTCACTACGGTTGCTGTCACTGCTTCCGGTCATTTCTTTCTATTTCATTTTTTTTCCTGACTTGTTCATGCCCATGCCGGGCACACGAGGGTCAACCTCCGGCTTGACCCAAATAAACTCGGAAGCCACCGAACCACTTCCGGACACCACCCTGCTAAAAAACCTCCCAAATCTCGCCCTGCCCTCTTAGCGAAGTCGAGATACCGCAGGGAGCAGGGATTTGCCGCGCTGGGCACCGACCACCAATCGGTCTTGCAAAGAAAATCCGCTCTTATAGTCTTCGCGACTCCATTATGACATTTGCCACTCTCATTCTTCTCGCTCAAGCAGCCCCTGGCCAACCGCAACCGAACATCTTCGTTTCGATGATGCCGTTGATTTTCATTTTCGTCATTTTCTACTTCCTGCTCATCCGCCCGCAGCAGAAGAAGGCGAAAGAACACGCCAAACTTGTGGATTCCATCAAAACTGGCGATCAAGTCGTAACCAACGCCGGCATCCACGGCGTCGTCGCCAATGTGAAGGAGAAAACTCTCATCATCAAAATCGCAGACAATGTGAAGGTGGAGTTCGACCGCGCAGCAGTCGCAGCCGTCGAGAAATCCGCCGACAAGGAATCCGCTGGTTCCTAATTCTAAACTCAGGGCCACCACGCGGCCCGCTTCCCGCTTCATACGATGTCACCCGTCCTGACCTTTTGCTTCGGCCTACTCCTTCTTGTGCTCTTCGGCTGGTATTTCGCCAGCGACCTGCCCTCTCGCAAACGCTGGTTGGGACTGGTTCTGAGCGTTCTGCTCGCGGCCTTCTGCATCGAGCAGATCACACCTCCGGATAAAAAAATCCGGCTCGGTCTGGACCTGCAGGGCGGCACATCATTCCTCATCCGCCTCATTCCCCAGACAGAGCGGGGCATCACTCCCGACCTGCTTGAGCAGGCGGTGGAGGTCATCCGCAAGCGCGTGGACCAATACGGTGTCAGCGAACCGGTCATCACCCCCCAAGGAAAGGATCGCATTCTTGTTCAAATCGCAGGACTCGACACCAATCAGATGGAGGAGGCTAAATCCCAACTCCAGCGCGTGGCGAAGCTGGAATTCGCCATCGTGGACGAAGGCGGCCCCGCCCGCGTGGAGCGCATCCAGAAAGGCGAGGAGGTCATGGACCCCTCGTTCGTGCTGAAAACCTACCGCCCCGACAAGGACAAGACCGAGAGCACACAAATCCTCGTCAAACGCCGCGCCGCTCTTACGGGTGAGTATGTGACCCGCGCCTTTGCCTATTTCGACCAACAAGGCTACGGCGTTTCGCTCGAGCTCAATGCCGAGGGTGCAAAACTTTTCGACGAAGTCGCGCGTCAGAACAAGGGCCGTCAGATGGCGATCATCCTCGACGGCGAAGTCATCTCCGCGCCCGTCCTTCAGAGCGACCACTTCGGCGGCCGCGCCCAGATCACCGGCAATTTTGACGACAAGGAGGCTCGCGACCTCGCCAGCGCACTCGAGAACCCACTCCGCGTGCCGGTTCAGATCGAGGAGACCCGCAGCGTCTCGCCGACTCTCGGTGCCGACTCCATTCGAAGCGGCGTGATGGCAGGCGTTTGCGGCCTTGTTCTCGTGATGTTTGCCACACTGCTATACTACCGATTCGCAGGCCTGATTGCGGTTTTCGGCCTGCTCTTGAACATCCTGCTCCTCCTCGGAACGATGGCGATGTTCAACTTCACACTCACCCTGCCGGGCATCGCAGGCATTATCCTGACGATCGGCATGGCAGTGGATGCGAATGTTCTCATCTACGAGCGTCTCCGCGAAGAAATGGCCGCCGGCAAATCGCTTGCGACCGCCCTCACCGGCGCCTACGACAAGGCATTTAGCGCCATTTTTGATGCCAATGCGACCACCCTCATCACCGCGCTCATCCTCTTCTGGCAGGCCACCGGCTCGGTGAAGGGATTCGCCGTCACGCTCACCCTCGGCATCATTGCCTCGATGTTCTCCGCACTGCTTTTCACCCGCACAGGCTTCCGCTGGATGGTCGACAAGTTCGGCCTCACAAAAATCACAATGCTCGACCTCGTGCCGAAGCGAACCTTCGATTTCCTCGGCAAACGCTGGATCGCACTAATCATCTCGCTGATCTTCATCGGCGGCTCGGTGGCCGTCTTCGCCGTGCACGGTGAGAAAAATTTCGGCATCGATTTCCGTGGCGGTGACCTGCTGATCGTCGATTCCTCCAAGCCCGTCAGCGTTGCCGAGGCCCGCGCGGCTTTGGACGATCCAGCTGTGGTCATCCAATTCGAACGCGAAGGCACGAAGGAGATGCTTACCTTTCGCAGCCTGCAGGGAACCTCCAATGAAATCCTTGCCAAACTCCAGAAGGCATTTCCGGAAAGTGGCGTCGTGTCATTCGGACAGGACACCGTGGGACCCCAAATCGGCCTGGAATTCGCCAAAAGCGCCCTCATCGCGCTCGTCCTGGGCATGGTCGGCATCCTTTTCTATGTCACCCTGCGCTTTGAATTTTCTTTCGCCCTCGGAGCCCTCGTCGCGCTCCTGCACGATGTCATCATCACTCTGGGTGTCTTTTCGCTCATCGGCGGCGAACTTTCCCTCGTTATGGTTGGTGCCATCCTGACCATCGCCGGTTATTCGATCAACGACACCATCGTTGTCTTCGACCGCATCCGCGAAGGCCTGAAAAATGGGGAGCGCGGCACAGTGCAAACTCTCATGAACACCAGCATCAACGAGACCCTGAGCCGCACCATCCTCACCGGTGGCACAACGCTCCTCTCGGTGGGCGCGCTCTATTTCTTCGGCGGCGCAGTGCTACGCGACTTCTCGTTCGCGATCCTGGTCGGCATCCTCGTGGGAACCTACTCCTCCATCTACATAGCCGCGCCAGTTGTCCTCTGGGCCTCGAAGCTCCGTGGTAAGAGCGTGCGCCGCGAGGTTCTCGAAACCGAAGCCCTCAAAAAAGCCTGATCCCTCGCAATATGGGGCCAAGTGCGCTTGGCCCCATGCGAGTTTACCTGCATCGCCTCGACCCCGCGGGCCTTGGAATCGGTATTGCCCAGAGGCCACGAAATCTGATTTAAACACACCATACCCATGACCACGCCATTCAATACCCTACGCTCTTTCGACCTCGGAAACGGAAAAACCGGCCAACTCCACTCACTCCCCGCTCTGGAAGAAGCAGGCGTCGGCCCGATTTCCAAACTCCCCGTCAGCATCCGCATCGTTCTCGAATCCGTGCTCCGCAACTGCGACGGAAAAAAAGTCCAAGCGCGTGATGTCGAGACGCTCGCGAACTGGAATGCGAAGGCTCCCGCAGCGGAGGAGATTCCTTTTGTTGTCGCCCGGATTGTATTGCAGGACTTCACCGGCGTGCCGCTCCTGGTGGACCTCGCCGCCATGCGCACGGCCGTGAAAGGCCTCGGCGGCAACCCCGCGATCATCGAGCCCCTCGTGCCTGTCGATCTCGTTGTTGACCACTCGGTGCAGGTCGATTTCTACGGCTCGGCGAATGCGCTTCAGCTCAATCTGGACATGGAGTTCAAGCGCAACCGCGAGCGCTACCAGTTCCTCAAATGGGGTCAGCAAGCCTTCAAAACCTTCGGCGTCGTGCCTCCCGGTATCGGCATCGTGCACCAAGTGAACCTTGAGTATCTCGCGAAAGGCGTGCTCAGCGCCGGCGACCTCTACTACCCCGACACACTCGTCGGCACCGATTCCCACACGACCATGATCAACGGCCTCGGCGTCGTTGGCTGGGGCGTGGGCGGCATCGAAGCCGAAGCGGGAATGCTCGGCCAGCCTGTCTATTTCCTCACACCGGAAGTCGTTGGAGTGAACCTCACTGGCCGCCTACGCGAAGGCGTCACCGCGACCGACCTCGCCCTCCATGTCACCCAGCTCCTCCGCGCCGCGAAGGTGGTTGGAAAATTTGTTGAATTCTACGGCGAAGGCGCTGTCACACTCCCGCTTACCGACCGTGCGACCATCGCAAACATGGCTCCCGAATACGGCGCCACGATGGGCTTCTTCCCCGTCGATGCCGAATCCGTCAACTACCTCGCAGCCACCGGCCGCACGCCAGAGCAATGCCGCGCTTTTGAGAACTATTTCAAGGCTCAAAACCTCTTCGGCATGCCGAAAAAAGGCGACATCGCCTACAGCGTGGATATCGACCTCGACCTCTCGACCGTCCAGCCCGGCGTCGCAGGTCCCAAGCGCCCGCAGGACCGCATCAATGTCCCCGATCTCAAAAATACCTTCACCAGCCTGCTTACGAAATCCGTCGCCGATGGCGGTTACGGCAAGGCCGCGAACGATCTCTCCAAGACGGCCGCCGTCAAACGCAACGGCTCGCAAATCGCCGACGAGGCCGAAATGGTCAATGACCGCCCGACGCCTGATGCCATCACCGCCGCCCACGCCAAAGGCGACCTCCACCTCCGCAACGGCTCAGTGCTGATCGCCGCCATCACCAGCTGCACAAACACCAGCAACCCGAGCGTAATGATCGGCGCCGGCCTCCTCGCGAAAAAAGCAGCCAGCCGCGGCCTCCGCGTCGATCCTGCCGTCAAAACCTCGCTCGCTCCCGGCTCCCGCGTTGTTAAGGATTACCTCGAGACCACCGGCCTCCAGCCCTACCTCGACCAGCTCGGCTTCCAGATCGTCGGCTACGGCTGCACGACCTGCATCGGCAACTCCGGCCCGCTCGCTCCCGAGATCGAAAGCGCCATTGTGGAAAACGACCTCGTCACCGCCGCCGTCCTCTCGGGCAACCGCAACTTCGAGGCCCGCATTCACCAAAACATCCGCGCCAACTTCCTCATGTCGCCACCGCTCGTCGTCGCCTACGCGCTCGCCGGCCGCGTGGACATCGACCTCACCAAGGAACCCATCGCCAAAGACAGCGCCGGCGTTGATGTTTTCCTGAAAGACATCTGGCCAAGCCTCGAGGAAATCCGCAATGAAATGCAGGCAGCCCTCAAGCCCGAGGTTTTCCAAAAACTCTACACCGGCTTTGCAGACCAGAATCCCAAATGGAACGAAGTGCCATCCAGCGTCGGCCAGATCTACGATTGGGACCGCAAGAGCACCTACATCCAGGAACCTCCCTTCTTCGAGAACTTCGGCATGTCCGCAGGAACCATCTCCGACATCCAAGGTGCCCGCCCCATGGGCATCTTCGGCGACTCGGTCACGACCGACCACATCTCGCCCGCCGGTGCGATCAAAGCCAGCTCGCCCGCTGGAAAATACCTCGTCGAAAACGGCATCGAAGCGGTGGATTTCAACAGCTACGGCAGCCGCCGTGGCAATGACCGCGTCATGACCCGCGGCACATTCGCCAATGTCCGCATCAAAAACCTCATGATCCCCGCCAAAGCCGACGGCACCCGCGTGGAAGGCGGACTCACGATCCACCAGCCGACCGGCGAGCAAATGAGCATCTACGACGCCTGCATGAAATATCAGGCCGCCAGCACCCCGCTCATCGTCTTCGCCGGACAAGAATACGGCACCGGCTCTAGCCGCGACTGGGCCGCCAAAGGCACCCGCCTCCTCGGAGTCAAAGCCGTCGTCGCTCAAAGCTTCGAACGCATCCACCGCTCCAACCTCGTCGGCATGGGCGTCCTCCCGCTCCAATTCCCGGAAGGCATCAGCGCGCAATCGCTCAACCTCGACGGCACCGAAACCTTCGACATCACCGGCCTCAGCGACAGCATCCAACCCCGCCAAGATGTCACCCTCCACATCACTCGCAAAAACGGCACCAAAGAATCCCACCAAGTCAAACTCCGCATCGATACCCCCATCGAAGTCGACTACTACCGCCACGGCGGCATTTTGCCGTTCGTGTTACGGCAGTTGATTGCCGAAGCGAAGTAGGTAGAGCAAACATAACTGAATGAAGCGTCATGCCTCGGATTCCTATTCCAAATTGTCCGTATCGCGTGAGCTTCTTCAGTTTCGATTTGGCGGAGCGACACCACGTGCATGTCCGACGCGAACGATTTGAATGCAAGGTGTGGATCGAGCCGGATATCGAAGTTGCATGGAACTCTGGATTTGCATCCCACGAATTGAATGC
>JBILMW010000264.1:0-6141 GCA_044375335.1 Terrimicrobiaceae bacterium | reverse complement strand
TCCGGTGGTGACGGTTTGGCCGTGCGCGTCTGCAAAAGGTCCGGATGGAGCTCAACCGATTCAGGTTGATGGCAGCGAGAGCGAAGTGCTGGCGCTGGATTTCTCACCGGTGACCGGCCAACTTGCGACAGGTGATGGCGAGGGAACGCTGCTGGTGGTGACTTTTGAAAAAGGCCAATTCCGCCGTAAGCGCGCCAGACTTGGCAACGGAATCAGCGCCTTGGCGTGGCATCCCTCCAAGCCATTACTGGCCGTGGGTCACGAAAGCGGCTCGGTGATGTGGCTCTCGCTCGAGGGCTGAACGCGCTCTTCTTCTGCAGGCGCTTCAGAAGCAAGCGCGGGGGTCTCCGGCGCTGTTTCTGCGGCAGCAGGCTTTGTGGATTGCGGAGCCGGATTTCCCTGTGGATTGCGGTTTTTCGGAGGTTTCTCGGAGCGTTCCTGTGGCGGCCGCGCGGGTTGGCGGCGAGGGATTTCGAGGCCTTTCGAGGCAAAGTCGATGACATGACCTTGGAGCAGGAGCCAGTGGAAATCCCGGAGCAGCGCGGATTCGCGAAGGGCGGGGTCCGATGGCAGTGTGGGCAATGCGAGCAAGGCCTTCCATTGCTCCGCGCGGGGTTTGCCGGCATTTGACTCCAAGTAGTCGAGAATGGCGGCGAGGCTTTCGGATACAGGATTAGCCTGGCGATCGAGCATCTTGGGACGGGCCACGGAGACATAGGTGATGTTTTCGTGGGCCTTGAAAATCTGCAACCCTCCAGCGGCCAGCTTTTGGCCGAGGGTATTGGCAAGCGGAAGGGGGAAGCGGATCAGGTTGTCGAGCTCGCGGCGGGTGAATTCGATGACGGCAGGCGCGGAGTCGTTGACTGGCGCAGAGCCTGGAGCGGTGAAGTGATCACCGGGATTGATAATCGCAGTGGCTGCGTGGTTTTTCTGAAAATGCTCGGCTACTTCTGCGAGGTTCTTGAGTGGCGCGGGTTCGGTGCCTTCAGGGGTTTCGAGCGGGAAATAGACATCCTGCGAGCTTTGTTCGTCGCGCCATTTTTGAATGGATTCCTCGTCGCGGACCATGCGGACGCGGGCCTTGTAGCTATCGAAAGCCATGTTGCTGAAGCGCTCGGCGTGCAGTTTTTGAAGCTTGAGCTGGTAGTCGTGGTGATTCGGCGGACCGAGAAGGACGCCACTGATTCCGCATTGGGCGATGATCGGGAAGGCGCCCTTTGGCGGTTCGACCGAAACGCGCTCGAGGCGGTAAAATTTCTCAATCTGTGAGGAGAGAATTCGGGTGGCGGCGTCGCTCTCGTTCAGCCAAAGCGTGCCGTCGGCCACGACCTGAAAAAGTGAAGGCCCCGACTTGCGCTGAAACTCGACAAGGTAGCGGGCGGATTTTTCGAGAACCAGACGGGCGAGTTCGAAAAGGGAGTAGGTCTTGGCGGTTGATTTGATCTGTTTAAGCAGGCCCTCAACGCCGCGCGGCTCGGGGACAAATTTTATCTCCCAGCCTTCGAGAAGAACAGGGCGCTGAACGGGTTCGCTTTCGCGGCGGCCACCACCATGGCGATCATCACGGCGCGGGCCGCTACTTTTTCCGGCAGGGCGCTTCTCGCCGAAGGAGCGATTGCGCGATTTCTCGGATTGGTCGCCGGATGGACGCCGGTGCAGGCGCTCGCTTTTCGGCTTCTTGCGGTCCCAGCGGGAGTCTCCATCGTCGCGGTCGAAGCCCGAGCGGCGATTGCCGGGGGCGTCATCATCCCCGTGCGTGGAGCTGAGGGAGATTTTGCTGGATGGGGTGGAGTCCTTGACCCACGAAGGCTGGAAGGATTGGAGCAAGTCCATTTCCAAGCCGGACAGGTCGGTGGGATTAGCTGGATTGGTGTTCATAAACCGCCTGAAGCGGTTGCAATCTGGATAATGCCCAAAGAGGCGACAAGATAATTATTTCAAAAACTCCGTCAAAAGATGATGCGGGCCGGAAAGATCAGGCGATGCCGGAATCCTTCAAGCGTTGTTCGATGTCGCTGACCTGAAGGGCTTCGACGAGGCCGCCGATGTCGCCTTCGAGAAAGCGGTCGAGCGAGTAGAGCGAGAGCTTGATCCGGTGGTCGGTGACTCGGTTCTCGGCAAAATTGTAGGTGCGGATTTTTTCCTCTCGTCCCCCGCCGCCGATGAGGCTGCGTCGGTGGGCGGAGTATTTTTCCTCCTCCTCGCGGCGTTTATCCTCGAGGAGCCTGGAGCGCATGATTTTGATGGCCGCTTCCTTGTTCTTCTGCTGGCTGCGGCCGTCCTGGCAACGAACAATCCGGCCGGTCGGGATGTGCATGACCTGCACGGCGGAATCCGTCGTGTTCACACCTTGACCGCCAGGTCCGCCGGCGCGACAGACTTCGATACGCAGGTCCTCGGGTTTGATTTCGATATCCACCTCCTCGGCCTCGGGCAGAACGGCGACAGTGGCGGTGGAGGTATGAATGCGTCCCTGTGCCTCGGTGGCAGGCACGCGTTGGACGCGGTGCACGCCGCTCTCGTAGCGAAAGCGGCGGAAGACGGATGTGCCGGAGATACGGAAAATGACCTCGCGCAAGCCGCCCAGATCGGCCGGACTGGATTCCAGTTCCTCGACCTTGAGTCCCAGCGAGTCGGCATAGCGGCAATACATGCGGTGCAGATCGGAGGCAAAAAGAGCCGCCTCTGTGCCGCCGGTGCCGGCGCGGATTTCCACAATGGCATCGCGGTCTTCATCAGGCTCGGGCGGGAGGAGCGCCACTTGCACGGCACGCTCAAGAAGTGGGATTTCCGGCTCGATGCGTTCGATTTCCTCGCGGGCCATCGCAGCCATTTCTTTGTCGTCGCCTGCCGCCAGCTCGCGGTTTTCGTCCAACTCGCGGCGGGCACGGGCAAGCTTTTCCCAAGATTCGAGCAGCTCTTTTGTGGAACCATGCTCGCGCAGAACCTCTCTGGCATGTGCGGCATTTTCGAAGAGGCCGGGCGAGGAAATTTCGCTTTCCAGTTCTTCGAAGCGGCGGCGCTTGCGCTCGATGAGAGGTTCAAAGTCCATGTTGAAACAAAAACGGTAAACAGGTCGTGAACCCGTTTACCGTTTTGGAAAAGAAGGAAGTCTGGCTAGGCTTTCTTGACGGCGCGTGCGACGCGAACCGTGCCGTAGCGCTGCTTGAATTTGTCAACGCGGCCAGCCGTATCGACAAACTTTTGCTCGCCGGTGAAGAAGGGATGGCAGGCGGCGCAGATGCCGAGCTTGATGTTCTGCCGAGTGGAGCGTGTTTTGTAGGTGGCGCCGCATGCGCACACGATCACGGTCTCTTGGTAATCTGGATGAATTTCTGGCTTCATTTTGGAAAAGGGTGTGTATCCTAACGCCGATTCTTGGCGTGGCAACAGGAATCACCGATAAAATGAACATTTTTTTCACAGCAGCCCTCGGCATTTTCTTTGGATTTCTTTTTCAAGCCTCATCCCAAGAGCCGACACCCACTCCAATTTCAGCCGTTGAAAAGGACTATCACCAACTTCTCGACGAGGTCCGGCAGGAAGGGCTGGAGGAGTTTCAAAAACAGAAACCCGCCACACCCGAGGAATACCGCGAATATCTTCATCTGCTCACCCAGCTTGTCGAATGCGAAACCCTCGCCGAAGACTGGGGCAGCGCGGCCAATGCCCTTGAAAAACAAACCGCCGAAATTCGCGAGGCCATCGAGCATTTTGAACCCCCTGTGCCCACGCCGGAGACCGGTCTCGATCTCTACGACCAGGCTCGGATCAAAGGCTGGCAGGCGGAGGAGTGGCTCGAGGCCTTGGACAAAATCGGCTCTACTCGCGTCGCCCAAGAGGCGAACGCCTTCGCCACGCTCAAGGATGAACAGCAGAGACTCCAGTCGCTCCAAGCCGCCGGTCCTGCGGAGTCGCCCCGCGACGCCTGGCTTTTGCAACTTCAGGAAACACGGGTGCAAGCCATCCTCGCCGAGCATGCGCTGCGCTCGAACAAGCGAACCTGGCAAGCCGATATCGACCTGCAGAAAGCCCGCATTCAACTGGAGAAACTCAAGACCGCCAGCTTGGAAGGCCGTGTTTCATTTCCAGCGCAAGTGTTGCAAAGCAAGCTCGCGGAAATCCAAAAGCTCGAAAACAAAATCGCAGACTCCGTGGCCAAGGTCGGCCGACAACTCAAAAAAGCCTCTCAGGAAAACCAGCCCGCAGGCGAAAAGGAAGGCCCCTCGCGGCTCGCAACAAGCCTCGAGAACCAACTTGAACTTCTCGAATACCACCGCATCGCCCTCCTCATCACCGGCCAGGTCTGGCAGTCGCGATACGATTTCTGGAATACAAACAACGCCACATCCATTGATCAAATCTCGCGGTTGCTCGACGAGAAGGCACTGGATGTCCAAGCGTGGCAACCGCTCATCACAGGTCTGCGCGCGAAACTTCAAGACCGCTCGCGCAAAGCCTCCGCAATGGAGGGGTCGGGGGATACCTCATCAACTCTTGCCAACGGGGACAACCTCGACAAAGCGTTCCAGCAGGAAGAGGCAAACCTCACCGAGTGGGAAAACAGATTTTCCCGTCTTGTCGAACTGATCAAGCTCACACGCACGGAAATAGACGCCCGCCGACAGAGTGTCGGACTCAGCGACAAAATGGACGCCGCCGCCAACTCTCTCACCACGCAGATGCATAATTTCTGGAACACCGAGATTTTCACCCTCAACGACTCGGTCTTCGTCAATGGCCAGGTCGTGCAACGCCCGAGCCCCGTCACCCTTGGCATGTTGCTGATCGCCGTGGCGATTTTGGTGAGCGGCGGGCTCGCCTCTTCGGCATTCAGCCGCTGGCTGCGCGCACGCCTGAGCGCGCGGTTTGCGTTGGATGCCAATACCGGGGCAATCGTTCAAAAATTCACCCACATTTTGCTTCTGGGAGGCATCTGCCTCATCGCACTCGCGGTTGTAAAAATCCCCTTAACCATCTTCGCTCTTCTTGGCGGCGGCGCAGCGATCGCCGTCGGCTTCGGAACCCAGCAGCTCATGAACAATCTCATCAGCGGGATTATTCTCCTCTTCGAGCGTCCGATCCGCATCGGCGACATCATCGATGTCGAAAACTGCTCCGGTATGGTGACCTCGATCGGCACGCGCTGCTGCCAATTACGCCGAGGCGACGGCGTGGAAATCCTCATCCCCAACAGCGTCATCCTCCAAAGCAAGGTCGTGAATTGGACGCTCTCCGACAGCCACGCCCGGCAGGAATTCACCATCGCCATCACCCAAGGCGCGCCCGTTAAAAAGGCCATGGACCTCATTCACAAAATCGTTTCCGCCAATCCAAATGTTCTCTCCCGCCGAGGGATCGATGTCCTATTTCAAGATTTTGCCAAGGACGCTCTCAGCCTCCGCGTTCTATACTGGATCGACAAAACAAACCCCCTCTCGGCGAACCAAGTCCCCAGCGAACTCCGCCTCGCCATTTACGAAGCCATCCAGAAAGAGGAAATCCTCCTCGCGACCACACAAAAAGACCCCCACCTCGACGCCGCCACCCCGAAGTAGCCCCCCTTCTTCCTCATGCCCGCCGAATCCCTGCGCCGTGAACCAAAAATTTGGACGATCGTCCAAATTTTTGGTCGATCGTTGCGAGGGGGGAGTGAAGGAATGCTTTGCAGCGGGTAGCGGCTTACCCGTATAAAGTGTATCCAATGTCGAAAAAGATCGCGCCGGTTACCCAGTCCGATTTCATCAAAGCCTACCGCGTCATGCTCACTTCGCGGGTGCTGGAGGAAAAACTCGCAGCCCTCTTCCGTGCCGGCATGATCAAGGGCGGCGTGTTCCTCGGCCGCGGCCAGGAGGCGCTGAGCGTCTCCGTGGGCATCCAACTCCGACGGGGTGATGTTTTTGCCCCGCTCATCCGAGATCAAGCTGGACGCCTCGCATTCGGCGACACGGTTCTCGACACACTTCGCACCTACCTGGGATCTCAGCTCGGCTCCATGCGTGGCCGGGATGGAAACATCCATCGCGGCCGTCCCCAGGATGGTTACTATGCCATGATCAGTCACCTTGGAGCCATGATCCCCAGTGTGGCGGGAGCACTTCTCGCGCGCCGTCTCAAAGGCGAGCAGGGTGCCGTGGGAGC
>JBILMW010000152.1:0-6190 GCA_044375335.1 Terrimicrobiaceae bacterium | reverse complement strand
AGTCCACGCCACTTCGATGCAAATTTTGCTGATCGCTTCGACTCTCATCCTGCTGTGTAGCTTCGGCTACACGCTCTTTCGTTTGGGTTCCGGGCGACTGCGTCCCGGGCGGACAAATCTCGCCGCACTTGTCGCCGCCTTTGTGCTTCTTTCCTGCGATCTCTGGCTGCGTGGTCAGGTGACGCGTTCGTGCCCGATTAATTCGCTCTTTGATGTGGTCATTTTTACCGCTTGGTCGACGACGCTCATCTACCTGCTTGTGGGCTCGGCCTACCGATTGTCCCTGCTTGGAGCCTTCACCACGCCGTTGGTTTTATTTTTGCTTTTGACGGCGGAGTTCGCGCCGTTAGACCGCTCGCCGAGTATCCGTGCGATTCGCGATCCTTGGATCGAATTTCACGCCTCGCTTTCGCTGATTGCCTACGGAGCCTTCGCCTTGGCGGGTTTGGCCGGCGTGATGTATCTCATCCAGGATCGGCAATTGAAAAAACGCAAAGGCGGCACCTTGCTCTACAACCTGCCACCGATCACTGATCTCGGGATCGCAAATACGCGCCTCATTTGGCTTGGCTTGGGCCTGCTCACCATCGCGTTTGCGGCAGGATTTGTGAGCGGCATGCAGGTGAATACCATCAAATTCTGGACATCCGCGACAATCTGGTTGGCCTATGCGCTGATGATCGTCCTGCGCCAAGTGCACACGCTGGCACCTCGCCGCACGGCCACCCTGTCAGTTGCCGCGCTGGCATTCATTCTCGTCACCCTCCCGGTCATCCAACACCTCTCCGCACCGAAATGACGATTCTCTGCGCCGGCATCAATCATCGCGACGCGGCTCTGGAGATCCGTGAGAAATTCGCCATTGGCGACCACGAACTGCAGGAAACGCTGGATAACTTGCGATCCATCGAAGGCCTCTCAGGAGCGGTCGTCGTCTCGACTTGCAACCGCGTGGAGCTTTACGCCTCGAGCTTGAATCCCCTGCCAGTGATGGCTGGCATCCGGCACTTTTTTAAATCCCGCACAAGTGGTTTGGAGGCGCCTTTCTTCACAGAGGATTCGCTGCCCAGCGTGAAGCACCTTTTTCGAGTGGCCAGCGGACTGGATTCCATGGTGGTCGGCGAAACCGAAATCCTCGGCCAACTCAAGCAAGCCTACAGCGCAGCAGCCGAGCATGGGGCGACCAACACGCACCTCAACAAACTTTTCCAGCATGCCTTCCGCGTGGCAAAACAAGTTCGCACTGAGACGAGCATCACTCGCGGGGCGACCTCCGTCGGCTCCGTCGCTGTCGATCTTGCAGGGAAAATTTTTGGAGATCTCGGTGGACGCAAGGTCATGATCCTCGGAGCCGGCGACACGAGCGAGCGAGTCGCCCGCAGCCTTGTTTCCCGAGGGGTTCGCACCGTCATTGTCGCAAACCGCACATTCGACCGCGCCGCCGCCTTGGCGGATCAGATCGGCGGCTTGGCTGTTCATTTCGAGCACTGGCATACCGCGTTCGACGAGGTGGACATTCTGATCTGCTCCACTGCAGCTCCCCACCCTATCGTGACCCGCGAGAAGCTGGAACCCATCCTCCGCCGCCACAGCGAGCGCCCCCTTTTCATCATCGATCTGGCTGTGCCACGCGATGTGGAGGCCTCGGTGAACGAACTCGAAAATGTCTATCTCTACGACATCGACTCCATCGAAGAAATCGCCCGCCAATCCTTGAACATCCGCCAGGCCGAGATTGTGCGCTGTGAGGCGCTCATCGACACGCATGTTGCGGATTTCATGCATTGGATGCGCAACCACCCTACTCCATCCCGTTGAAAAAAATCATTCTCGGCACCCGAGGGAGCGAGCTTGCTCTCGTTCAAACACGCGAAACGGCCATCCGCCTGTGTCAGGCGCACCCTGAATTGCTAGTCGAGCAAAAGATCATCAAGACCACAGGCGACAAGCGACTCGATGTCAGCCTGAGCGCGCCGGGTTCGCTGGAGAAGGGACTTTTCACCAAGGAACTCGAAGAAGCTCTCCTTCGCGGCGAAATTCATGCCGCCGTCCACAGCCTGAAAGACCTTCCGACCGAACTCCCGCCGAAGCTTGCCGTAGGAGCTATCCTTGAGCGCGAAGACGGCTCTGACTGCCTGGCCTCGAAATACGATGGCGGTTGGCAGGGATTGCCACAAGGAGCCGTCGTCGCCACTTCCAGCCTGCGCCGCAAAAACCAACTCCTCCTTCTGCGCCCAGATCTCAAGACAGCGGAAATCCGTGGCAACATGGGAACCCGCCTCCGCAAGCTCCTTGAGAGCGATACCCTCGACGGGCTCATTCTGGCGAAGGCCGCAATCAATCGCCTCGGCGAAGAGCTCATTCCTGAAGGAATCCGAGTAACCGTGATCGAGGAAATGCTCCCCGCCCCCGGCCAAGGCGCCATCGGTATCGAGTGTCTCGAAGATGATGCCGACACGCTCCGCATTCTTGCAGCCATCCACCACGACGACACCGCCCGCTGCGTCAACGCCGAGCGGGATTTTTTAAAAAACCTCGGCGGCGGATGCAGCCTCCCACTCGGCGCAAGGGCTACCATCCAAGACGGCAAAGTCCACCTGCGCGCCGCACTTTTTCAAAACGGCGGAGTCGAATGGCTCACGCCTTGATCAGCCAATAAAACCCAACCACAAAACCATGCCCTGCCTCGACTACCCACTCGCTCAACTCCAAACCTACACAGGCACAAACCCGCGACCTGCGGATTTTGATGACTACTGGTCACGCGCGCTTGCGGAGTTGGATTCCGTCGATCCCAAGGCCGAACTGAAACGCTCCGATGCGCTTCAATCCCGCAACAGCGAGATTTTTGATCTCACCTTCACCAGCGTTGGCGGAGCGCGAATCTACGCAAAATATGTCCGCCCCAAGAATGCCGCCGCTCCGCATCCGGCGATTTTGGAATTTCATGGCTATACCGGCAACAGCGGCGATTGGGCCGATAAACTCCGCTTCTCTGGCGAAGGAGTCGCAGTCGCAGCCATGGACTGCCGCGGCCAAGGCGGGCGAAGCCAAGATTCCGGCGGAACAACCGGAAACACCCATCACGGACACATCATTCGCGGTCTCTCCGACGGACCTGAAAAACTTCTCTTCCGCAGCATCTTTCTGGACACCGTTCAACTCGCCCGTGTCGTGGCATCCTTTGACGAAGTCGATTCAAACCGGCTCGCAACGAATGGCGGCTCCCAAGGCGGCGCGCTCTCCATCGCCTGCGCCGCGCTGGAGCCTCGAATCAAACGCTGCGTTTCAGTCTATCCCTTCCTCTCCGACTACCGCCGCGTCTGGGACATGGATTTGTGCAAGGACGCCTATGCCGAACTGAAGAGCTACATGCGACAATTCGACCCGCTTTCCCAAGAACGCGAAAAGATTTTCCAAACCCTCGGCTACATCGATGTCCACCACCTTGCTCGACGCATCGGAGCGGAAGTCATCATGGCCCTAACCCTGCAGGACGCGATCTGCCCGCCATCCACGCAATTCGCCGTTTTTAACAACATCCGCTCCAAGAAAACCCCGTTCATCTACGAGGATTTCGGCCACGAAGGCCTGCCTCGCTTCAGCGACTCAGTGTTCGATTTCCTGACATTCGCGAGTTGATTTCCGACTACTTCGGCGCAAGCGCGGCTTCGTTGATGGCGTCGAGCAGGAGGCGAAGGGTTCCGAAGTCGCGTTTGTGAGGCACGAGGACGATGCGGGGCATGTGGTGGAGGTGGTGATCGTCGGCTTCTTCTTCGAGGGCGGATGTTTGATCGATGCTGCCTGATGCAAGGACGCGGTCGAAGCGGGTGTTCAGGTCGGCAATGGCTTCCTCGGTGAGGGCGTGGTTGATGCGGATGACCATTTTTTCGCGCACCCATCGGTAGGAATGGAAATTCCGGTAGAAGTCCGAGATGTGCTTTACGGCGTCATCGACATCGTAGGTGAAGTGAATGAGGTGGAAATCGGTCTCTGAGACAAGGCCGTTCGCCAAGAGGTCGTTTGTGATGAATCGGCGCCAAGTCTCCCAGTAGTGGCCGTTCGGGCGGTCAACCATCACGATCGGAACGATGGGCATTTTCCCTGTTTGCATGAGGGTGAGGATTTCAAAGCCCTCGTCGTGCGTTCCGAATCCGCCTGGGAACATGGCAAAGGCGCTGGTCTCCTTGGCGAAGTTCAGTTTGCGGGTGAAAAAATAATTGAAGTCGATGAGCTTCGGGTCGCCGTGGATGGTGGGGTTTGCAGCTTGTTCGAAGGGAAGGCGGATATTCAAACCGAAGCTCTTTTCGGCACCTGCTCCAGCCTGCGCGGCACCCATGATGCCGTCACCACCGCCTGTGATGAGCATGTAACCGGATTCGACAATTTTTTTCCCGAATGCAAGGGCCTGGGCATACTCGGACTGGGTGGGTTTCGTGCGGGCGCTGCCGAAGACGGCGACTTTGCGAACGCGGTTGTAGCGGGCAAAGACGCGGGCGGCGGTGCGCATTTCGCGCAGGGCGCGGCTCATGAGCTTGAGTTCGGCGATCGTGGCGTGATCCCTGCCAAAACCCAGCGCGGTGTCGATCATCTGCTCGATGTATCGAGTGGCTTTACCTTCGGCGACTTCGGCTGTGAGTGAGTGGATGCGGGGATCGGTTTCTTTTTCTTTCATGAAGAGAGTGCTTTCAGAGTATGCTTCCAGCGCCTTTGGGCAAACGCAAAGCGAGTTTCCAATAATGACTGCCGCAAACCATTCCCAATCATCGAAACGATTCCGCTCGTTTCACGGGATGGCGTTTGCGTGCTTGCTGGCGGCGGCGTTCCCAGTGCGCGCGGTCGAGCTTTCGATTCCTGCCGGGGGAACTTTTGATCCTTTCCTCCTTGCCTTGAAACCGGGTGTGCAGATGAGTCCCCTACCCGCCTGGATGGAGGGGCCGGCTTCCATCAGGCCTGAGGCGGGGCATGTGGAAATTCCAGTCGCTCCGCTTTGGAAGGAATCCAGCGTGGAAATGTATGCCGTCACGGTGGTCTTCGAAGACTCAGGGGATGGAGGCCCTGCGCTGGAGTGGAAACACGGCGAAGAGAAATCAACCATATCGAACGGACTCGGCGAGATTGGGAATCCTGTGGGATTGAATTCGCGCACTGTCTTGCTGCCGCAGTCATTGACCAAGGATGGTGGCACGCTGGTGATTTCGTATGTTGGAAAATTCGACTCTTTGCTGAGCCTTGCGGTGAGACCTGCCAGGCTTGATGAAACCGCTGTGCTGGGCGGCAGGCGCACGGCGGCACTGATCGATGATTCTTTTCAAGCCTATGACGACCGTGAGGTCAGCGGAGCCCGGCCAGTGCCGCTGGCTGGAGATGTGAGGGTCGGCACGATTGTCGAAGCCGAATTGTCCTCCGCAGTCGAGCCACTCAATCAAGCCCTCGAATTTGTGGCACCGGTTGAAGGAAATGTGGAAGGCGCGGTGATTCATCTGGAAGCACTGGGTCTCGACCCAGAGGCCGAGCTTCGCGTGTCGATCAATGCAACACCAGCGGGCCAAATTTCCTTCCCATCCTTTGCGCTGGACGATCCCTCGCTGGTCACGGACTGGAATGGCCGCTTGTTGCTTGCCGGTTGGCGCAAGGGGTCGCTCTTCCTTTCATCCCGCCATTTCAAGCAGGGGGAAAACACAATCACCATCCACCTGAAGCGATCTCCAGGCGAGACTGGGCGGGAGGTTTTCCTGAGAAACAGTTCGCTTCACCTGCGCTTCACCCCGCCTGCTTTTTCGCCACCACCCGAGCCGACGCCTGCTGGCAATCCCGCTGAGGTAACATTGAAAGACGCGCCCCCAGCAGTGGATTTTCACGCCATTGATCCGATTCTGCCGCGAGAAGAGGGATCAGAACACTAGCCGCCGTGCTTATTGTTCGGCCGTTGCGAATCACTCACCCACAGGGATGCTCGGATTCCATTTGAGCCACTCGGGGCGGGGTTCATGGTTCAGCTCAAAAGAATCTCCGCTCTTGGCTTCGGCTCCCATCGCGGTGTTGTCGGGCGTGGCAAACGCGATGCGGCCATCAGGAGCCATGATGGATTCGGTTTGGATGCGGAATTGCAGGAAGCCCAGCGAGGCTTTGAGGCCGCTTGAATCCCAGAATTTCGAGTTTGCCCGCACGAGGTGGCGATATCTTTTTT
>JBILMW010000151.1:0-6244 GCA_044375335.1 Terrimicrobiaceae bacterium | reverse complement strand
TTTGAGTGGGTGTGTAGAAAATTGGGGCCGCATCTCCAGCAAACTTCGAGAGCCCTCAAGAAAAAGGCGCATGCAATGCCGCATAATTAAAAATACCTTATCTTAGCGCCTATGGGAGGTTGACCCTTCAAAGGTTTGCGCGCTGCCGCGCGGGGTGGCAGGACTAATCGTTTTCGAGGATCCAGTCGGCTTTGGGGAGGAAGAACTGCCACTCGTCTTTGAACATATTCAACTGGGCATGGAAGCGGAGGTTTGAGCCGCTTTTGGCGAGGTTGCGCAGGCGGTCGCGGGTGTCTTTGTCGGGGCTGAAGAGGTTGTAGGAGATGCCGTTGAGATTGACGGAGACCACGCCGCGTTTGCCGACTGTGGCGGGGGCGTCGATGAGGAAGACTTTGCCGAGCCATTCGGGTTTGCGGAAATCGGTGTTGGGCGGTTCGTTGGCGGGGTTAATGGCGTTGGCGAAGATTTCTTCGGCGGAGACTTCACGAACGGGCGGGACATTTTCCGCGTCGGCGGTGGAGGGCTTGGTGAGAGGCATCCATTTGGTTGATGACTTTGAGTCGTCGACGCGCAGACGGGCCAGGATGGGGAAGTGGTCGGAGAAGCCGGCGGGATTGCTGCCGCGCGACCAGCGCAGGGGACGACCGAGGGCATCGGCGTTGAGGGCGGGGATCGCGAGGACTTCGAAGCTGTTGTCCTCATATTGCAGGCCTTTGTTGTCGTAGAGGCCGCGCGAGACGATGAGGTGCATGAGGGTTCCCCATTTGTTCTGGTAAACATCGCTGCCGCGTTTTTGCGCGGGGAGTTCAAACCAGAGATTGTAGAGATCCGCCTTGCCGCTTTCGAGGGCGGTTTCGTTGCCTTGCGAGCCGAGCACTTCATTGATGGCGGATTTTTTGAAGTCGGGATAGCGGAGCGTCTGGTTGTAATGGGAGTTCAAATCCCCAGCCAGAATGACATCCGCCGAGGGATCCCGTTTAAAAATGTGATCCAACCGATCGCGGAGTGTGCGGGCATTGGCCATGCGGATGCGCTCGTTGTCGATATCACCCGCGCCGGATTTCCAGTGGTTCGCAAAGACAGTGAGCGGATGGCCGTTCACATCGAGTTGGGCTTCGAGAATGGCGCGGGCATTCAGCGTGTGGTGGGTTTTGACGGCTGTGATGGGGAAGCGCGAGAGGATGACATTTTTGACGGAGCGGGAGCGGCCGTCCTCATGGGACCCGGGAGGCTCGTCGGGAATCGCGAGGTGGTAGCGGCCGAGGCCGGCGTCTTCGAGAGCCTTGAGGAGCCAAAACTCTGCGGGCAGCGAGGCGATCTCCGGCGGCAGCGGGGATGCGAAAAGAATCTCCTCGAGCGTGCGGCCTTTCACCGAGTCCAACCAATCCGCAGCCTTCAACCCTGTGGTGTCTGGGGTTTGATCGATTTCGATTTCGTTCAGTATGACCACATCTGGTCCTCGTCCGGCATCCACCGTGGAGAGCACTTTGGCGGCATTGCGGGCCTTCACCGAGAGATGGCGGGGGGTGTATTTATCGGGTGTGTAGTCCTCGTAGCTGGCGGTGCCGTCGAGATCGAAAAGATTCTCCACATTGTAGGACACGATGGAGAACCCCGACACCCGTGCGGGAAGTATGGAAACGATCAGGGCGAGGACGGCAACGAGATGTCTTGTGCTCATTAGGCCAAGGCGACTCGGAACGGAGCCGATCGACAACCGGTGGCGTGTGACGATTCCGTTTCCGAAGGGAAAAATTCAAATGCTGTATTGGAGCGCCATCGAGCGGGCGATGGAGGCGATGCGCTCGCAGAGTTCATGGGGCTCGAGAACCTTGGCGTGTGTCCCCCACCCCAGAATCCAGTTTTCCAGATCGGGAGCGAGGCCGACTTCAAGGGTGAGTTCGGCACCCCCACCGGCGACGGGTTTGATTTTTTGAGATTTGTGCCAGACGCGCTCGGAGGCGAGGCGGGCGGCGAAGGCGTCGAGGCGCACGACCACGCGGGTCGGCTTGGGCGTCTCGAAGGCTGAGAAGCTCGAGGCCATCATGTCGCCGATGGAGAAATTTTCCGGACGCTGGAAAGTAAACTTGAGCAATTTTGGATTGCTCAAGCGGGTAAGTGCAAAGGTGCGAATGCCATCGCGGACGAGGTCCTTGCCGATGAGATACCACTGATTGTCGATACAGCCGAGGTGGTAGGGCTCCACGCGGCGGCGCTCGGCTTTTTTACCGGTGAGCTTGAAGTAATCGAACTCCACCGTGCGCTGCTCCAGAACAGCCTGGGATAGGATATCGAAGACACGAAGTTCCTGAATCGCGTATCCGACAGGGCGGAACGAGATGGCGGCATTCAAATCCTGAAAGGAAAAGAAGCCTTCCTCCTCGAGATTGGAGGTCATTTTTTGGAAGGCGGACTTGAGCGGCTTCTCAAAGACGGTGCCTTTGTATTGCTCGAGGGATTTCTGAGCCACGAGGAGGGCGACGACCTCGCCCTCGGTGATGGTCATTTGTGGAAAAGCGGAAACCGGCTTTGTGTAGCAGAATCCCCTGTTCAAGGCATTGTAGGCGATCGGGAGCTGCATCTGATCCCGCATGAAATCGATGTCTCGCATCACCGTCTTGCAGGAAACCTCGAACTCCGCCGCCATGGAGGTGCAGTTCGGATGCGAATTGCGGCTGATGAGATCGTGAATGCGCAGCATGCGAGCCAGCGGGGGACGGGAATGTTGCTCCACGCCGAATCTGCGCGTGCGGCGGCCTTTTTTAGAGGTGGTGAGGGGAAGCTCAGATTCGGACTGTGCGGATGGAACCGGGCTGAGGGAAAGCTCGCTCATGGCTTTTTAGGAGGAGGAGTTTTTCCGACGCCCAAACCGTGTTCATAAACCAAGGCGCCTCCGTAGTGACCAGCTTGGGCGACATGGTAGGCGGTCATGAGCGCGAGCACGGCAGTTGCTCCGGCGAGGATGCGTTTCACAAACCGCCAGCGGGTTGAGAGAACGGTGAGCACGGCAAGGGATGCCGCAGCGAGTGAGAAATTGCGAGCGCGCTTGCCGGCGTGTTCGTGGTTTTCAAAGGCCTCGTGCAATTCGCCGGTCATCTTGGGCAAGCGATGCTCCTCGCGCTCGCCGGTTTGCACGGCGACGACGGCTCCAGCGGCTCCGAGAAAGAGAATGAGGGCGGTAGGCAGCGCCCATCTCGGAAAAACCACAGCCAGAAGCGACAAACCAGCACCAACCAACAAAAGAGCTATCGGAAAATGCACAACCGCAGGATGCAAGGGCTCGGGGATCGGTATCATGCGGAATCTATTACTCCGCACACATCGCGCCGCAAAGAGGAAACAGCACTTGGTCGGACAAGACCCCATTTCTCAAGGCGGCATGTGGGTATCTGCTGGACGACCAGAACAGATGACCAAAGAAACACCTCACATCGAACCGCGCAGAGCAAGAGGACTTGCCCCCCGCTCATGAAATCGAACTCTCCTTGGCCGGGAAGTCCCTCACCACTTGGGGCGACATGGGACGGTGATGGTGTGAACTTTGCCATTTTTTCAGAGAACGCCACGCTTGTGGAACTTTGCCTCTTTGATTCCACCAATGATGTGGCCGAGAGCGCCCGCCTTATCCTTCCGGAAAAAACAAACCAGGTTTGGCACGGCTATCTGCATGGTGCCGGTCCGGGACTGATCTATGGCTACCGGGTCCACGGCCCTGAGAACCCAGCTTTGGGCCATTGCTTCAATCCGCAAAAAGTCCTGCTGGATCCTTATGCAAAAAGCATCGCACGGACCTTCTCACATAGCGTTGCGACCACCGATCCCCTGCAGGACAACGCAGCCACGGCTGCCCTTGGGAGGGTTATCGACCCTTCATTTCACTGGAACGGGACGGCGCCACCATCGACTCCATGGCATGAGACAATCGTGTATGAGGCGCATGTGAAAGGCTTCACGAAACAACATCCCGCCGTGCCTGAAAATTTGAGAGGCACATATGCCGGCTTCGCCTCGCCTGCCGCGATCGAGCACTTCACATCCCTCGGCATCACGGCGGTCGAATTGCTTCCGGTGCACTACCACATCGATGAGGGGCGACTGGTCGATGCAGGACTCGTGAATTACTGGGGCTACAACACGCTCGGCTTCTTTGCGCCAGACCCGCGCTATTGCTCGAGCGGCCCTGAAAATGCCGTGAACGAATTCAAGGAGATGGTGCGCGTCCTGCACGCAGCCGGCATCGAGGTAATTTTGGATGTCGTTTACAATCACACGGCCGAAGGCGATCACACGGGACCTGTGCTGTCCATGCGGGGCATCGACAACACCAGCTACTACCGTCTCGCCGAGGACCGCAGCCGATACATCGATTTCACGGGATGCGGGAACTCGCTCAATGTGGCGCAGCCGCATGTGCTGCAACTCATCATGGACTCGCTGCGATACTGGGTTTTGGAAATGCATGTGGATGGATTTCGCTTTGATCTGGCCAGTGCACTGGCGCGGGAATTGTGGGATGTGGACCGTCTCGGATCTTTCTTTGACATCATTCACCAAGATCCTGTGTTGTCACAGGTGAAGCTCATTGCCGAGCCGTGGGATTTGGGGCCGAATGGATACCAGGTCGGAAATTTTCCGGTCCTCTGGAGCGAGTGGAATGGTCGATACCGTGATTGCGTGAGGAGGTTTTGGAAAGGGGACGGCGCGACAGTTGGCGAGTTGGCAACGCGCCTCGCAGGCAGCAGCGACCTGTATCTGCACAATGGGCGCCGACCGCATGCGAGCCTGAATTTTGTAACCTGCCACGATGGGTTCACACTCGCGGATTTGGTTTCGTTCAATACCAAACACAATGAGGCAAACCAGGACTCGAATACTGATGGAACGGATCAAAACGACAGCTGGAACTGCGGCGTCGAGGGACCATCCGCAGACCCAGCGATTCACACACTGAGACTTCGGCAACAGAAGAATTTCCTGTGCTCACTTTTCCTGTCACAAGGCGTCCCGATGTTGCTAGCCGGGGATGAATTCGGCCGCACACAGGGAGGTAACAACAATGCCTACTGTCAGGACTCCCCTATCTCGTGGCTCGACTGGAATCTGAATGAAGAAAACCGGGCTCAACTCAACTTCGTGCGGCGCCTGATCGATCTCAGACGCAGGCAGCCCGTCTTTCGGCGCAGGCATTTTTTCCAGGGACGCAGGATCCATGGCACAGACATCAAGGATCTCTACTGGATTCGCCCCGACGGCATGGAAATGTCCGAACTCGACTGGAACTCCCCGCATGCGCGCTGCCTCGGCATGGGACTTCTTGGCGACCAAATCGTGGAGTGCGATGAGCGCGGTCAACCGGTTCGGGGCGACTCGTTTTTGATTCTGATGAATGCCGGGGATGCAGCGGTGCCTTTTTGCCTTGGCTCACGCCAAGGGCAGGTTGAGTGGACCCTTGTGCTCGATACAGCTTATAGCGCGAACTCCCCGCAGGCGGGCGTCTTTCCGCACATGGCCGAGTATCCGCTGCAATCCCGCTCGGTCGCAGTCCTGCAACCGCACTATGTGCCGTTTGCGTGAGGGCGAACCGTAGCGCCGCCGAGCGAAAAAGAAGGGTTCGCGGTCGTCTCGACCGTGAAAGACACACGCACCGCCACCTCATCGATAAAAAACCACGCCTTGCGCCTGCACGGCCGAGACGGCCATGCCCCCCTGAGACGCCGCTTCGCAGCTGAAAATTGGGACGCCAAGGGCCTGGCATCCCTACCACACATTTTCGATGGGTGCTGCCGCACCATCCGCGCAGCAGCGCGCTCGTTCTCCCTTAGGGTAGGGATGGCGCGCCGCCGCCGTCCGAATTGCGCGGCGGGAGCCGCCCTTACTTTATCTCGCGCTGTCGAGAGGCTTCGAGCGCGATGCAGAGGATACCAAGCAGCACGAGATTCCGGATGGGAGCTGTCCACGGTGGCAGGATGGTTTCAAGAAATGTGCCGCCGAAACAACCGCAGGACATTGCTGTGCCGCGCACGAAGTTCACCATGAGAGCCAAGGTGAAAGCCGCCAGGAGGAACCCCAGCAAGGCCAGCGCACCACGGCGCGCGGGAGGCACGATCACCAGCGCGCAGGCCGCGACAAACTCGATCCAAGGCAGGTAAATGGCCACAGGATTCACAAGCACGCCTGGCAGGAGGTTCATTTGGTAAACCGCCGAGGCAAATGCTGCGGGGTTCATGATTTTTGGAACCGACGC
>JBILMW010000150.1:0-6258 GCA_044375335.1 Terrimicrobiaceae bacterium | reverse complement strand
GGAGTGGAGGCCAATGCGCCCGATGTGCGCGGCCACGAGACCATCGATGCCACGGCGACCTTCTCGGACTTCAGCGATACCGGTTTCCGGCTCAGTGCGGACGGCAGCGCGACCCCAATCAAGTTCTTCAATGGCGCACTGGATGAGTTTTGCTTCTTTTCCCGCGAGCTCAGCGCCACGGAGATCACCGACCTTTGTGCCGCGCAGCCGCCGACCACCCCACCGACCTACATGGCAGAGACCGCGAACCCGACAGGCGACGGCGTGCCAAACATCATGAAATACGCTCTGGGACTGAGTCCCCTCACAAAAGCGAGCGGAGAAGACTTGCCAAGCATCCAGCCCAAAACAAACAACACGGTGGATTTCAACTTCACCCGCATGCGCGATGCCACCGACATCATCTACCAGGTCGAGCGCCGGTGGGACCTCATGTCAGGCTCTTGGACAGAAGTCTACAGCAGCAGTGGAGACCCCTTTGGCAGCACCGACCCGAGCATGACAGAAAGCCTGAACTTCGATCTGCAGGGAAATCCCAAAGCCTTCTTCAGACTAAAAATCACAAGACCCTAAATCGCCATGAAGTCCACAACCCCACCCCTCACCCTACTTGATCCAAATCACCAGCGGCAGCGCGCGGCCCATGCACACGCTGATGGCTGGAGTCCCCAATAGCGAGACTTGCAGGATCCCATCCCAAAAAAATTATTTAATTCACTGATATGAAATTACATAACACTCTGACTTTTTTCTTCGGCTTTCTTTTCCTCGCATCATGCGCTTTGGCTCAAAGCGCTACAACGGATCCGCTTGGCTGTCTTACGATTAACATCACCGCTGGAACCGGAACGGTTAAGAGGACATCTCTCATTTCTGCCCCACTGTTGGATACAGCATCTATCAATGGAAGTGCAACTGGTTCAATCACCAGCCTGACATCAACCAGCTTAACATGCGCCACAGCGGGGTGGACGCCGGGCGCCCTTTCAAGACTAGCAACACCCTTTTTGGTTCAAATCACCAGCGGAAATGCCACGGGCCATATGTTCTTGATTTCTCCCTCTGTCAAAAATACCTCGACCACACTCACAATCAGCGCGGAAGACCAAGTGACAACAAAACTCACAATGCTGGGAATTAAAACAGGTCAAAGCGGTGACACATTCAAAATTATCCCGTGCGATACGCTTTTATCTTTTCTCGGGACTCCCCAAACCACAGGAGTTCGCGCGGGTGCCAACGCGACATTATCTGACACGGTTACTACTGTTGTTAATGGCATTTCCACCACATATTTCTACAGTTCCACTTTGAATCGCTGGACCCGAAACGCACCCGGCAATGCAGATGCCTCCAATGTAACGCTCCGCCCTTACGCAGGCATTCAATATGCCCGACTTGCCAGCACTCCTTTATCTTTGATTGTAACGGGTAATGTGCCAACAATTGGAAGAAAAGTCCCTATAAAAAACTCGGGCCTGACCTATCTATCCCAGTATTTTCCTGTGGAGACAACTCTTGCGGCCAGTGGTCTTAAAAACCTCGCCAACTGGAAATCTGGACCAAATGCCACTGTTTCCGACACGGTCACTATCTTTTCCTCCGGAGTATCGAGCACTTACTTTCATAACGGGACGAATTGGGTAAAAAATGCCCCGGGTTTTGCAATTAGCAACTCGTTGCTGATTCCAGCAGGTGCATCGATAATGATCACTAAAAGAGGGACGGCCTCTCAATCCATCAATCTCACTCAGCAACTTCCCTACAGCCTGTAAAACCAGTCGAGCACAAACCAGAATATGAAAATCCTGATCACTTTTCTCTCACTCACGCTGATGGCCCCTGCAGCCTTCAGTGGTGAAATCCTTAGCAATTTTGGTTCATCAAGTTTTATTATCGATCAAGGATGGACAACTTATTCACCCACTCAGGATGCAAGTAGCATCACCATCACAGGGCCCGATACTCCTGAAAATCTGGTATATGGCTCATTTACAATTCCTTTCACGGTTCTCGATATTCCGGGCTCTTCACTTCGTTTAAATTTTGCAGTAAATGGCAGCAACCCCGACTCTCCCTTTCATATCGATCTCTACAACTCAGATGAAACGGCTTGGTATACATTTACAGGAACAACTGAGGGCGTGACTTCCACCGCCAGCGATGTTGCACTGGAATATTTCGATCTGAATGGCGATCCGTTTAACCAAGTGTCCAAGGCTTTGATCGGGTTTGATGGATCTGAGAGTAATATTGATATGACTCTAAATAACATAAGTATAGTTCCCGAGCCTGGAACTTATCTTCTCATAGCTATAGGGCTTTTCTTTGTGCTTAATTCCTGCCGCCGACGGACTCGCAATTGACAGGATCCAAAAGAACGCCACTGCCTACGAGAAACGAAAAGCGAAAGCGCGATTTCGGAGACGGGCGGCGATTGAGTCACGGATCGGCTATCTGAAAAGCGACTTCCGATTGGGTTGCAACTTTCTCAAGGCCAATTAGGTGAAGCGATCAACCTGAACTTGCTACCTAAAATTTTAGATTCCTTACTATGAAGATATTGATATTCCACATTTCTTCCGAGGGGAACGACCTTTGGTCGGGCCGGCAAGCTATGCCCGCTCCCGACAGAACAGACGGCACGGAGGACTCCGGCCAACCCGGTGCTCCGGTGCGCTATGTGGCGGCAACAGGGACTGCTCCGGTGATCAGTGCGGGGCGCAAAATAACGGGATGGCTTGAGACCACGCACAACGGGAAACGCTGCTGGATAGCGGATCTCCCCGAGGCAGCGATCGGCGGGTGGAGCTTCAATCGCCTTTATGTGAACCAATCCGCCCGTGTGCAGCCGCAGTTACCGAAAGAGGGGTTTTACCACTTCACGGGAGTCGATGGTCTGCCGGACTCGGGGTTCCATTTTCATAGCAAGACCCTGCGCCCGGAACGGGCACCATCACCGGAACCCCGCACGGCGTGGGCATGGCATCGAAGCCCCCAGCGCTGGCTCAAGGCAGGCGATCTGGTGACCATCGAAATCAACCGCATCGGCAAACTCACCAATCCCGTCATACTCGAGAAAGTTTGAGCCAACAATGAAACCACCTCTGGAAAGCCATCGTCGCATCGTCTGTTTCGGAGACTCTATCACCCACGCACAAGCCTGTGCGGAGGCGGACCGATGGACGACCCAGTTGGCATTTCAACTCGAAAAGGCCTCCCCTGGTGGATTCGATGTATTCAACCGCAGGATCGGTGGGAACACCACAGAGCTGGCACTGGATCGCATCCAGAACGATGTCACCCCCCTCTCCCGGGTCTCGTTCTCATCGAATTCGGCATCAACGATTCCTATGTGTTTCCGTGGGCTAAAATCCTGAGGGTTGCGTTATCGAGCTAAATGGAAAATCTCGCGGAAATCCTGCGACAAGTCCGCGCCGCGCAGGTTGAAGCTGTTCTCATCATCAACCACCCGATCACGACTCGCATGGACCAACATCCCCAGGGAAACAACAAATCCGCGGGCACCAACCTCGAGCCCTACAGCCAGGCGGCAAGAGAATGGGCCCAGAATGAAAATCTTGCCGTTGTCAATCTTCCCGAACTCCTGAAGCAGGAAGGGGTGTCGATGGAGGACTTCTGGTCGAATGACGGCATCCATCTCTCCCCCCTCGGAAACAAGCATTATGCCAACCTTGTCTTCTCCTCGCTGGTCAAGACGAACGCAATCCACGCCAATCCCATAAAATAACAGTCCGCAAAACGCCGAACCACGGCCTGCCGCCTGCACGACCGAGACGGTCAGGCTCCCTGAGACGCCGCTTCTTTCCGACCCGTAGCGCTACGAGCCGGAGGGGTGGCTGAAAAATAGGTCATACAAGACGATGCCCCTCCCACGAAACCGCCGCTCAGCCTGCTTTTATCGGTTTCTATGGTTCGGCAAAAGGAAAGTTATAAAATCCACTTGGGGGAGGTTGAATAGTATCGTGATACCTTTTTTCCGCCCGCCTTTTAACTCTTTGTGGCATTCGAAATCTTGGAGACATCAGTTGTAAAGACTTCCTTTTTTATGTTCATAGAATAGTTTCGTGACAATTAAAGGGGGATGCTTATGTTTTCGATTTTCTCGAACAAGAATCTCCAGGCACGTATGAAATTCACAAAGACCTCCTCGGCTTTTGCCTTATTGACACTGGCTCTGCACGCGTTTCCACTCTTTGCCAGAGCGGCCGAGCAACAAGTCATAACCTTGAAGGACTGGACTGGACGCGGCTTTGCTCCTGACTTGGTCAACTACACGATCCCAGCTCCTGCGGATGGGGGCAAGAAGCTACGGGTGCTCGACTCGGCAGGTGTTTCGCTTCCCCTTCAGATCACGCCCGGTGAGAAAGGTCAGGCGACGCTGAGCTTCGTGGCTTCGCTGCCGGCTAATGGCGAATCTCTTTACAAGATCAGCACCGATGGCAAGGCACCGGTGGCCAAACCTGCGGTGACGGTCACCAAAGAGGGTGATACGCTCGTTCTGGCTAACCAGCAGGTTGCCGTCAAGGTGCCTGGGCAGATGGCTAAAACTTATGACAAGCCGGTGCCCGCCGACACGCTGCCAGCGCCAATTCTGGCCTTCCGTGGCCCTGATGGCTCATGGCGCGGAGCGGGTTCGATCCTTACCAAGCGGGCGGTCAGTAAAATTTCCGTGACCCAGCTGGCCGCAGGACCAGTCTTTGTGGAGACGAAGTATCGCCTCGACTACGCAGAGGGGGGATATTACGAAGCCAGCGTCCGAGTCACCGATCAGGCCCCGTTCGCCAAGGTGACCGAGGAATTCGATCTCGGCGTGGGCACCAACGCCAACTTCTGGCAACTCGACCTCTCGAAAGGCTGGGCTCCGGACGCCGCAGAGCACATGTTCGTGGCGGGCCAAAATCATGGCTCTGTCGTATACCCGACTCTGGCCGAAGAGGAAAAGACGGCCGCCTCCGGCCCCAGTGTGGGAGCCGCCCCGTCTGCCACTGCGGAGACCCCTGCGCGTCTCATCCACCACGACTCCTGCTGGGGTTCCCGTTTTGTGTCCTACTACGGCGTGCATCAGGCTGAGGCGCGCAAGGCCAATCCCGACGCCTATCCCCTGGCCATCGTCGCGCCTCTTCACAAGGGCTCGTGGCGCAGGGCCAACAGCCTCCCGGTTTATGTTAAAGGCGGCAATGTGAAGGTGCGATTTCCCATGGATGTGGCCCCGCTCTCTTGGTTGAACGAGCCCGTCTCCGATGTCTCTCCCTTCTCCTGCCATGAGCATGACCCGAATCTCGCGATGAGCGTCGGTCGGCGCGAATGGGCGCTGGTGCTGGCCAAGCCGAGCATGTTAGTCGATGGCTATGGCAGTAAGGATACGCTCGGCATCGGCTATGCCGTGCGCAACCTCTACGGCACCGTGGGGCTCGACCGCTACAAGGATTTCATCCTGACTTGGCCGGACAGCAAGGTTGCTTATCCCCGGGTTTTCATCACGCCAGAGTTGGCGAATAAATACCGCGCCGCCGTCCAGGCCGATCCGAACTTCCCCTTGCTGCCAATGCTGAAGGAATATTATTGGTTCACCGGCGATCCGGTTGTCGCACAGAAGGAGCTGACCGATGTTCAAAAACGGCTCGGCCAACTTATCCTCTATCCCGTCTCGGCACTCTCCATGGGCCACCATCACGCCACGGAGTTCTATGGAGAGCCTCTCGGGCATACCGAATCAGTCCTCTCCTGGCCCGACCTTTCTACGGCCGATCGCGAGCAGATCCGGGCTCGCCTGGCGCTTCTGGCCTACCTGCTCACCGATCCCGATACAACAAGCGCCGGCGATGGCTCTCACCACGGGAATCCCAACATGGGCGTCGCCCGCCTCTCGGATCGGGCAAATCTTGTAGCCATGATTCCCGACCACCCGCGCTTCAATGTATGGCGGGACTACATCGGCCAGTTCACCTCCTATAAAATCGGAAGCTTCATGGCTCCCGGAGGTGGCTGGTTTGAGTATGGCGCATCCTATCACATGCACGGCTACGGAAAAATCCTTCGCGGACTCATGGGTGTTTTCTGCAGCAATGCGACCGATGCGGATGTTATGGCGAAATACAACCGGGTCGATATGGACTATTATGTGAACCTGCTCTCGCCGGTGGATTCCCGCTACGGTTCGCGCACCATTCCAGGCATGGCCAATTCGCCGGTTGGCCAGTCGCCGCATTATCTCCAAGCCATGGGAACTGTCGC
>JBILMW010000149.1:0-6267 GCA_044375335.1 Terrimicrobiaceae bacterium | reverse complement strand
ACATCGACTGGAAATCCGCCTTCCTAACCCGAAAAACCGAAATCCCAGCGTGAAGAGATTGTAGTGCCTTTGGAACGACCCCCTAGGTTTTATGCGGGTTCCCGGTCACCCATGCGAAACTTGGGTTCAGCCGCGAAGCGGCGTCTCTGCGTGTGACTGATAGACGCCCAGGGTGATGGGGACGGGCTCTGCGTGGTGGTGGAGCCGTTCAGTCTTGGGTCAAGCCGGAGGTTGACCCTCCAAGGGATTGTGCACGGTCTTCCTACGCCGCTGCCGCAGTGCCGATGCTGTGAAATGTGGCGTCGGCGGGCAGGATGGCGCGGTTGCAGAAGTCGCCGAAGCCTTCGCCGGTTTGGCGCTCGAGGGAGTAGCGCTTGATGACCGGGCGGAGCATTTCGACGGCGCCATCCATCGTCGTGCTGGGCGACATGAGGCGGTTTAAGCGGGTGCCATTGTAGGCGGCGCCGACATAGAGGGCGTATTTGTTCGGCGCTTTGCCGACGAGGCCGATCTCGCCGAGGTAAGGGCGAGCGCAGCCGTTAGGGCAGCCGGTGATGCGGATGCTGATGGCATCGTGGGCGAGGCCGTTCTCTTCGAGGACGGTTTCGAATTTTTCGAGCAACTCGGGCAGGGCGCGCTCGCTCTCGGCGAGGGCGAGGCCGCAAGTGGGCAGGGCCACGCAGGAGAGGGCGTTCAAACGCATGCCAGAGCGGTCGTTTTCCTTGTCGAGGCCGTGCTTAGCGAGGATCGCTTCGATAATGGGCTTCTGCGCTCCGGTGACGCCGGAGATGGTGAGATTTTGGGAGGGAGTGAGGCGGAAGTCGCCGGTGTGGATTTCGGCGATTTCGCGGAGGGCGGCTTTCATCGCCCAGCCTTCCTTGTCGATGATGCGTCCGCTGAGGATGTGCAGGCCGTAGAACCAGGTGCCATCGGTGCACTCGTGCCAACCAAACGGATCCTGAATCGTGGTGAAATGGAAGTCGCGGGCTGGACCAAAGACGATACCCGAGCGTTTCTCGACCTCGCCTTTGAACCATGCAATGCCGCGATCTTGAATGGTGTATTTCAGACGCGCATGCTTGCGGTTTGTGCGGTCGCCGAAGTCACGCTGGGTGGTGAGGATGGCCTCGCCAACTTTATTGACCTGGTCGGGAGTGATGAATCCCAGAACATCGGCCAGGCGCGGGAAGGTCTCGGCATTTCCATGGCTCATTCCGAGACCGCCGCCGACCGTGACATTGTAGCCAACGAGTTTGTCATCCTCGACGATCGCGATGTAGCCGAGATCCTGGGAAAACACATCCACATCGTTAGAGGGAGGCAGCACGAAGCCGGTCTTGAATTTGCGCGGGAGGTAGGTGTCGCCATACATGGGCTCGCGCTCTGGCTCGCCGCCGGCGACGAGTTCCTCATCGAGGTAAATCTCATGGTAGGCGCGGGTTTTTGGGAGGGCGAATTCGCTCCAAGAGACGGCGGCATCATAGACCTGCTGGGCGGCCGCGCTGCGCTCGGGGTTTGGCGGCGCCATGACATTGCGGTTCACATCACCACAGGCGGCGATGGAATCGAGAAGAACCTGGTGCATGCCCTTGACGAGCTTTTTCACATTGCCCTTGAGCACGCCGTGGAATTGGAAGGTTTGGCGCGTGGTGAGACGGAGCGAGGGCGAGGAGACATCCCCCGCGAGCTTATTGAGAACGAGCCACTGGGCGGGCGTTGCCTTGCCGCCGGGCAGGCGCACACGGAGCATGAAGGAGAAGGCTTTTTCCTTGCCCGCCTTCTTGAGCGCCACGCGTAGGTCACGGTCGTCTTGGAGATAAAGCCCGTGGAATTTCGTGAGCTGGCCGGTCTCCTCGGCGATGGCTCCCGTGGAGGTGTCGGCGAGTTCCTGGGCGATCGAGCCGCGCAGGTGGTGCGATGCGGCTTTGAGGACTTCGTTTGCGCTGAGTGGCTTTGGTTCCTGTGTGTCTGTGCTCATGAAAAGAAAGGGGAGTAATGTTTTGCAAAACCGCCCGAGGGGCAATGTCTTTCTTGGGCGGGCATCGGGAGGGATTGACCACAGAGGACACAGAGGGCACGGAGAAATTTTGGATAAGGCTATATAGGCGTTGTTTTTACTGGACCCTCGAAGCCTCGAGTGGCGTTTCAGTGCTTCTGTTGATCTTGTAAATGCTGGCGGAGTGTTTTGTTTAGGCGTGTGGATTTTGAAGAGGAAAAATATCTGGCGGGGTGTGGGACGGAGTGGGTGTTGCGGCATTATCCCTCGGCGGGATCGACGAACGACATTTGTCGCGAACTTCCGGCATGGTCGGCGGTGCGAGCCGATGTGCAAAGCAAGGGGCGGGGGCGTTTCGGGAGGGTGTTTGTTTCGGGAGACGGCGGGCTCTGGATTTCGGCGGCGATGCCGGCAAGCGGAGTATCGGAACAGTGGGCGGGATTTTCACTTCGCGTCGGCGCGTGCCTTTTGCGCTACCTGAAAAGCCTGGGCATCCCGTCCGCGCGGCTTCGGTGGCCGAACGATCTCATGTGCGGCCCGCGCAAAGTGGCGGGTCTTCTCATCGAGCAACCCGCCAGCGGCATGCTCATCGTGGGATTTGGACTGAACATTACCAATGAACCATGGCTGGACGATCCCGCCCTCCGCGCCACGGCAACCAACCTCGCCGAGTGGATCGAACCACCGGACATCGTCGCCGTCGCGCATGGCGTGCTGGAGGCGCTCTCAAGTGCGCATGCGGAGATGCAAACCGGCGGCATGGCGGCGGCCATCGAGGAACTCAACCGAAGCTGGGAGGTCCCCTCGCCTGTGGAAATCCAACTCGGCACAGGTGGGAGCGTTACCGGACTCTTTACGGGATTGGATCCGGAAGGACACCTGCTTTTGCTTGATCCGGATGGCCAAACGCAGCGCGTCGAACATCCGCTGGTCGAACGCCTGCGGGAGATTCTACCGTGATAGGATCAAACTTTTGGACAAATTGCCCCCGAACTCCTACCAATACCCACGCATGAGCAGTCCCAACCTTGATGTCCGAGATGTCGCCCGTCTGGCCCGCATCGAACTCACCGACGAAGAAGCCACCACATTCCAATCGCAGCTCGGCCGCGTGCTGGAATATGTCGAGCAACTCAAGACGCTCGATGTTTCGAATGTGGAGCCCACGGCCCACGCGAACCCTGTTTTCAATGTCCTCCGCGAGGATGTTTCCCGTCCCGGCCTGACCCGCGAGGCGGCGCTTGCCAATGCGCCGCACTCCGCAAACAACCTCATCGTGGTGACCAAAGTGATTGAATAAAATGAGCGAACTCACCGATCTCAGCATTTCCGAACTCCAAGCCGGTTTCCGCCGTGGAGACTTCACACCCGCCGACGCCCTGCGCGCACTCGAGGCACGCATTGCTGCCGTGGATCCCTCGATCGACGCCTACCTTTCCCGCGATTTTGAAACGGCCCTGGCTGCTGCGGAGAAAGCGGACATCAACCTACCTCTCGGCGGCGTGCCCATCGGCATCAAGGACGCCATCAATGTGCTCGGAGAATCCTGCACCTGCTCCTCCAAAATGCTCGCCGGATTCAAATCGCCCTACGACGCGACCGTCATCGGCAAGCTCCGTGCGGCTGGAGCGATTCCCTACGGCCGACTGAACATGGACGAGTTCGCCATGGGCTCCTCCACCGAAAATTCTGCCTATAAAAAGACCCGCAATCCTTGGGATACCACACGCATTCCAGGCGGCTCGAGCGGCGGCTCGGCAGCATCGGTAGCGGCCCGCGAGGCGTTTGCCACTCTCGGCAGCGACACGGGCGGCTCGATCCGCCAACCAGCCGCGCTCTGCGGCGTGGTCGGCCTCAAGCCGAGCTACGGCCGTGTGTCCCGCTACGGCCTCGTCGCCTTCGCATCATCACTCGACCAGATCGGCCCGATTGCCCGCACGACGCGGGACTGCGCCTCTCTTTTAAATGTCATCACCGGCAAGGATTCGCACGACTCGACCTCACTCGACCTGCCAGCGGAGGATTTCACTGCGAAGCTCGGCGGCGACTTGAAAGGCGTGAAGCTGGGCGTTCCGAAGGAATATTTCGTGGACGGCATGAACCCAAGCGTCCGCTCGCAAGTCGAGGCAGCAATCCAACGCTGCAAGGAACTCGGCGCGGAGATCATCGAAGTTTCGCTTCCGCACACCTCGTATGCGGTGGGAGTTTATTACATCATTGCCACCGCCGAGGCCTCGGCGAACCTCGCCCGATTCGATGGCGTGCGCTACGGGCACCGCGCCAAGAATCCCCGAGACCTGCTCGACCACTACATGCGCTCTCGCGAGGAGGGCTTCGGCAGCGAGGTCAAACGCCGCATCATTCTCGGCACCTATGTTCTCTCGAGCGGCTACTACGATGCCTACTACCTGCGCGCCCAGAAGGTTCGCACACTCATCCGGCAGGATTTCACAAACGCCTTTGAAAAAGTGGACGCCCTCATTTGCCCGACATCACCCGATGCGGCCTTCAAGATCGGCGAGCGCGTGGACGACCCGCTCCGCATGTATCTGGCGGATATTTTCACCATCGCGACCAACCTCGCCGGAATTTGCGGCATCAGTGTGCCATGCGGATTTGTGGAGGAGGGCGGTTCAAAGCTTCCTGTCGGGCTGCAATTCCTCGGCAAGGCGCTCGATGAAACCCGCCTGCTGGGAATCGCCGACGCCTACGAGACGGCTGCAGGGTTTTCCAGCCAGCGCCCGCCCGGCGTCTGACCGCACCCTCGCTCCGCTTGTGTCACGAAAAGTTCACAAGCGGCGGATTGTGGACAGTCCGGAAGGTGAGAGAGAAAATTCCATCATGACACAAGAACCCGACGACCTTCACCAAAGAATCCGCCAAGAAATCCTCGACAATCTCGACGAGGAACTGGAACTCGAACTGGAGGAGACAGTCGGCCCCGGGGCAGGCAATGCGGATTCAAAAGCCACCGACCACGCCTTCCGCCAAACTTATTTCCGCGAACTCTTCCGCCTCCAAAGCGAACTGGTGAAGCTCCAGGACTGGGTCGTCAAAACGGGAAAAAAGATCGTGATTATTTTCGAAGGCCGCGATGCCGCTGGCAAAGGAGGAGTCATCAAACGCATTTCCCAGCGGATGAACCCGCGCGTTTGCCGCGTGGCCGCGCTGCCAGCACCGAACAGCCGTGAGCGGACGCAGTGGTATTTCCAGCGCTATGTCGCCCACCTCCCGGCGGCGGGCGAGATCGTTCTCTTCGACCGCAGTTGGTATAACCGCGCCGGCGTCGAGCGCGTCATGGGCTTCTGCTCCGTCGAGGAATACGGACAATTTTTCAACGATGTGCCGGAGTTTGAAAAAATGCTCGTGCGCTCCGGAATTCAGCTCATCAAATACTGGTTCTCGATCACAGACGCCGAGCAGGAATTCCGCTTCAACGCGCGCATCCAAGATCCCCTCAAGCAATGGAAACTCAGCCCGATGGACCTCGAATCGCGCACCCGCTGGGAGGACTATACCAAAGCCAAGGAAGTCATGCTCGAGCGCACGAGCATCCCGGAGGCTCCGTGGCGGGTCGTCCATGCGGTGGATAAAAAGAAAGCCCGCTTGAACTGTATCGCGCACCTTCTCAGCCAAGTCCCTTACGAAGCGGTGCCTCACGCTCCGATCACCCTTCCTGCGCGAATCCACCATCCCGATTACCACCGGCATGATGTTCCAAAGGAAATGTGGGTTCCCGAGGTTTACTGATCGCCTGGAGAGCACTTCACCCCCATTGCAAAATCCAACCTGCGACATTTGATTTCCTTTTGTTGAAACCGGAAAATCCATTCCACACAGCTCCCGACGAATCCGCGCCGGATGCCGCCGCCGTGCATCACTTTGTTTGCAAGGGCTCCTTTGAAATCAAACCGCGCACCTTCCCAGGCCTGAGCGTCCGAAGAGTGGAGTCGGAATCCGGCCAATGCGATTTTTACGACACCCATGTGTGGAGCCTCTGGTTCGGCAACGCCATTCTGGCGAATGAAAATGGATGGATACTCCAGGCGGGCGACGAGTTGTTTCGATCCGCCGATACCCCGCAAACCCCAAAATTCGTGGAGGATTTTCCGGAGGGACCGCTGCGCAATCAACTGGGCGACTTAACGGATATCCGTGCGCTGCGGAAGACGGCTTCGGTGCATTTGCAGCGGGATTTTTTCGAGGCCCATGATGCATCGCGCCGGATTGTCTTCCGCCTTGCGGTGTGCCGGATTGCGACCACAAGATCG
>JBILMW010000148.1:0-6268 GCA_044375335.1 Terrimicrobiaceae bacterium | reverse complement strand
TAAAGATAGAGAACCTTGCCGAAGATCGAGTCCGGAACATCACTGATCGGGCCGGTGCCGAAGCCTTGGTTGTCCAAGAAAACGCGCAGCAGGAAGACTTCGGATTTTGCGATGTCCGAGGGCTGTGGCGTGCTGGCAGCGGATGCGGTGGGCTTGGGTGTGCTTTTGAGAAGGCGTTTTTCCTCCGGTGTGGGGATGCTCAGTTGCTGTCCGATTTGCAGGAAATCGGTTTCAAGTGCGTTGAATTCCTTCAACTGGGCGACGGTAAGTTGGAGCCTCTTGGCGATGTGGACAAGGACATCGCCTTTTTTGACGGTGTAGATGTTTTGGTCGGACGCGGCCGCAGCCGGGTTGGATGCTTGGGAGGAAGACCGTTGCTGCAGCACGGGAACCTCGCGCGGAGGCAGGCCCCAGGCGGCAGAGGTGGGCGGGGCGACATTCCATTTCCATTTCACGGCGCGCTCGAGGCCGGGCTCGACACCCTGCGCCTGGGCGCGGGGACTCGCGGAGGCGAGGAGGAGAAGCGCGGTGGAAAAAATGGCGAACCGGTGAGGCATGGGATCAGGTGGAGCGTTTGGCTTTGAGAACGGATTCGATGCGAGCCAGCGGGAGCGTGTTGATGACATCGTTTTTCGTGAGCCAGCCTTTGCGGGCGATGCCGACGCCGAATATGAGGTCCTGGAGTCCAGCGGTCGAGTGGGCATCCGGGTTGATGGCGCATTTGACACCTTTTTCCCTGGCGAGCGGCCACCAGCGCCAGTCCATATCGAGGCGGCGCGGGTTGGCGTTGAGTTCGATAATCGTGCCTGTGGCGGCGGCGGCATCGAGGATGGCGGGAATGTTGACCTGATACGGCTCGCGGCTGAGAAGCAGGCGGCCGGTGAGATGGCCGAGCATGGTGACATGGGGATTTTCCATGGCTCGTATGATGCGCTTGGTCATTTCGGCCTCGGGCATGGTGAAGGACGAATGGACGCTCGCAACGACATAATCGAGCGTGGCAAGAACCTCATCTGCGAAATCCAGCGATCCATCCTTGAGAATGTCGCACTCGGTGCCGGCGAAGATGCGGAAATCGTTGTCGGCGGCGTTGAGTTCCGCGATGCGGGCGACTTGCGCGGCGAGGCGCTTTTCATCAAGGCCGTTTGCTTGGAACGATGCCTTCGAGTGGTCGGCGATACCGAGGTATTCGAGTCCCAGTTCCTTTGCGGCGGCGACCATGTCTTCGAGAGTGGCGCGGCCGTCGCTGGCGGTCGTGTGATTATGAAATGTGCCTCGCAGATTACTCCACTCGATGAGGTGTGGGAGTTTGTGTTTCTCGGCGGCATCGATTTCGCCCCGGTCTTCGCGGAGTTCAGGCTCTACGGGGTCGAGATCGAGGGCGCGGTAGATGTCCGCCTCCTCATGAATCTCGGGCAGGGGTTGCAGGAGTTCGCGTCCCTCGGCGGAACTGAACCGGTATTCGTTGAGCGACCAGCCACGGGAGAGAGCGCGGGAGCGCATGCGGACATTGTGCTCTTTGCTGCCGGTGAAATAATTCAAGGCGAATGGAAACTCGGGACCGGTCACGGCGCGCAGGTCGCACTGGATGCCGCTTTTGAGGATCACGCTGGATTTTGTGGCGCCGTGGGCGAGGACATTTTCCACAAGAGGATGGGCGGTGAAGAATGCCATGACGGCCTCTGGCTGTTTCGTGGAAACGATAAAGTCGAGGTCGCGGACGATTTCTTTTTTCCGGCGGAAGCTACCGGCGATCTGGGCGAGGTTGACATCCGGGTGCCCGCGCAAGTCGTCCAGAAGGCCCTCGGCAATCTGTGCGACATCGCCAAAGCGGAATTCGCCGGCGTGGCTGCGCATGTGCTCGATGCCTTTGAGGATATTTGCGGCTGTCTTCTCGCCAAAACCGGGGAGGGAGGCGACCGAGCCGTCCTTGCAGGCGCGCTCGAGATTCGTCACGGAGTGGACTTTCAGAGTATCCCAGAGGACTTTGATTTTTTTTGCGCCGAGGCCTTGGATGTCGAAAAGCGTGAGGATGTCGGGCGGGAATTCCTCGCGGAGGTTGTCGTAGTAGTCGAGGCGGCCGTGCGTGGAGAGTTCGGCGATTTTCTCGCCGGTGGCTTTGCCGATGCCGTCCACGGCGGTGAGGCGATCCTCGGAAATCAAGGTTTCGAGAGGCTCAGAGAGAGTCTCCAGCGCGCGGGCAGCGTGGGTGTAGGCGCGGACTTTGAAGGGGTTCTCGCCTTTCAGCTCCAGTAGGCGGGCGATGTTTTCGAAGACATCGGCGATTTCGTCTTTGTTCATTGCAGATAGGTTTGGAGCCTGTTCCGCCAGCCGGGAAGCCACTTCGACTCGTTGCGGGCTGGCGGGGCGTTCTGAACGCGGCGGGTCAGGACGGCATCGGCAGCCCGGGCAAACTCCGGCAGGGCCTTTCCTGTAGCGGGCATGGTTTCAAGAACCTGAAGCAGGCCCCATCCTTGGTCATTGTAACGCTCGGCGGAGTTCACGCCTTCGCCTTTGAAGTTCACATAGTCCATGAGGGCGTAGAAGCCGAGCGGCTCTGCGGCGACGCGGCGGAAGTTGGATTCGATTTTGGCGCGCTGGGCGGGTGGTGTGGCGGCGAGCATTTTCGGAAGCGCGGCCTCCATGCGCATCGCCGCGTATCGCGCTTGGGCGGCGACTGTTTTCGAAAGCATCGCGCGGAGAGCTGTGAGCCGTGGGCCGTCGATGTCGGCCATGAAGGCGTCGCGTTTTTTCCACGGGCATGGACCAAGCATCCAGTCCTCGACTGGCACACCTTGCGTTTTCAAAAACCGTGCGAGGCCCGGCCAACTCTCCTCGAAGGGGCCTGTGCGGCCGGCCGGATACCAGATGAAATGCGCGATGCCGAGGGAGGGAAACTCCTCGCCCTTGTTCCATGAGGTAAGGCCGCTGACTGTGCCAGCGCACTCGTTTTTCCAAATGCGGCGGCCGATTTCGAGCGCTTGGGAATCGCTCAGGGCTGCGGTGGACGCCTGGGCGGCGAGGGATGACATCACAAATACAGCCAATAGGAATCGTCGAATCATCTGGCGATGCGTGCTCCGTCTGCGGGCGCTCAGTTGGTTTTTTTGGTTTCGGCGACGGATTTTTTCTTGGTCGCTGCGGGAGTCGGTGAAGGAGCAGGGGCCTTTTCAAGAATTGGCTTGAGCGGATCTTGCTTGCGGTATTCGCGCGGGAGTTTCGCCTGCGGACGCTCAGGGTCGTTGAGTTTGTTGAAGCGTTTCGCCTGCGGCTTGGTGAGTGGATCGTCGAAGATGTCTTTGAAGCGTGTGTCGAGTGAGAGGGCGCGGTCGTATTCCGCCAAGCCTTGGATGTAGCTGTAGTAGGCTTGGAGGAGGAATGTCTGTGACTGGAGAAGCGAGGTCTGTTGGTTCAACACATCGAGCTGTGTGCCTGCGCCTGCATCCAAGCGCTCCTGCGCGAGGCGGAGGGCCTCCACGCCTTGGACCACGCTGGCCTCCTGGCTGTCCACGGTTTCGCGGGCCTCGAGGAGTTTTGAAATCGCCTGCTGGACTTGAAGAATGACTTCGCGCACGCCGTTGTCGTAATTAATTTTTGCCTGCTCCATGCGGGCCTTGGCGGTTTTCACATTGCCGTAGGTGAGGAGTCCATCCCAGACGGCCCAGGAGCCTTTGACTCCGAAGAACCAGCCGTTGACCATGTCGCCGAGATTGTTTGTGAGAAAGTCGCTCTCGTTTGTTTGTCTGGCGCTGGCACTGATTTGTGGCAGGTAGCCGGCGATCTGTTGGTTCACGCGCGCAGCCTCGCCGAGGATGAGCTGTCGCTGGGCCTTGAGGTCAGGGTTGCGGGTCACAGCGATGCGCACGGACTCGTCGGAGTTGAAGGTGCGCGGCTTGTAGTCGAGTTTGCCGACGATATTGAAAGGCACTTCGCTCGGGAATCCGGGCGGGTAGTCGATGCCGAGCAGGCGGACGAGCCGATACATCGAAACGCGGTAGTTATTCTGCGCCTGGATGAGCGGGGGTTTCGCATTGGCGAGGGCGACTTCGGCCTGGAGGACATTGAAGCGCGGCACGGTTCCCGCCTCGTAGCGGTTTTGCTGATCTTTGAGCTGCTCGGCGAGGAGATCGACGGACTGTTGGTTGGCGATGATGAGGGCGCGATTTAGGACGACTTCGAAGAAATTGATCTTCACTTGCGAGATAACATTGTCGATCACGCCGCGCAGGCGGTAGTAGGCCTCCTGCTCGTCCGAGAGGGCCGCCCGGATGCCGGAAACCACAGCGCCGCCATCGTAGATCAGCTGGGAGAATTCCACATTCACGCTCCAAGCCTCGTCGTTGATATTGACTCCGCCGAAATTGACATCGTTGACCTCACGGGTGGTGTAGCCGTAGTTCGAATTCACTGAAACCTGGGGGATGATTCTGGAGCGGATGCTGATGAATTTTCCTGAGCTGGTGTTCAGTTCCTGCACGGCGTCCAGAATTTCGGGGTTTTGTTTGATGGCGGTCTGGATGGCGTCTTCGATTTTCAGATCGGGAACCTTGGGATTTCTTTGCTTGGCGATGAGTTCGTTGAGGGCCTTGTAGAAATCTGTCGTGGCCATTTCCTTCGTCACTGCGGTGCGGGCGCTTTGTTGCAGGACGGGAGTCTCGGGGCCGGGAGCAAGCGGTTCGGCAGCTTGTGCAGGCACGGGTGCCGCGAGGTCACTGGAAATCTGGCTCGGCTCAGGAAGTGGCGGAGCGGCCGGCATCGGTGGGAGAGGAAGCGGCATCGTTCCGTCCGGAAGAGGCGTGCCGGACGGAGCCAGACTTTCCGAAGGAATAGGCAGGGGAGTGAATTGAGGGATTGGCGGTGGAGGAGGCAAATCCTGAAACTGAGGGCTCGGAGCGGGGGCGGGACTCTGCGCGAAAAGTGGAATCCCGGCAATAAGGAGCGAGGTGGAAAGGACGGTGAAAAATTTCGGTATCATATTGGTGGCTGCTCGAGCGCTTGAAGGTGTTATCTTAACCGATGAATCGCAGGTGAAAAGAAAATCGATTGCAGCAAGGCGTTAATTTTGCGGCGGTGAATGTGTCCAACCCGGTCGAGGGATGTAGATTTTATCCCCTGTCGATGGCTGACCGCTGACGATATCGGCGATGAGAAAAGGATGCGCCTTGAGGGCGGTCATGAGCAGGGCTCCCGTTTCTCGCCCATCTTGGACCGAGAGGTATTTCTCGCCGGGAATGACTGGCGAGGCCGATTCCGATTCGATGAGGACGAAATTTTCCGCCGTGTTCACCATGCGGATCGTGCCCGCCCAATCGACTGGCATGGCGGCAGGGGTCTTAGGTTTTTTCGGGGGGAGAATCTTGCCAAGAGCGCCCAACCATGATGCGCCTGACGAAGGTGGTTTTTTTCCCGACGGGTTCGCGCAGGCTCCCAGCAAAAAAACCAGCCCAAGAGCAATGGGGATGCGGTATTTCATTAGGGTAGCCAGGATGGGTCGCGCGGCGGGGTTTTGGCAAAAGCCGCCGCGCTTGTCTCATCACGAAAAACCGCCCATTGCCCGTCCTTGCGAACAATAAGCACGCTGGCATCGGGCTGCGCGAGTTCGAGAAAAGCGGTTTCTCCGGGATCGGCGTCGCTCAGATTCGCGATTTTCCAAGCCTGAGCGACCCATCCTGCCGCCTCGGGGAAGAGAAAACCCTGACTGATCATTTTCTCAAAATAACCCGACGACGAAACCGCGCCGACTTCATAAGGCCAGCCGAGTTCGTTTTTGCCGAATTGGAATCCATCCAACGCCATCTCTTGAGCGGCCCGATGGATTTCGATGGCTTTTCGGGCGAAGTCCTCCGTCGGCGTGGCATTGGAAACCGGGTTGGGGGCAGGGATGTCCGGCGGGGCTGGCGAGGGGCTTTTTCGGCACCCGCTTGAGGTCATCAAGCAGGCGATGCCAGCGCATAAAAGAATCCCGTGCCGTGCAAGTCGCATGGCTGTGATGTATCCGAACGAGTCCCCGAAAAGCAAACTCCAAGCCCTGGGGCGTGGCAGGGATTTCGGGTTCAAATTAATGCCCTTGTCGCTTGACCCGACTTGGATCACTCGCCATAGTGATCGATTCCGAAGGGGAAAGCGCTGTGGCTACAGCTCGTCGCTTTCTGTTTCGGCAGAAACGATTTTATGAATTCCGAACTCATCACAATGCTGGACCTGCTGGAGCGTGAGAAGGGCATCAAACGCGATGTCCTCGTGGAGGCTATTTCCACATCCATCCTAG
>JBILMW010000147.1:0-6322 GCA_044375335.1 Terrimicrobiaceae bacterium | reverse complement strand
CAAGCGCTCCCTGCTCGGGGACACCCTCGGCCACGCCACGCTGCCAGGCATCACCTTTGCTTTTCTCCTGGCAGGGACATTTGGCATTTCCCCGAGATCTTTTCTCTGGCTGGCAATGGGAGCCACAATCTCAGGCGTGGCTGGAATGGGAGCCGTTTTGCTGATCCGAAAAATGAGCCACCTCAAGGATGATGCCGCTCTTGCCATAGTGCTAAGTGTTTTTTTCGGCGCGGGCATCGCCATGCTCAGCGCCATTCAACAACTCCCAGGCGGCCAGGCGGCGGGTCTGGAGCGCTTGATTTATGGGAATCCGGCCTCGATGACCTCGGGCGACGCTTGGTTTGTGCTGTTAGCTTCGCTGCTGGTGGCGGGCGTGTGCGGGTGCCTTTTCAAGGAATTCACCCTGCTCTGCTTCGACGAGTCCTACGCAAACACGGCGGGTTGGCCAGTTCGTTCGCTCGATGCCTTGCTGATGGGGTTGGTTGTATTGGTAACCATCGTAGGTCTTCAAACAGTTGGCATCCTTCTTGTCGTAGCCCTGTTGGTTATTCCTCCATCAGCCGCCCGCTTTTGGAGTGATGACCTGCGCGCCATGGCATTGGTCGCGGCAGGCGCGGGCGCTCTCAGTTCGCTTGTGGGCGTCATTGCCAGCGCTTTGCTCCCGGGCTTGCCCACCGGAGCCCTTATCGTTCTGGCGTCTGCTTTTTTCTTTGGCCTGAGCCTGCTCCTTGGAAAGAAGCGCGGCCTCATCATTCGACACCTGCTCGAGCGGGAGGCATCGCGGCGATTGAGGCGGGAGCATGTTTTGCGGGCGATTTTCGAGTGCGCTGAGGAGGGGCAGCCGGTTGTCGCCCTCGAACAGGTTTTGGCAAAGCGCCCATGGAAAAAAAGCGAACTCACAGCCGAGATCGCACAACTCACCAACGACGGACTCCTCACCACCGACCCCAACGGCGCGAGCTTTCAGTTGAATGGTCGCGGCGACAGCGAGGCCAGAAGGCTGGTGCGCAACCACCGCCTCTGGGAAATCTATCTTCTCAACCACGCGGATGTCGCCCCGGCGCGGGTGGATCGTGATGCCGACCTCATCGAACATGTGCTCGACCAGCGACTGGTTGATGAGTTGGAGGACCTGCTCGATGAAAAAGCGCGCGAGCGGCTGGTGCCCGGCAATCCTGAAAAAAACCTGCCATGATCTGGACCGAGCTCGACACATGGATTGTTCTCACCGGCGCGTTGACCGCCATGGCCTGCGCGGTCCCCGGTGTTTTTCTTTTGCTGAACAAGCAAAGCATGCTGGGCGATGCCATCAGCCACGCCGTGCTGCCTGGCTTGGCAATTGGTTTTCTGGTTTCCGGCACGAGGGATCCCCTCCCCATGTTCCTTGGAGCAATACTCGCTGGGCTTTTCACCGGCGTTGTCAGCGGGGTCATTGAACGCCGTGGCCGCGTCGAGTCAGGCGCCGCGCTTGGCGTTGTTTTTTGCAGTCTCTTCGCCCTCGGACTCATCCTGATTCGCATCGCGGCCGACCATGTCGATCTCGATCCCGGATGCGTTCTGTATGGAGCACTCGAACTCGCAGTGGTGGACTCAAACTCCGTGCCGCGCATCGTCTGGCAATCCGCCGGAATCCTACTTTTAAACCTCACGCTGGCCGTTGTTTTCTTCAAGGAACTCCAACTCGCGGCTTTCGATCCCCGTTTTGCAAAAGCCAGTGGAATCCCCTCAGGGTGGATTCAACAAGGGCTCACGATAGCAACGGCTTTGACGACAGTTGTGGCCTTTGAAAGTGTCGGAAGCATCCTGGTCATAGCTATGCTGATCGTTCCAGGAGCCACTGCCATGTTGCTGAGCCGGAGTGTGGCAGGGGTTCTTCTCTGGAGTCTTGCAGTGGCCCTCTGCAGCGCGGTGCTCGGACACTTGCTGGCGATCTCTGTCGGACCGCTCTGGCTTGGATGGCTGACCGGCCGCAGTGATCTGGGATCCTTGAGTTCCGCTGGAATGATGGCAGCCAGCGCAGGCGGAATTTTCTTCACCCTCCTCGCCGCCTCCACATTGGCCAGAAAACTCCAGCCTGCTCCGAGATTTTAGAAGGCTTCGCCCTTGCACGGGGATTGGCATCATTTCATCATGCCCCACGCGCCGCTTACAACGCACACGCGACTACCCGATCCACCAAAAAAATGTCATCCGAAACGCTCACGCCCATGATGCAGCAATACCACGCCCTCCGGCGGGAATTGCCCACGGGCACGCTGCTGCTTTTCCGCCTCGGAGACTTTTACGAGATGTTCGGCGAAGATGCGACAGAGGCCTCGCGTGTTTTAAATGTGGCCCTCACGAAACGCGGCACGACTCCCATGTGTGGCGTTCCCTACCATGCCGCACGCAACTATATTGAGAAACTCATCGGTGCGGGCTGGCGCGTCGCGATCTGCGACCAAGTTGGCGAAGTCACAGCCGGCAAACTTGTTCGGCGTGAGATTTCCCAAGTTCTCAGCCCCGGCACCCTCGACGACTTCGGTCTCGATGACCGCAAACCCAATTTCCTCGCCGCCCTCAACAAACGCGGCGACATCCATGGACTCGCCTATTGCGACCTGAGCACAGGTGAGTTCCGCCTCACCGAACTGGACTCGCTCCCGGCCCTCCTCGATGAACTCGCCCGCGTCTCCCCAGCGGAAATTCTGATTCCGGATCATCAAACGGATACCTTCAAACAGGTGACGCCCCAAGCGCCGGTGGATGGCTATGTTTTCGAATTCGAGCCGGCCAGCGAATTGCTGCGCGCCCATTTCAAAGTTCACTCTCTCGATGGATTCGGTTGCGCCGACCTCCCGGCGGGAACAGGCGCTGCCGGTGCTCTGCTGCATTACATCACCCGCCAGATGCGCCGCCCGGCGGGCCACCTGAAGCAACTACACCCCTACCGCCGCAGCGAATTTCTCATTCTGGATGCCGCCACACAAAGTCACCTCGAGCTGGTGCAATCCCGCGCCGGCCGGGGAATGACACTCCTCGGCGCGCTCGACCGCACCGCAACGCCCATGGGCGCGCGCCTCCTGCGCGACTGGATTCTCCATCCGCTCAAAGATGCAGCTGAAATCGAAAAGCGACAGGATGCCATTGCCGCCCTCCTCGATGACGCCATGCTCCTGGGGGACCTCCGTAGCCGCCTCGCAGACATACGCGACATCGAGCGCGCCACGGCCCGGCTAAGCGGTCCCTCCGGCAACGCACGTGATCTTTCAGCCTTGGCGCAATCCCTAGACCGCATCCCACCACTCGCGGCCAGTCTTGGAGGGCTTCATGGATTCACCATTCCCTCAACCCTGCTCTCGGGTCTCACCGCGCGCCTCCATGCGCTTCCGGAACTCAGTGAAAAACTCCGCCGCGCCATTGTCGCGGAACCACCCGCTGTTATTCGTGACGGCGGCTTCATCGAGACAGGCTACGATCCCGACCTCGACGAACTCCGCTCGGCCTCCCACGAGGGCAAAAACTGGATTGCCGCCCTGCAGGAAAAGGAAATCGAGCGAACAGGCATCAAATCCCTCAAAGTCCGCTTCACCTCGGTCTTCGGCTACTTCATCGAGATCACGAAAGCCAATCTCGGAGCAGTTCCCGCCGACTACATCCGCAAACAAACGACCGTCAACGGGGAACGGTTCATCACTCCCGAGCTCAAGGAATTTGAAGGCAAAATCCTCGGCGCGGACGAACGCGCCCGCGCCCGCGAGATCGAAATCTTCGCCGAACTCCGCAGCGGCGTTCTGGCCGAAATCCACCACCTGCAGGAAACCGCCGCGACACTCGCCGTCCTCGACGCCATCTGCTCGCTAGCCGAAACCGCCCGCCTCCACGGCTACTGCCGCCCGGAGATCAACGACTCCGATGTTTTGGAAATCGCCGATGGACGCCACCCTGTTCTGGATCAGCAAACAGAGGGCTCGCGCTTCGTTCCGAATGACACAAACCTCGGAACGGATGGGAAAAAATTCGCCATCATCACCGGCCCGAACATGGCTGGAAAATCGACCTATATCCGCCAAGTAGCCCTCCTCACCCTCCTCGCCCAGACAGGCAGTTTCGTCCCCGCCAAGTCCATGCGACTCGGCCTCACCGACCGCATCTTCACCCGCGTCGGCGCCAATGACGACCTCTCGAGAGGTCAATCGACCTTCATGGTGGAAATGAACGAAACGGCGAATATTCTCAACAACGCCACGGACCGCAGCCTCGTCATCTTGGATGAAATTGGCCGTGGCACATCCACATTCGACGGCCTCTCCATCGCCTGGAGCGTTGCCGAATACCTCCACGACAAAATCAGCTGCCGCGCCCTCTTCGCCACCCACTACCACGAACTCACCGACCTCGAGCGCACCCGCAGCGGCGTGCAGAACCTCAATGTCGCCGTCCGCGAGTGGAATGACCAAATCATTTTCCTCCGAAAAATCCTCCCCGGCCGCGCAGACCAAAGCTACGGCATCCAAGTCGCCCGCCTCGCAGGTCTCCCCGATTCGATCATCACCCGAGCCAAGGAAATCCTCGAAAACCTCGAAAAATCCGAACTCAACGCCGCCGGCCAACCCACCATAGCCAAAACCTCCCGAAAACGCCTCGTCCCCGACCCCAACGCCGCGCAACTGGCATTGTTTTGAAAAATCGCCTCCGCGCGACAGCGCGAGTCGTAAATCCGGGAGGGTCATCGTCTCGCATGACCCAAACTTCAGCTGCGAAGCGGCGTCTGCAAAAATGAAAGAAATGAACACTGCCTCTTAGTTTGTCGGCGTGAGGATTTCCCATCTGGATAATAACGATGCTGTAGATGTCATAGCCTCCAGACTACGACATCTCCACTACCTACGGCAGGTGGTGCTCCGCGCAACGCTTGCGGCGCTCATAGAGACGCCGCTACAAGGGACTGCACGGCAGCGCGCTTCGTGCAAATTGGGAGGGTTCATCGTCCTCGCATGACCCATTTTTCAGCCGCAAAGCGGCGTGAGGATTTCGATGAGGTTGCGAGGGCGGCGTTTCTGCGGGCGTTGCTTTGGTCGTTTTCGCGGGGAGGTGTCTGACTGTGACTCCACGCCTTCCGTGCTTGAAATTTGGGTCAAGCCAACCAAAGCACTGGGAAGTGCGAAGGAAGCACATCACCGATGGCCCGAAGGGCGCAGCGAGCAGGGGGGCGAGCAAGGCAAAGGTTGACCCTCCAAGGGTTGCCGTTTCGCTTGGCGGAGGAATGTGAGGCGGGAGAGGAGGCCTTGTCCTTGGCGGGCGAGGCGGAGTTGGTAGATGGTGAAGCCGAGCAGGAGGAGGACGCCGGTGATGTAGGTTTCGGGTTCGGGGACGGCTATGATGAGGGTGCCAGGGCCAGCGAAATCACTGTCGATGAATCCACTTCCGATGGAGTTGAAGCCCGAGTCCCTGTAGAAGCTGATTTTCGCGAGATTATTAGCCGTGAGATTTGTGGAGTCGGAAAAGACCAAATTGCTGGGATTTTGCCAATTGTTGACTTTTGTTCCCCACTCGGTGGTTCCGCTCCAGTTCCAGATGGCCAGTTTGGCATTGGGGGAGGTGCTGGCCCAGGAGAGGCCGCTGAAGCGCAGCGTGCCGGAGAAGCTAGAGAAGTCGATGACGGAGTCGGCGCTGAGGGTGAGGAGGCCGACATTCTGGTTGAAATTTCCACTCACAGCGAGTGTGCCGCCACCAAGGTTGATGTTTGCATTGCTGTTCACAGCATTGGCGACTGCGACGAGGAGGGAACCGCCGTTGACATCGATGTGTGTGGTGCCGCCGAGGGCTCCGGCGCTGGCGGCTTGGAGGGTGCCGCTGTTGATGGTGGTGGTGCCGGTGAAGCCAGTGTTGTTGCCGGTGAGGACTTGGGTGCTGGCGCCGTCTTTGACGAGGGCTGAGGCGTTGCCGCCGGTGATGCGGCCGTCGTAGGTGGTGCTGCCGCTTGTTGTGCCAATCGTGAGGGTGTTGGAGCCGAGGGTGACATTCGAGCTGGCGGCGCCGGTGAGGGAGGCGATGGATTGGCTGGCTCCGAGCACGAGCGTGGATCCGCCGCTTCCATTGGGGTCAATCAAGACATCGGAACGACCATTGGCGATCGGGAGGGCGCCTGAGATATTGGCGTTCAGAGTGGCCCCATTTTTGATAGTTGTTGGTCCGTTGTAGGTGTTCGCTGCGGCCAGGGTTACGCTACCGCCGTCGATGATGAGGTCGGAGTTGGCGTTGGAGCCGACAATCGAACCGCTGACCGTGATGCCGCCGTTGCCGCCTTGGAGGGCGAGCGTGGTGCCGTTTTTGCTGAGCG
>JBILMW010000146.1:0-6419 GCA_044375335.1 Terrimicrobiaceae bacterium | reverse complement strand
ATGAGTGCCTCGGTGCGAGCGAGAATCTCCGCATCCGGCGCCTTGCCACCTCCGCGAACAAGGACAGGAATGCCTCCAGCGGCTTCGACGACCTTGTGATAGATCGAAACATCGTCGGTCGGATCGGCCTTGATCACATCCGCGCCGAGTTCCACTGCCTGCCGGACGAGATGTTGGATTTTGACGACATCACCATCCACCATGTAGCCGCCCGCCTCGCTGTTCGGACGGAAGACGAGAGGCTCCACCATCATGGGCATGCCATAGTGGTCGCTCTCGAGCTTGAGCGCGCAAATGTTTTCAATGCACTGGTTCGTGACTCCTGGCGCTCCAGGAATCTGAAAAAGATTCACGCACATGCAGGCGGCATCGAGTCGAACGGCCTGTAGACTGGGCTCTTCGATCATCGCACTCAGCGCCTCGACCGGCAACTCGCGGCCATAAACATTGGCCACATCCGTGCGGAGAACGAGCGAAGGCTTCTGACGCCCGGGGATTTTCTGCAAATGGCGCGCTTGGCCAGTGGTGAGCTGAACCGCATCCGGAGCGGCTTTCACAACTGTTTCCACAGCCTTCGCCATGTCCTCGATGCCTGTAAGAAAGCCGGGTTGGTTAAAAAAGCCGTGATCGATAGCGACATCAAAACAGCGGCCAGATTTGGAGTTGAATAGACGGTTGAGGCGGTAGTTTTTCATAGGTTAGGAGTGAGCGAAAGTGATCATATGCAATTAAAGTGATCAATATGTCAATCTTGTTTTGCCATTCTGTTTGGCTGCCGGTTCCCTGTTCGTGTCGGAGTGACTTGCCGAACACGCCTCGCTAATGATCAGTCAGCGGTTTTCACTTTTTCCCGCTGCGCAATTTTTTCATGTCTCGCGTGTTTTATCGGCTCCATTTAACGATTGAGTATCGTCCATTGCCGGTGTCATGATTTTTGAGTCAACAACCTTATTTTGCTTCAGCTTGCCAACTGCTCTCGGTGTCAAAACTTCTGAGGCGGCCTGCCCTTCAAGACCTTGACATGTTGAAATAATAAGCACATATTTTCAACATTATGAGTCGAGATACTGCTTATGGAAAAACCTCGGATTTGGTCCTTGGGCGCGTCCGGGTGGCGAAGCGTCGGTGGGGTGGGGCATTTACTCCATCGGATTTCGCTGATATCGGAGACCTACGGTCGGTCGGGATGGTTTTGAGCCGTCTGGTCAAGGCAGGCATGATCCGGCGGGTTCGACGGGGCGTGTATGAAATACCGAGGCCGCATCCCATTCTTGGCACCATTGGAGCCGGGCCTGACGCTGTTCTTGCCGCCATCGCGCGCCGCGACGGATTAACCCTCCTGCCATCCGGTGCCGAGTCTGCCAATTCGCTGGGACTAAGCACCCAAGTGCCGGCCCGCTCAAGTTATGGGGTATCTGGTCGCTCACGCGTGGTTTCGCTCGGAGGGAGCGGGAGCGCTCGCTTGCAGCGTCGCTCCTCGAAGATGGTTGCCTTGGCACGGCGGGCCAGTGGGCGGGTAGCCGAAGCCTTGAGGAGTCTTGGGAAAAAGCAGATAAATCCAGACAAAATCCGTCAACTCCAGCGTGCGCTTTCAGTGGAAGCCAAGCGGGAGTTGCTTGAGGATTTGCGTTATGTGCCAGCGTGGATGCGTCCGGTATTCCTGGAGGTTGCAAAGAAATGAATGAACAAACAGTCATTGGCCTGAGCGATCCTGATCGCAAGGCGCTGTTCCTCGAAGCGCAGAGGAACACTGGCATGGTGGCCGAAATGATCGAAAAGGATTTCTGGGTATGTTGGACACTGCGGCATCTTTTTGAACTGCCAGAAGCGAAAGATCATTTCATTTTTAAAGGAGGCACATCGCTCTCGAAAGTATGGCGTGTCATCCAAAGGTTTTCCGAGGATATAGACATTTCCCTGAGTCGAGAATGGCTTGGATTTTCTGGCGAACGAGATCCTGAACAAGCACAGGGAAAACAACGCAAGCGTTTACTCGCTCAGCTTTCAAAGGCATGTGCAACGCGTTTGCAGGGCGAAGTCATGCCATCACTACGCAGACCAATGGAGCAAAAATTTTTCGAGGTTCAATTCTCAGAAATTGAAATTGGCGGTTTTTTAGGGCGGTAGTCGCGAGGGTCGATACAGGAGGTATAAGTCTCACGGTCGATTTTCAACCAGTCCGTTCCATTAATACCTCGCCGATTTTTTGATGTGGGGCTCATTGGGAAAGCTGACACAATCTTGATCCAGCGACCTTGAGATTTCGCAAGAATACGAATCTCGTCAGCAACCTCGGAAAGGTCCTGGTCTTGGCTGAACACAACCGCTACATCATATTCACTCCTAAAACCAAGTAGGAGAATATCGAGTGCCAGACGAACATCGATGCCTTTCTCCCGACCCACCATCACTGTGGATTCCCGACCATCTGGTTGAATGATTGTTTCGTTCCGGTAACGGAGTGTGCGAGAGAAAACATGAATTCCCTGCCTGCCCATTTGCGCGAACTTCGAGGTCCAAAAATGATTCCAGAATGGATTGTCAGCGGGGTCTGGGTATCCAGTGTAGAACCTGACTTGACAAAGTTCCCAGCCCTCCCTGAGGCAGATTGCGCGGGCCAGTGCTATCGGATCGTAATTAGGATAGTTATGACCGAACGCGTCTTTTGCTGAACGAAAAAGATTTTGACCGTCTATGAAGATTACGGCGCGTCGAGGTGCGGGTTCGGTGTTCATAGCTAAAAAAATAACCCCGCCCGAGGCCGTTTCCGGCGTGTCGAGCGGGGAGCAAGTCTTATCAGCTTAATAAGGATCTTCTGATAATCAAGAGCAAATGAGAAAGGAAACGCGCGGCGCTCAGCGGACTGGGAGAATGGCTCACACAGAAACAGCGGTTCCAGGGACTTTTTGTCTCATGCCGCAAAAAGAGCGCTCCGAAATTCTGGCCCGCGATTACGCCCAAATGCGAGATATGTTTTTCTGTGAACCGCCACCTTGGAATGAAATTCTTGATAGCCTCAAAGTTCTTGAAATGCGGATTAACGCACCTTCAAACTTCAAGTGAAATAGTTTCCTTTTTCACACACTTTCCAAGCTCAACCGGCGTGACAAACCGTGACAGCGATTGTTCCATTTTATGCCTCTCTGTTCCTGCTTCGTGAGAAGCAGAGATGAACACACCGGAATAAAATTGCATATAGTTGAATGATAGATACATATAAAAACCCACTCATAACCTGAAGGTCAGAGGTTCAAATCCTCTCCCCGCAACCACTCTTAACATTCGTTAAGAGTGTCTCTTACGAAGCATCTAAAACTTCGTTTTCCTCTTGCTCGGAATCCCTCCAAATGCACGAAAATGTCATGAAATTTGCACGGGTAACCATGCAAGGACGGCGAATCCTCTCGGAATCACAAATCCCACAGCCGAGCGGAGGGCGAAAGAGGGGGGCATGGTCGTCTCGACCGTGCAGTTCACTGGCATGGCAACCTCATCGACCGCCTCACGCCGCGTTGCTGCGGCGTCCGGTTTTCTGCTTGGGGTTTTTGCTTGCAGGAGATAGGCGGCATCGCTTTTCTTTGGGTCATGAAATCCCTTCTTTGCTCCCTCCTTGTCGTGGCTTTTGGCACTGCCGCGTTTGCTGATATTCAAGCTCCGCCGGCTTCGGATTACGGGCCGACTCGCAAGCTGGGACGGGGGCTCGGAAACATTGCTTTTGGAATTACCGAGATTCCTTACCAGTGGGCGGTCGTTAATGACATGGAAGGCAATGCTGCTGCTCTCAGCTATGGACTCGTGCGCGGCACCGGTCGTGTTCTGGCAAGGTTGGGCTATGGGATTTACGAGGTGGCGCTGTTCCCGTTTCCGACTCAAAAGGGCGGCTATACTCCGCCTTATCGCAGCGACATTCCTTGGATCAATTCCGGTTACTCGGAGTTTCCTCCCGAGTTGGGCTTTGAAACGCGCTATGACTATGTGCGCCAAGATCCGAGCCTCTGAGGGTTTGGGTTTTTTTCGGGGTTTGCCTTGACGCCCGCCCTTCCCGAATTGAAAAGGGAAGGCTTCCGATATTTGCATGATTTCACTCACCGTTCCGGTTTACAACGAGCGCGAAGCTCTTGGCCCCCTTTTTGAAAAAGTTCAGGCCGTCATGCACCGGGATTTCCCTGGGAATTGGGAAATCATTTTTGTCAATGATGGCAGCCACGATGGCAGTGCGGAGTTACTGGACGCGTTGGCTGCAAAAAATCCGGAGGTTAAGGTGGTGCACTTCCGCCGCAACTTTGGTCAGACGGCCGCGATGATGGCGGGTTTCGACTTTGCTTGCGGCGACATCATTATCCCGCTGGATGGGGATGGTCAGAACGATCCGAAGGACATTCCCCGAATCGTTGCGAAGCTCGACGAGGGTTTTGATGTTTGCTCGGGGTGGAGAAAAGACCGCCAGGACAACGCGATCCAGAGGAACCTGCCGAGCATCATGGCGAACAAACTGATCTCCACCGTATCCGGTGTGAAGCTTCACGATTTCGGTTGCTCGCTCAAGGCCTACCGCGCGGAGGTCATCAAAGGCGTCCGCCTTTACGGCGAGATGCACCGCTTCCTGCCAATCTACGCGAAGTGGCATGGAGCACGCATCACGGAGCTACCTGTTGGCCATCACGCCCGCAAGACAGGGCATTCGAAATACGGTTTGGAGCGTGTTCTCAAGGTGGTGATGGATCTTCTCACTGTTCGCTTCATGGATCGCTATATGCTCAAGCCGATGTATCTTTTCGGCTTTTGGGGATTCATGTTTTTCGTTGCTTCGTTCCTCTTCGGAGCATGGGCGCTTTATATGCGGACGCAGGGTTATTTCTTCACAGGAACTCCGCTGCCGATGATGTCGGTTTTTTCATTCATGACGGGAGTCATCTGCATGCTGATGGGCCTTCTTGCGGAAATGATCACTCGCACCTTCCATGAGTCGCAGAACAAATCCATCTACCTCGTGAGCAAGACCCGCAACTGCGAGGCGCAAACTGGCCCGGTCTGATGTGCGGCATAGCCGGATTCGTCGGCGCGGGCGGCAGCGCGGATTTGCAGCGCATGACCCGTCGGCTCACTCATCGCGGGCCGGACGCGGAGGGTTATTTTGAAAAAGCTGATGCAGGCGTGTTTTTGGGGCATCGCCGCCTTTCGATTATCGACCTCGCATGCGGCGCGCAGCCGATGGTGTCCGCCGATGGATCGTTGGCCATCATCTTCAACGGAGAAATTTACAATCACCCGGAACTTCGCCGCGAACTCCTCGGCAAGGGGCATGTTTTCGCAACCGACCACTCGGACACCGAGGTTCTTCTCCACGCCTGGCGCGAATGGGGCGAGGGCATGCTTTCCCGGCTCAATGGCATGTGGGCTTTTGCCATCCACGATTCTCGGACGGGGCGACTTTTTCTGGCCCGCGACCGTTTTGGAAAGAAGCCGCTCTACTATTTTCAACGGAATGGCACCTTCGCGTTTGCCTCCGAGTTGACCGCACTCCTTGAGCATCCGCTGGCCCCTCGCAACCAGTCGGAAATAGCAAGAGTCAAGTTCCTCGCCCACGCTCTCATTCCAGCCCCGCACTCCGCCATTGAGGGTATTTACAAACTCCCTGCCGCGCACCATCTCACGCTGGCTCCGGACGGCGGATTGCCACGCCTCACCCGCTACTGGCGCTACACGCTCGAGCCGGAGGAGTCGGGTAAAAGCGAGTCCGCACTCGCTTCGGAGTTGCTGGAAATTCTGAGCCGTGCGACCCGCCGCCGCTTGGTGGCGGATGTTCCCCTTGGCATCTTTCTCAGCGGGGGGCTGGATTCCTCGACGATTGCCGCTCTTGCCGCCAGCGAAATCCAGGGTGCAAAGCCTCAGACCTTCACGATTGGCTTCAAGGAGCCGAGTTTCGACGAATCCAGCTTCGCCGCGCGCGTTGCCGACTATCTCAAGACGGACCATCACACCGACACGCTCGGCCTCGATGCCGCCTTGGAGGTCATGCCGCGCATCTTCGATTTGTTGGACGAACCCCAGGGGGACGGTTCGCTCTTGCCGACATGGTTGCTGTGCCGTTTTGCGCGCCGCCATGTCACCGTTGCCCTCAGCGGCGATGGAGGTGATGAGCTCTTTGCAGGCTACGATCCCTTTCGCGCTCTGCGGATGGCTGGCCTTTATTCGAAAATGGTCCCTCGGCCTTTGCACAAAGCCCTGCGCCTTCTGGCGGCCCGCTTGCCTGTTTCCCACGCCAATATCAGCCTCGATTTCAAAATCAAACGCACCCTGCGCGGGTTGGATCATCCTTCGCGCCTCTGGAATCCTGTCTGGCTGGGTGCCCTCGAGCCTTCGGAACTCGCCCGCCTGACCGATTCGCGCTTCAGTATCGAGGAAATTTACAGCGAGGC
>JBILMW010000145.1:0-6446 GCA_044375335.1 Terrimicrobiaceae bacterium | reverse complement strand
TCACGCTACCGCCGTATTGGATTCGCACCTTCGAGGCAGTGGCTGCGTCTGTGAGTTCCGCAAGCACGGCGCGCACATGGGCGTGGGCATCCTGCGCCTGCTCCGGCGTGGCATTCCGGCCGGTTCCGATGGCCCAGACGGGTTCGTAGGCAATGACAACATCGTTCATTTGGGCTGCGGTGACACCTGCGAGGCTGCCACGGAGTTGAGTCTCCAAGATTTCTTTTTCACGACCGGCATCGCGCTCTTCCAAGGTCTCGCCGACGCAGAGGATCGGGCGCAGGCCGCTGGCCAGCGCGGTGAGGACTTTTTTGTTAACGAGGGCATCGGTCTCCCCGAAAATCTGACGGCGTTCGCTGTGGCCGAGAATCACATAGCGCACAAAAAGCTCGCGCAGCATGGCGGGGCTGATTTCTCCGGTGAAGGCACCGGACATCTCGAAATACATGTTCTGCGCGCCGAGGCGGATTTTTTGAGAGCCGCCGAGGAGTTCGGAAAGCTTCGCAATAGCGGTGAAGGGCGGAGCTATGACGATTTCCACACCGTTGACCTCATCCACATGGCTGCGGAAATTTTCGAGGTAGCTGACGGTCTCAGCTACGGTCATGTTCATCTTCCAGTTGGCGGCGATAATTTTTTTGCGCATGTTTTTAAAGAGGCGGAGAGAAATATCTTCCAGCGGCCCTTTCGGCAACACGGATCGTTTTTTCCAATAAAAAAACTTGCCAACAAAACTTGGCGCGTTTGCATGGCTCGACGATGCACTACGACCTCATTGTCATTGGCTCCGGTCCGGCGGGCGAGAAAGGTGCGGCGCAGGCAGCTTATTTCGGCAAAAAAGTCGCACTGATCGAACGGGAAGCCTTCCCCGGTGGTGCTGCTGCGAATACTGGAACTCTCCCCTCGAAGACTCTGCGTGAAACGGCGCTTTACCTCTCGGGATTCCGCAAACGCGAACTTTACGGCCTTGGTTTCGATCCGAACCAACGCATCAACGCCGCCGCTTTCCTCTCGCATTTCCACCATGTGCGCGCCGAGGAGCGCAGTCGCATCGATGCCAATATGGAGCGGCATGGTGTGATCACCTATAAAGGCACAGGTTCGTTGCTGGATGCCAACACCGTGCTGGTAGAAGGCTCTGACGGCACAACAACGACGCTTACCTGCTCAACTATCCTCCTTGCTACAGGAACCCACCCACACCGTCCGGTGGACTACCCGTGGCACGATCCCCGGCTTTTCGATTCCGACACGATTCTTTCAATAGGCGAACTCCCCGACAGTTTACTCGTGATTGGCGGCGGTGTGATCGGAAGCGAATACGCCTGCATTTTTGCCGCCCTCGGTGTGCGCGTTACGCTTGTCGATGGACGGGATCGCCTGCTGGGTTTTCTGGATGCGGAAGTCTCGGAAACCTTGCAGCGCACCATGGAGGGAATGGGTATGCGGTTGTTGCTCGGAGACGCTGTGGAATCCATCCGCTCTGATGCTGAACTGCAGGTTGCTTTCAAAAAAAGTGAAGCGGCATCTTTTCAGGCCATCCTCTCTGCGTCCGGTCGTCAGGGTGCCACGGAATCCCTCGGTCTCGAAAAAATCGGTCTCTCCGCAGATAAACGCGGGCTCTTAAAGGTCAACGAACACTACCAGACGGATGTTCCGAACATTTACGCGGCAGGGGATTTGATTGGATTTCCCGCCTTGGCCTCCACTTCCATGGAGCAGGCGCGTATCGCCATGTGCCATGCCTTCGACCTCAAATACAAAACCGCCCTTGCCCGGATTCTGCCGCTCGGAATTTATACCATCCCCGAGTGTTCCTGCGCCGGGGAAACAGAGGAGTCACTCCGTGAAAAGGGTGTCGACTATGTTGTAGGAAAAGCCTCCTACGCCCGCAATACGCGGGGATTCATCATCGGTGACCATGAAGGATTTTTGAAGCTGCTCTTCCGCGCGGATAACATGAGCCTCGTTGGCGTTCACTGCATCGGTGAGCAAGCCACAGACCTCGTGCATATCGGCCTTGCTGCCCTCCTTCTTGCTCAAAACGCGGACTTTTTCATTAACACCTGTTTCAATTATCCCACTCTCTCGGAAATGTATAAATATGCCGCTTATGATGCCCTTGGACGCTTCCAGAGATCTGAAATTTGTCGGCCTTTGGTAAAAAATTGAACCGAGCAAGATTTAGTCTGTCTTCACGTATAAGATGTTGATTTTTCCAATTTCTGTCATTGTCTCTTGACAGCATACATTAAACACCAATGCACCACGGTATGCATCCCTTTCAGGGTTATAAAATCCTTTTTATCAATATGCTGGTTGAAAACTTAATAATTTTGAATGGGAGAAATTTGTAAATCATGAGGCCAATAATGAGCGAGACTGGATATGCCTCCACATTCAGCGTGACATTGTCCCCTTTGACTGCGCTCTGCGCTTCCAAAATTTATGAGGGTTTCTCAACTGTGAATGTCCAGAAATTTCCTTTTAGGATCGGCCGTGGAGCCCGAGACGACCGGAATGTGGAATCCTCTCAAAACGATATTGACCTCATGGATGCCGAGCCCTTCCAAGTCTCGCGTAAACACTGCCACATCGAGCTCGAGGGCGATTGTTTTTATGTCAGGGACAGCGGGAGTTCCCTGGGAACAATCGTCAATGGGTCACAGATCGGAGTTAGACATGCCTCACTAAGCGAAATGCTGAAACCCGGGAAAAACCACATTATTCTCGGCACGGTTCGCAGTCCCTTCAAATTCGTGATCGAAATTTCGGAGGAGCTGTAATCAGTCCGCGATTTTGCGAATAAGGTCGGGGCCGTTGTAGACAAAGCCCGTGTAGATTTGAACGAGGTTGGCGCCTGCATCGAGTTTCTCGTGCGCGGACGCCGCATCCATGATGCCGCCTGAGGCAATAATCGGGAGTTTCGTAGTGGAGCGCAGAATTCGCAGAACATCCGTGGATCGCTGGCGGAGCGGGCCTCCGCTCAAGCCGCCTTGTTGGTCTGACTCCTCTGGCACGGAGCTGTGATCCAGCGTTGTATTCGTGGCAATGATGCCTGCGAGGTGCTCCGACTCGGCCAGTGCAGCGATATCGCGCACGGCGTCGTCCGTGAGATCCGGTGCGATTTTGACCAGTAGGGGCTTGATATTGTTGATGCGTTTAAGTGTCTGGATGATCTCTGCGAGGGAATCACGGTCCTGCAACGCGCGCAGATTCGGGGTATTGGGAGAGCTTACATTGACTACGAAATAATCTCCGAATGGCAGCAGGAGTTTGTAGCTCGTCGCGTAGTCCGAGGCCGCTTGCTCGTTCGGGGTGAGCTTCGATTTGCCGATATTGATGCCAACGGGCACGCGCGGCCATTTTCCGGAAGCCTTCTGACGGGCGAGGCGCTTTGCCACTGCGCTTGCTCCGGCGTTGTTGAAGCCCATGCGGTTGATCAAGGCCTGCTTGGAGGGATATCGAAAACAGCGAGGCTTGGGGTTCCCGGGTTGGGCAAGGGCTGTGATGGTGCCGGCTTCGATAAATCCAAATCCAAGGGCCTCCCATGCACGCAGAGCGCTCGCATTTTTATCCATACCTGCTGCAAGACCTACGGGATTCGGAAAAGTCAGGCCAAAAAGCTTGGTAGGTTTTTGCGGTGTCTGACCGAATGCGGCCCGCAAGAGGGAAGGCGGAGTCAGGCGCAGGCCGAGAATGGCCAGGTTATGCGCGGCTTCAGCCGGCAACATAAAAAACAGGGGACGCAGGAGCTGATGGTAAAGATTCACGGAGTTCCCAGTTTAGTTGCGCCGGTGGGGATCAAAAAGAAAAATGCCGCTGACTCGAAACTTACTGCGCCGCTGCGACAGTCCGCGATGCGGTGGGAAGGTCCAACGGGCGGTAGATGACAATTCCGTAGTGGTCGTCTGAGCGTTTCAGGTAGTCGGAAATGCGTCCGTCCAGAATGACTTTGCGACCCTTGTCGCGTCGCGATGTGGCGTGCATGAAGTGTGTCCAATCTGCCTTGCGCACGGCGATGCCGACATGGGATGTGTAGGCGGAGCTGTCCCGGCAGGTGATGGCGATAATGTCGCCGGTGTGGATATATTTCTCGATCGAGGCGACTTGATCCTTGGGGATGTGGTGGACGGGCAGGGCGGATACTTTTTCTTGGATGCGTCCCATTTCGGGCAGAAGCGCGGTGTTGCTCCGGAGGTAGCGGTAGCTTTTCCAGGCGGATGTCATCTCCCGTATTTCGCGTTGAAGCGGCTCGCCGCCGAGATCGCGTGTGGGGTTCACCGAGAGTCCCCGCGCTTCGTTATCGGCAAAGACCTCCTCCAAGAAGTGCATTCGGCTGAGATACCCGCCGTCGCAGCGGCCGTTGCGGTAGCGCTCGAGTTCCACGAGGGCCAGGAGGTCCTCTGGCGTGTAATCGCTTGTCTTCAGGCGCAGCATGCGCGCGAAGGCGAGAGAGATTTCGTAGAATGTCCAGCAATCCAAACCCTGAAAATTCACGGATGGCGATTCGATGCGGTCATGAATCTCAAGAGTGTAGTTCACATACGGCGTCCCGAGCAGGGCTTTTCCGACTCGCGCTGTGCGTTCACCGATTGGTAAGGCTGCCCAGTTTTCGCGTTGAGCCTGCTTGACCAAGCGCTGGAATTTTTCTCCACCTTTAAATACGACTTCCATTGGCAAGCGTTGCTGAAACTCGGGAATTGATGCCGCTTGCGCGGAAATGCTGAGGGCGAGCAGGAAGGCGAGGATTTTCATTCTCATGACGCTCGATGCGAATGTGAAGCTGTCAAACGCGTTTCTATTCCGCAGTGAGGGCGAAGCGCTCGGAGCCGAGGAGGCCGGATTTCTCGAGGAAGTAGTCGTAGCCGCCCGGGTAGGAGTTGACTTGCCCCGCATTGATGTGGAGCACGCGGTTGGCGAGTTTGCGGAGGAAGTGGACATCGTGCGAGATGAAGACCAGCGTGCCTTCGTAGGCTTCCAGCGCCAGGACAAGCGACTCGACGGTCAGGATGTCGAGGTGGGTCGTAGGCTCGTCCATGAGGAGAAGGTTCGGGGGATTCACCAGAAACTTCACGAGGTTGAGACGGGTTTTTTCTCCACCGCTGAGGACGGCAGTCTTTTTGTGGATGTCATCGCGCTTGAAGAGAAATGACCCGAGAATGCTGCGGGCTTCGTCTTCGCGGAGGGTGCCGTTGGAGGACAGGATTTCCTCAAGCAGAGAGTGGTTCGGATTGAGCGTGGCGGCGCGGTGCTGGCTGAAGTAGCCGATCTTGGAATTGCTGCCGAAGGTGCAATTGCCTTTTTGAAATTCCACCACACCGGCGAGAATTTTGATGAGCGTCGATTTGCCCGCGCCGTTCGGGCCAACGAGGGCGACACGTTCCCCGCGTTCGATGAGGAGGTCGAGGTTCCGGTAAACGACATGGTCCCCGTAGGCCATCTGAACGCCTTCCAGCATGGCGGCGCGCTGTCCGCCGCGCTCGGGTTGGGGGATGCGGAAACGAAAGGGTTTTTTCGGAGGCTCGGGGCGCTCGATTTTTTCCATCCGCTCGATCTGCTTCAGCTTGCTCTGTGCTTGGGCGGCTTTGGAGGAAACGGAACGGAACCGGTCTGCGAACTCCTGAAGGGCGGTGATTTCTTTTTGCTGGTTCTTGTAAGCAGCGGCTTGGATTTCGTAGTTGCGCTCGCGCTGCTCCATGGCGGCGGAGTAATTGCCCTTGTAGTGAATGAGCTTCGGGTTCGCGATTTCATAAACCCCGTCGATCAGGGCGTCCATGAACTCCAGATCGTGCGAAATGAGCAAAAGCGCGCTGGAGCAGGTCTTCAAATACTGCTGCAGCCAGAGGAGCGAGAGGAGATCGAGGTGGTTGGTCGGTTCGTCGAGAAGTAAAAGGTCGGGCTCCATGACCAGCAGTCGCGCGAGGTGTGCGCGCATGACCCATCCACCGCTGAGTTCCTTGGCTGGGCGGTTCCAATCGGACTCCCGGTAGCCGAGACCAGTGAGCATTTTCTTTGCCTTCGCTTCGACATGCGAACTACTGAGCGCCTCGTGCTTAGCGTGCGCTTCGAGGTATTCCGCACCTTCGACATTTCCGGCCGCTTCAAGGGCGGCGAGTTGTTTTTCAAGCGTTTGAAGTTCGCCCGCGCGCCCGCAAGCGATGTCGAGAGCCGTCTCGGAATGCACAGCCTCGGCCTCCTGAGGCAGGTAGCCGAGGGTCGTCCACTCATCGCGCTGCACCGTTCCGTCATCAGGCTCGTCCTTTTTTAAAATCAGTGAGAACAACGTGGATTTGCCGGCACCGTTCGGGCCGACCAGAGCGATGCGTTCGCCATAGTTGACTTGCATGTCTGCTTCTTCGAAAAGCAGTCGGCCGCCGTGGGATTTTTTGAGATTTCGGATGGTAAGCATATCAGCGGGTCTTCAGTTCAAATATTAAAAAGGA
>JBILMW010000261.1:0-6541 GCA_044375335.1 Terrimicrobiaceae bacterium | reverse complement strand
CGAACGAGGGGGGCATCAACGCCTTTGGCTTCAACCGACTGCTCGTCGATCTCTAAACAATCCAAAACATGAAAAAACCAATGAAAACCACCGTTACGTCACTGCTCGCAACCATCGCCATGGCATTTACCGCCTCCGCGTCGCCGAGTCTCCTTGTTGAGACTACCATCACAGAGAATCACGCCAAAGGTGGCAAAGACGTTTTGGCGGCTCCAAGCATCACCGTCGAAAGCGGCAAGCAAGCAAGCATACAAGTCGGCAAGCTCGAATACGCGGTTACTCCCACTTTACTCGACAACGGCACCGTTGACCTCCGCGCCGTTCTAACCGAGCGCGACGGCGAGAAGGTTGACAGGCTCGCAGCACCGCAAATCAAAGCCAAACTCGGCAAAGTTGCCGAAATCCAAATCGGCGACCTCACTTTCACGACTAAGACATCCCTCGCCAAGCAATGAAACTTATCTCATCCGCACTCGCCTGCCTGCTGACTCTCTCCGCGCTCGACCTCCCCTCCGCGTGGGCTGCGGAGAATGATTCGGCGGCCCCCTTGCAAGAAGCCAAGGTTTCCCAATCGCCGGCAGCTGCCCCCCGGGGCCCCGCCGACGCCACCCGGAAGGCCCAGATCGTCATTGACGCCAAATTCATCGAGACCAATTCGGGCAAGCAGGATGTCCTCTCCGCCCCGCGTGTGACGATGATCGAGGGCAACAAAGGAACCATCAACGTGGTCCGGGAGTTAACGGTTTCGCTGCCTGGTGGTGGAAAAGAAGCCAGGCAGACCGTGCAGATCGGCTATAACATCGAGGCAACACCATTTATGCAGGGCGACGAAATCCTACTGCGCTGCAACATGACTGCGACGACAGTCATCGGAAAATCGGCCGACACTCCCACCTCGGCGAGCCTTAGCACGCAGAGCCTCAGCACGGCGGTTGTGATGCTGGCCAAACCGGGGAAATCCTCGCGCTTCGTGCTCGGAGAAGAAGGCGAACGCAGTGTGGCTGTGGAATTGACGGCATCCATCGCCCAGCTCGAAGCGAACGCTGCTCCGATTTACTGGCAGGCCTTTGCTGCAATGCCGAAGATGAGCAAGGAGGAAACCGCCCTGCTGGCCATGAAACCCGGCGATCCGCTCGACAAGGCGGCCGCGGAAAAATTGGTGGCGAAACTCGAGAACAGCCTCGCCCTGCTCAACGCAGCCGCCGCGATTTCAAAATGCGACTGGGAGGTGAACCTCGCCGAGGGCCCTTACCTGCAACTCCCGTATGTCTCGAAGGCCGTCGAGCTTGCCAAGGCGGCCCGGCTCCGTGCCCGCCTGCGCTTGCTGGAAGGCAACCCCGGCGCGGCGGTCAGCGACTTGGTTGCCTCCCAGCGGCTTGCCCGGGCCGCCGGTCAACCCGGCCTGTTCATCAACCTGTTGGTTCAAATCTCCATCGAGCGGGCCGCCATCCAGACGGTCGCGGCGCATTTTGGAAAGTTTGACAAGAACGCCTTGCAACAACTGGCGGCTGCGACACTGGAGTATGATGGGAAGCCTTCCATAAAACACGCAATCGAGATCGAAAAACAATGCTTCGCCCCCTGGATCCGCAGCCAGGTCGAGCAATCCAAAGCCAGGCACGAAACCCTCGCCCAAGCGCCGTGGATCGCAGAGTTCATCACGGCAATGGCCAATACCGGGGCAAAAGCCACCCGCCCTTCCGATGAAGCCCTCCAAGCGCTCGGCGGAAACTGGGAAGGCTTCGAGCGGCAACTCTCCGCCCTGGAAAAGGATTACGACGAACTCGCCCGCATCCTTGGGCTGCCCCACGCCGAGGTTGAGCCCGCGCTGGCGGAATTCAACAAGCGGTTACAGGCAAACAGGAGCAACCATATCCTTTCCGGCCTCGCCCTGCCAGCCGTCGGAGCGTGCTACAACAAGGAAGCCCAGATTGTCGCCGAGCGGTCCATGCTCGCCACCGCCATCCAGATGCAACTCGAAGGCAAGCCCAAAGCCCTGAAAAGCCGGGACCCGTTTGGCGACGGCCCGTTCGAGGTGTCGGAAACCGCCAGTGGTATCGAACTCAAATCGAAGCTGATCGTGGACAAAAAACCGGTCACGCTGACCTGCGTTGCCAAGTAGTTTCAGAAATCCTGAGGTCCACGCATTGACACATTTTAAAATTTCGTCGTGATTATCGCGGCGAGCAACAAAATCGCCTCCAGTCATTTTGTATGGGAAGTGGAATGTTGGAGAAAACACAGGCCTTTTACCGCATCGTTGAAGGGGGGTGGCCGAAAAGTCGGCTGAACGAGCGGCTGAATGTATGGATGTCCGGATATCCTGCCCGCTCCGAAACGCACTTCACGCTAAGTCCTTCCTCTTTGATCCAGTTCGCCGCACGGCGCAGGCGCGTTTCACGCAAATAGCGGCCGATGCTCAATCCCGTTTCCTCCCTGAAGCGGGATCGCAGGTGGCTTTCACTCATGGAGAGTTTTCGGGCCAGTTCCTCAAGCCTGATGCCGGGGTGGTGCAACTGCAGTGCGTGAACAGACCCAATAAGGTTCCCCCGGTGGTCGGCCTCCTGGGGATCATGAACAGGATAAAGCGCCCTCAGCAGCCGATAGAGGCGAGAGGAAAGTAGAAGCCCGTCCCGCGCTGGTCTGATCCATTCCTGAATGAAAGATGAAAGAAGGCTCCGCGCATCGGGGCCGAGACGACGGATTCCCCTCCAGGCCTCGCTGGAAACCGTATGCTGCGGCCAGTCGAAGGTGACGAAAACCCAGTTCAGCCTTTTTGCAATCTTTGCGTAGGAATGAAGATGCAGGGGAGGAATGAGCAGGATTTCAGCCGGGCCGAGTGATTCGCACGAGCAGTCGATCTTAACATTGCCGCGACCAAGCAGGGAAATGATGAGAACCCAACGCTGGTGTAGATCGGGCGGTATTATCCCGGAGGAAAGGCTTGCTTCGTCGCTTCGTGAGAAGAGCAGAATGTTGTCCGGAAGCATTTCTCGCGGCCGGTGGACACCCTCGAAGTAGTCGTCCGGCTCCCCGATTTCATGAAGCATCTCGATAAGAATCTGATTATTCATTTCATCGGAAATGACAAATAAATCATCGCTGCGGCTATGGCAAGAGAGGTTGCAGGGGAGCTAGCCTGACCCCCATGAGCAACACCACTTCATCCTCCACAAGTTCAGCGCCCACCCGCATCGGCGTGATCGGCAGCGGGGCCCGGATTCAACATGTCATCACGAGCCTCCTTGGGGAGTCGCCTTCGAGCATAGTGACTGCGATCTGCGATCCCGATGAGGTCGCTCTGGATCGGTTTCGCCGGGAGGTGGCCCCCGGGGCGGTCGTGTGTGATTCGGTGGACGAGCTGTGCGCGCGGGAGGATGTCGACTGGGTCTTTATAGGATCGTTCAACTGTCATCACGCCGCGCAGACCATCACCGCATTCAGGGCCGGCAAGAATGTCTTCTGTGAAAAGCCCCTCTCCCTGTCGCTCGACGAGGCGGAGGAGATGCACGAAGCATGGAAGGCAAGCGGCCGCACCTTCGCCCTCGGACTTGTTCTGCGCTATTCCCCGCTTTACCGCATGGCCCGGAATTTTTTGGAGGAAGGACGCATCGGGGAGATCCTTTCCTTCGAGTTCAACGAGACGCTCGATTTCAATCATGGGGGATATATTCACGGCAATTGGAGGCGTCACCGCGAGTTGGCAGGCACCCATCTTCTGGAAAAGTGCTGTCATGACATCGATCTTGCATTGTGGCTTACGGGGAGTCTTCCGACCCGTGTCGCCAGCTTCGGGGGGCGCAGTTTTTTCAAACCGGAGAACTCATGTCATGTTGCGAGGATCGGCAATTCTCCGAACGGCGCCACTGCCTACAGCGCCTGGCCCGACCCGCACGGTGTCGATCCTTTCAGCGACGACAAGTCGATCGTGGATCATCAGGTGGCCATCCTCGACTTTGCTTCCGGGATCAAGGGGACATTCCACACCCAGTGCAACGCGGGCTTACCCGAAAGGCGCTTCTATTTTTGTGGCACGGAGGGATCCATGCGCCTTGACGCCTACAGCGGCGAACTGGAAGTCGGGCGGATCGGCTGGGAAAAAACGATTTCCCTCCACAAGACAATTGCCGGCTCCGGACATGCCGGGGGCGATGAACTGATGGCTAAGGAACTCGCGGAGGTTCTGGCAGAAAGCCGCGCCCCCGCAGCGGGATTCACGGAAGGGATAAGATCGCTTGTCGTCGCCAATGCCGTGGACGAGGCGATGGATAAGGGTGCGGTCATCGACATCCGCCCGCAATGGAAACGCGTTGCCTCGGTCTTCGGGAGTGACGATGTCCTTGATCGGGCATACTGATCCAAGATTCCCTGCTGGCAACTACGTCCAATCCGGTCACGGAACCCGCACTTACGGACGCTCCCGGCCCTTTCGAACGGCTAGACGCGTGCTCGGACAGGCCGTTAAGCTTTAGCTGCAATCAGCGCGCCCTCCCGCTGCGGATGAGATGTTCCTTGCGGTAGGTGCGCAGGGGGCTTCCGAATTGCCGGCGAAAACAGCGGGAGAAATAAAACTCGTCATCGAACCCGCAGGCGTCGGCGTCTCTGCTGAAAGGAGATATGTTCAAAAAAACACCTTGCAGTATGTGTGCCTTTTCGGCATGCATTCATCATGGTCTTTGATTGGGATTCGAAGAAGAACGATTTTCTCAAGGCGAATCGCGGGATTTCATTTGAGGCGGTCATTGTTCACATTGGCCGAGGAGATATCTGGCAAATCACAGACCACCCAGACCAATCCCAATATCCTGGGCAACAGATTTTTTTCGTGATTGTGAACGACTATGTCCACATTGTGCCGTTTGAAATCCGAGGAGACACGTTATGGCTCGTAACTATTATACCGAGCAGGAAAGCAACCAGAGAATACAGAAAGGAGAAATCGCATGAAACTGAGCAAGGAAGAAAAAGAAATTGAAGCCTTATACGAACGGAATGCGTTAGAACTCCGGAAGCCCGACAAGGCGATTTTAAGGCAGTTGAAAGCTGCCGCTGACAACACATTCAAGAAAGATCGCCGTATCAATATACGGTTGTCTGAACATGATATTGTTGGAATTCAAAAGGTAGCCGCGAACAGAGGAATCCCATACCAGTCATTGATTTCCGGCCTGATCCATCAGTTTGTGGAGGGCGACCTCGTAGAAAAAGCAACAAGCTAACATGGAAGAGCGCCATGCTTCCGCTTTCACGCGGGTTGATGTAAAAGGGCGTAACGGGTGTTTACACCGCCCTCCCGCTGCGGATGAGATGCTCCTTGCGGTAGGTGCGCGGGGGGCTTCCGAATTGCCGCCGGAAACAGCGGGAGAAATAAAATTCATCATCGAATCCACAGTCGTTGGCTACTTCTGAGATCGAGTTGCTGGTTTCGATCAAAAGTCGACAGGCCTCCTGAAGTTTCAATCCTAGAGCGTAACGCGCTGGGGTGATTCCCATGGACTCGTTCCAACGGCGTTGGAAGGTGGATACCGACATGTTGCATTTGCTGGCGAGGGATTCCAGGTTCGGCGGCGATTGCCAGTTGGTTTGGATGGCATCCATTGCCTTGGATATGAGGGACGAGGCAGACACATGCGGAGGCAGAAGGGTTTCCAGAATGATTCGTTCGGCAATGCGGTCGATGCGTGCAGATTTTTCCTTGGTGGCGAGACATCGCGCCAACTCCTCAAGGAGCGGCCTGAGCGCGGAGGGATTCGAGATCGGCCACACAGGCCGCGATTCCTCGATAAATCCGCATTGGACAAATCTCGGCATGAGCCCGCTGGAATAGACGAGGTATAGCTCGGTCCAGAATTCATGGGGCTCGGAGGGGCCGTATTCCAAATAATCGCCATCCAACTGTGTGATCACACAAGGGGCCTCGACTTTCCAGCAGCGCCCCTTCCGGTGAAACTCGCCACCACCATTGAGAATCAGAGAAAAATTTGCTGTGTCGAATTGGCTGCGCACCCAACCGGTCTTGCGGGGGATGAAGCCCAGCGAACTCAATGGCGTCATCGAACGCAATGGCCCTCCTTCCTCGTGCCAGAAACTGACCGGAAAAGACAGGTTTTTGAAAAGGTTGTCCATGGCAATTTGTGATCAAAGCCAATAAATACGCTTCAAACAATTATGAATTCCCCAAAGATCCTATTCCTTCAAGGCGGTAGGGGTGGAAGAAAGCGCCGCGCGAGGCGTCCAAGGACTCGACAAATTCCGCGATGCGATCCCGCTTCAGCATGGGGCGAGAGGCATGCGCCACATTGCATGAGCACAATGGCAAGCCGACTTTGATATTCCACGCGTGTGCCGCATCCTTTTCATGGTTTCACCGAAATCGGCCAAAACATGAAGCAAGAAGAGTGACGGATGCGGTTTTGCCAGTTTCAAACCACGACATTACAAACCCGACGCAACCGGGTTCGGCGGCAGGGGAGTGAACGCCGGTATCGGCGTTCACATCCCCTACTTCGCCTCATCTGCTCTCTAGGCGAACAAGATCGTT
>JBILMW010000257.1:0-6562 GCA_044375335.1 Terrimicrobiaceae bacterium | reverse complement strand
GCGCTTCGTGATCATCGCGACCACGCTGGCCCGCGACTTCACACCATCCGCATGGGGAATGTTCCATCCAACTTGGGTCGATATCTGCACCTTCGTGGGAACCTTCGGTCTCTTTGGAACCTTGTTCCTGCTCTTTATTCGATACCTTCCAATGATTTGTATGTTCGAAGTTAAAGCAGTTCTGCCAGAAGCAGATCCGCACCACGGGGAGGCTCATCACTAATGAACGCTGTCGGCAACACATCCGCTCCAGTTTACGGCATCGCGGCCGAATTCCAATGCGCCCGCGACCTCTACCATGCCGCTGAAAAAATCCGCGACGCCGGATTTCAAAAATGGGATGTCTTTTCCCCATTTCCGATCCACGGGATGGACGAAGCCATGGGCATGAAGCGCTCGATCCTCGGCAAACTCGTTTTCATTGGTGGTCTCACAGGCTTCCTCACGGCGGTGACCATGGAGTTCGGCACTTCGTCGTTCCTCTATCCTCTCATCGTCGCCGGAAAACCAACCAATCTTTTCACAGTTCCGGCATTCTTCCCGGTCATGTTCGAGTTGACCATTCTCCTCTCGGCCTTCACGGCTGTGTTCGGAATGCTTATCCTCAACGGCCTTCCGCGCCTGAACCACGAACTTTTCAACTGGGACCGCTTCAAACTTGTCACCGAAGACAAATTCTTCGTCGCCATCGAAGCCAATGACCCGAAATTCTCATCCCGCTCGGTCAGCGACTTCTTGGAGTCCCTCGGCGGAACCAACATCACCACCATCCACGGCGACTAAACGATCATGCTGAAATACTTCTTCTACACATTCGTTTTGCTGGTCGTGCTCGTTGTGAGCGTAGCCGGCTTCCGTGGTCAAAAATCCACCAAGCCTCCCTTTGAGATTTTCCCAGACATGGATCATCAGCCAAAGGTCAAGGCGCAGACTCCGAGTAGTTTCTACGCCGATGGCCGCGCCAACCGCGAACCCATCGCAGGCACAGTGCCACTCGGCTACGCCATGCCGCAGCACAAACCAGTCGATGGTTCAACCGGTGCCTCCGAGAGTCCCTACAAACAAGTGAAATTTTCATCTGGCGTGTCTTATTTTGATACTGGCCGCTTCGACAACAACTGGGGCACTGGCATGCCAATGGAAGTGACGCCCGAGTTCATCGCTCGCGGCCAGGAACGCTACGCGATTTCCTGCAAGGTCTGCCACGGTGCCACCGGTGAAGGAAACGGCATCGCCGGAAAATACGGCCTCGTTGCCATTGCGAATCTGAATCAGCAACGCATTCGCGACATGGCTGACGGTGAGATTTTTAATACGATCACCCACGGCAAAAATACCATGATGGGATACGGCGACCGCATTCAGGTGCAGGACCGCTGGGCTATCATCGCCTACATGCGTGCACTCCAAAAATCCCAAGGCGGCGCAACGATCAATGATGTTCCAGCCACCGAACGGGCAAAATTAGAATCGCAGACAAAATGAGCGGACACGAACCTTCACAACCCGGCAGCCACACCTTCGACTACAAGCATGTCGGTGGTCGTTTTCTCGGTCTCGTAGCCCTCGCGCTCGTTGCCTTCGGCGCAGTCGCATTCGGAGCCTTCACTGAAACCAAGCAGTTCGCCTTTTCCTACCTCTTCGCTTTCACATTCTTCCTCACCATTTGCATGGGCGGTCTCTTCTGGACCCTCGTTCACCATGCTGTGGATGCCGAATGGAGCGTGGTTGTCCGTCGCCAGTTGGAAAACATGGCCAGTCTCTTGGTGGTAATGGGGATTCTGTTCATCCCACTCATCTTCGTGGCACCAAAACTCTGGTATTGGATGACCAAGCTCCCGGGCCAAGACATCCTTCTCGATGAGAAATGGCCATATCTTACGAAGGAATTCTTCTGGATCCGTGCCGCGTTTTATTTCATTTTCTTCGCTGTGGCCAGCCTTTGGCTCCGTAGAAATTCCATCAAACAAGACACTTCCGGAGCCGCGAAATACACGCTCCTGAACCGCAAGATCACTTTCGGCAGCCTCCCGCTCTTCGCCGTCTGCCTCACCTTCGCCGCCATCGACTGGCTCATGGGCCTCGACTACCACTGGTTCTCGACCATGTGGGGCGTTTACATCTTCGCAGGCACCGCTTTGAGTAGCCTTTGCGTTCTGGTTCTTATCATCACAGCGCTGCGCAACGCGGGATACTTCAAAAATGTGATAACCATTGAGCATTATCACATCATGGGCAAGCTCATGCTGGCCTTCACGATCTTCTGGGCCTACATCGGCTTCAGCCAATACATGCTCATCTGGTATGCGAACATCCCAGAGGAAACCGTATACTTCCTCCGCCGCAATACCGAGACCTGGCAAATCCTGAGCACGGCCCTCGTGGTGGGACACTTCTTCGTTCCCTTCCTGCTCCTCCTCTCGAATATGGGTAAAAAGAGCCCTGCATTCCTCTGTGGCATGGCGCTCTGGATTCTTGCCATGCACATGTTGGATATCTATGTCGTTGTCCTCCCGGCGCTTCACAAGGCCGGCGTTCAACTCAGCTGGCTTGACTTCGCCTGCCTGGTTGCCATCGGTTGCACACTCGCTGCGACATTCCTCAAACGCCTCGGCGACGCTCCGCTCTGGCCACTGCGCGATCCACGCCTGAAAAATTCCATCGCTCTCAAAAACTGATGCAATCCGCCACCACTCATCACGAAGATTCATCCGGACAGAAAAAGCCTGTCTTCTGGATTTTTGTCGCTGCCTTCATCGGCCTCGGCCTTTTCTTCGCCTTCAATTCCCTCTTCATCGGAAAATCCACTGCGGACCTCAATCCAGAAGACCCCGCGCGCGATGCCGAACGCATCAAAAATCTCGCTGACCTCAAGGCGGAGAACGAGATCAAGCTCAACACCTACGCTTGGGTGGACCAAGCCAAGGGATCTGTCCAGATTCCAGTCACCGAGGCCATGAAACTCGTCCTTGCTGACCTCAACGCCAAGAAGCCAGCTCCAGCCTACCCGGTTCTCGACGCCACAGGTAAACCGCTCCCGGCCACAACGCCTGCGTCAAGCGCCTCAGCGGATTCAGCTGATAACCTTCCCAGCGAGCCAGTTGCCACGAGCCAGACTTCATCGAATGTCTTGGCCGCTCCCGTTGAGTCCGGCGCCGCAAAACCGGCTAAAACCAAGAAACCTGCCAATCAATGAGTAACGACCAGTCCAGCCAGCCGGACACTCTCACTAGCGCCGAACGCGCGACCCTCGATGCGTCGGTGGCCGCTCCGGTTATTCTTTTCTTCGGCACAGCCATCTTCTGGTTGCTCTTCGGCTCCGTTTTTGAACTGATCAGTGCCATCAAACTCGTATGGCCCTGCTTCCTTGATGGATGCGGACTTTTGACCTACGGCCGCACCAGCGTGGTGTCCGTCAATGCCCTCGCTTATGGATGGGCGACACCCGCTGCGATCGGAATCGGCCTCTGGCTCACCGCCCGCCTCTGCCGCGTCGAACTCGCCCGCTACAAAAGCCTCATGGCAGCTGGCATCATTTGGAACATTGGCACATTCGTTGGTGTTGCAGGTATCTTGATTGGTGACAACACATCCATCTCGCACCTCAATTTCCCGGGCTATTCGACCCACATCCTCCTCTTGGCATTCCTCATCATCGCCGCGTGGGCGATCGTGACCTTTAACCAGCGCCAGTCGGGACCGCTCTATGTTTCCCAGTGGTTCCTCGTAGCCGGTCTCTTCTCGTTCCCATGGCTTTTTGCCACAGCCAGCCAACTCCTCGTCTGGAAACCCGTCCAAGCCAGCGCCCAACCCGCCATCGCCGCATGGTTCGCTGGTGGTTTCTTCAACCTCTGGCTCGCACCCATGGGATTGGCCGCCGCGTTTTATCTCATTCCCAAAACAATCGGCCGCGCAATCAATAGCCACCACCTCAGTCTTTTGGCTTTCTGGTCCCTTCTGCTCTTCGGCGCCTGGTCGGGAACTAGCCGCCTAATCGGTGGACCTCTTCCCGCTTGGATGGCCAGTGTAGGTGTAGCAGCTGGTGTCATGATGATTATTCCGGCTATCGCCGTTGCAATCAACCTCCACTTCACGCTGGATGGCCACTATGGTCCAATGAGTTGGAGTCCGGCCCTGCGTTTCACCATCACCGGCGTTTCAATGCTCGTCTTCACCTGGACCTTCTCAGCCATCAATTCCATCCCGTTCGTGAACTCGGTCACGAACTTCTCGGACATCACACGCGGGCTGAATCTGCTTGGTTACTACGGATCTTTCAGCATGATCGCATTTGGCGCGATCTATTACATTCTCCCTCGCCTCACAGGAAAAGAATGGCCGTCATCCTGCCTCATCTCATGGCACTTCTGGCTGGCCACGACAGGCGTGCTCCTCGGAGTCTCCGTTCTTGTGCTGGGTGGTCTCATTCAAGGCTACGCCCTTCAGGACATCGGTGTCACTTTCCGCAGCTCCATGGAGTTCGTTTACCCGTTTAGATTTATAGCCGCACTGGCCGCTTTGCTGATTGTTGGCGCCAACCTCGCTTTCGCCCTCGTATTCGCCGGCCTCCATTGGTCGCTCCGTCGCCCCGGCACAGCGCCCGCACTCATCGCTGTGCGCGAAGAAAATTCCCAAGAGCCCGTCGCGGTATGAACAAACTCACACTTCTCTTCACCGGCATCCTTCTCACCTTCGGCTCGGCTTGGGTCGGCCTCGTGGCCTACCCCGTTGCCAACCTCGGCCATCTGCAGCCTCTTCCGAACGAAGAAACGGGCGGAGTCAATCCTCCGACAGTCTCCGGTCTTGCCGTTATCGGACAAAAAGTCTACGCCGCGAATGGTTGCATGGAGTGCCACACCCAACAAGTGCGCCCGGATCCCTTCAGCACTGACATCGCCAAGCAGCTCGGCAAACGCCAGACTGTTCCGCGTGATGAAATCCGTGAGCATACCCCGTTCCTCGGCGAATACCGCATCGGCCAGGATCTCTCGAACTACGGCGCACGCCAGACCGATGTGGCTTCAATTCACCGCCACCTCTACGCGCCCAAGAGCGTAACACCTTGGTCGAATATGCCGTCCTACAGTTATCTTTACGAGTATCGCAAAATCGTCGGTCAGCCCTCCGCTCACGCCGTTCAAGGCCTCACCGGCTCCCGCGCTCCGAAACCCGGATACGAAATTGTTCCGACCCAGCAGGCCGAAGCCCTTGTCGCCTACCTGCTTTCCCTGAACCAAAATTACCCGCTGCCGGAATCCCCGGAGCCCACCGCCAAGTAAAACCGTGACTTCCCATACGCCATCGAACGAGCCACCAAACGGCGAAAGCCCGGCACCTAACGCTCCCGTCCTCCGCGAGGGACCAGAACCAGCGGAAAAACGCGCCCCGGTTCCCTTCTGGCTGATCATTCTCGCCGCGGTCATCATCTTTTGGGCAGGTATCCACTTGGCGCTTAACAGCGGTGGCTTCCGTGCTGATGTCTACAACCCCTCGCTCGTTTCCTGGAGCGGTGGAGGAAGCGGCGGTGCAGCCGTTGCACCAGATCCCAAAGTCATCGGCAAGCGTCTCTACAGCCAAAATTGCGCCGTCTGCCACCAAGGTTCCGGCATGGGCGTCGCTGGACAATTCCCACCCCTCGTAGCCAGCGAATGGGTCATCGGGGGCTCCTGGGTGGGTGATAACCACCTCGTCAAAATTCTCCTCGCTGGCATGCAAGGTCCTGTCCAAGTCAAGGGCAATACCTACAACAACGCCATGCCTCCATGGTCCCAGCTCAAGGACGACCAGATCGCAGCAATCCTCACCTACATCCGCACCGAGTGGGGCAACACAGCCCCGCCGATCACGGCCGACTATGTCAAGGCAGTCCGCGCCGCCAGCGCCGACCGCAAAGATCCTTGGACACAAAAAGAACTTAAAGCCATTCCCGCAGAGACAATTCCCGCAGGAGGCGCCGCCCCTGCTGCACCCGCCGCACCGGCCCCTGCCGCACCGCCCGCCGCCTGATTTGACCCGACTATGAACTTCCTGCTGCGAATCTTTTCCATCACCGCATTTCTCCTCGTAGGCGGCAGTATCTCCGCCCAAGCCGAGCAACGCACCTCCAATCTCTATTGGGCACCACCAAATATCACAGTCGGCGGAGAAAAAATCGACACACTCCTTAACTTCATCTTCGTCCTGACGCTTGCTGTTTTTATCCTGACACAAGCCGTTTACATCATCTATCTCGTCCGCTACCGCCGCCGCCCAGGGCATAAGGCCCACTACAGCCACGGCAACAACACCCTCGAATTCTGGTGGACCATTATTCCAACGGCCGTCTTCCTCCTCCTCGCCGTCTGGTCCAACCGTATCTGGTTCGAACTCACCGAGTCGCCCATCGCGCCGGATGCCATCACTGTTGATATCGTGAGCTATCAATATGGTTGGGATCTGCGCTATGCCGGAGCTGATGGCCAACTCGGAGAAGGCGATGTGAAGCGCTTCAGCATCGATAACAAATTCGGCGTCGATCCCGCAGACCCCGCCGGCAAAGACGACTTCACCTCCACCGAACTCG
>JBILMW010000144.1:0-6564 GCA_044375335.1 Terrimicrobiaceae bacterium | reverse complement strand
GTGGATTCCATGTATGCCCACCTCAACCGAATCATGGTTCGCAAAGGCCAACAGGTGGCGCGTGGCCAGCAGGTGGGCACGATTGGAACGAACCGGGGTATGTATACGGCTCACCTTCACTACGAAATTCGCAAAAATCTCTTCATCGGAATCAACCGCTCCGCATTCGCCAAGGATTTCACCAATTACTACCGCCCCCAACAATTCATCGCCCAACGCCGCAACCTGCCGGGGGCGGGCCAGACGGCGCAGATTGTTGTAAATACCTATAAAACCGACCAGCCCGGTTTTGTGTTTCCATCCGGCGGCGGCGACTCCCGTGGGTCGATAAAAAAACAGGCGCCGCCATCGAGGAGCGGCAATTTTCGCGTGAACCGGTTCGATGATGTGGGGTATTGATTTTTGCGAATGATTTCCTCTCCGGACACGACTCCTTTGTTTTTGATCGCAGGCGGCGGTGATTATCCCCGGCTCGTCATCGAGGGGGCGAGGAAGGCTGGGGTTTCCCGAATTGTCATGGCGGCGTTCGAAGGTGAGACAAAAAGCGAACTCGCGGGAATGGTCGATGCTGTCGAGTGGATGAGGGTTGGCCAGATGGCGCGTCTGCTGGATGCTGCAAAAAAATCCGGCGCCACGCGATCCCTCATGGCCGGCCAGATTGCACCAAGCCACTTGTTCAACCTCCGTCCCGACTTCAAAGCGCTTGTTCTGCTGGCGAAATTGAAGGAGCGCAATGCGGAGTCCCTCTTCGGCGCGGTGGCTGGGGAGTTGGAAAAAGTCGGTGCTGGTCTTGTTTCTGCGACAACTTATCTCGATGAGCATCTGGCCACGCCGGGCTTCATTGCCGGTCCCAAGCTCAAGTCGCGTTACTTGGACGATCTTGCTTTTGGTTTTCGAATCGCCAAAGAGACGAGTCGATTGGATATCGGCCAGACGGTCGTTGTTAAAAACGGCACGGTTCTGGCGGTGGAGGCCTTTGAGGGCACAAACGAGGCCATACGCCGGGGAGGTTCTCTCGGGCGGGGCGCGGCGACTTTGGTGAAGGTATCCAAGCCCGGGCAGGATGTGCGATTTGATGTTCCGGTCATTGGCACGCGCACTCTTGAGGTGGCGGCGGAGGCGGGCATTCATGCCATCGGCGTCGAGGCCGGGGCGACTTTGTTGCTTGATCGATCGAAAGTCTGTGCTGAGGCTGGGCGCCTTGGTATTTCCCTTCACGGACAATGAAAACGATTCGAACAGGTGTGGTGGGTGTCGGTCACATGGGCATCAACCACGCACGCATTTACAGCGAGCTTCCAGGCAGCCAACTCACAGCGGTCTACGATACCAACGCCGAGGCCACTGCTGCTGCTGCCAGAAACTTCAACTGCCGTGCGGCTTCATCACTGGAGGAATTTGCCGGCCTGATCGATGCTGCGACAGTCTGCACTCCGACAGTGACACACCATGCGACCGGCATGGATTTGCTTGGCAAAGGCAAGCATCTGCTCATTGAAAAACCCATCGCAGACACACCCGCCCACGCCCGCGAGTTGGCGGAGACTGCTGCCCGGTTGGGGTGCGTTTTGCAAGTCGGGCATGTTGAGCGCTTCAACCCCGTTTTGCATGCCCTCGAATCCCAATTGCAAAATCCCCGCTTTCTGGAAGTGACCCGCCTCTCGCCTTATCCGAACCGCAGCACGGATATCGGAGTGGTTCTGGATCTCATGATCCATGACATCGAAATCATCCTCCACCTCGTGCGCTCGCCGCTTGTGAGTCTGGACGCTGTCGGCATTTCGGTGCTCGGCCGTGGAGAGGATATCGCCAATGTGCGCTTTCGTTTTGAGAACGGGTGCGTGGCCAATGTCACCGCAAGCCGCATCAGTCAGGAACGGGTTAGAAAAATCCGCGTCTTCCAGGAGAATGCCTACCTTTCTCTCGATTACAAAAACCAGAGCGGCTACCTGCTCCGCTTGGCCCGCGAGGATGAACGCGCCAGTTCCGGGCTTGGCAAGCTGATCGGCTTGGCCACCGACTCGAAAATTGTCACCGACTTCAGCGGCAAACGCATTGTTCGTGAGCCCGTGGCTGTCGAAAAGGGCGAGCCCCTCAAAATCGAACTGGAATCCTTCCTGAACTGCGCCCGCGAGGGTCTGAAACCGAAGGTCACAGGCCTGGCGGCGGCGGATGCCTTGGATTTGGCCCTCGAAATAACCCAGCGCATTGGCGAAGCCGATCCCCGGAATGGAAACATAGCCGGCTGATTTGTCATGGTCTCCGGCTCTGTTCTCATTCTGACGGCGGGGTTTGGCGAGGGACACAATGCCGCCGCGCGCAATCTGGAGCAGGCGCTCCGGGAAACGCATCCGGAAGTGGCCGTGGCTGTGAACGATATTTTTGACGAGTCCTACGGATGGTTGAACCGCCTGCTCCAATCCGCCTACCGGCATATCATTAACAGGCATCCCTCCCTCTGGCGCGCAGTTTACAATTTCCTCGACCGCTCGCCCGGACTAACACGCGGCGTGAGCCTTTTCTGGATGGCCGTGAATTTACTCGCCGACCGCATTACCCGCTACGATGCCGATGTTGTTGTGAGTTGCTTTCCCGGTTACGGGGCGTTTTTGGACAAGGTGCGCAAGGGGAAATCCCGCCACTTCAGCTATGTCACTGTGGTTACGGACTCGCTCACCATCAATTCCATCTGGTGGCGTTGCTCGAGCGATTACTTTCTTGTCCCCAACGAACCGACGGCCAAATCGCTGGAGAGCGGAGGTGTGGCGCGTGAAAAAATTCGCGTCACAGGATTCCCCGTTCCCACTGTTTTTTCCGACCTTGTCCCCGAGGGTGCGAATCCCCCGCCAGATGGGCGTTGGCAGGTGCTCTACATGGTCAACTCGGGCCATGACTCCGCGCCGGCCATCGTGCGGGAATTGCTCGCGCTTGAGAATATCGCCCTCACCGTGACTTGCGGACGCCATGCCGAGTTGCAGGAAAAACTTCAGCAACTTTCGGCCGAAACCGGCAAACCCATCGAACTTCACGGCTGGACCTCCGAGATGCCAGGCTTGTTGCGGCGCGCTCATGTGCTCATCAGCAAAGCCGGCGGGGCCACAGTTCAAGAAGCCATGGCAGCGCGGACTCCCATGATCATTACACAGGTCGTGCCCGGTCAGGAGGAGGGGAATGCCTTGTTGCTTGTGGAAAATGGTGCGGGAGAGATTGCCACAACGCCCGAGGCAATCTCAACAGCAGTGCGTAACCTTTTCGAAAAAAACGGCGCTCTTTACTCCCAACGCTACCAAGCCACCGGCCCGCTCAGCCACCCTGCTGGGGCGAAGGAGATCGCGAACTTCGCCGCCTCGCTCTGCCTTCGGGATTGAGCCCGGCCAAGAAGCCTATCTTTTCTACCTCGCCGCGTGGCTGTGGCGGATATCCTTCACCGAGACCGCGTAAATGATGTCTTCGGCGATGTTCTTGGCTTGATCGCCAATGCGTTCGAGGCAGCGGGCAATGAAGATCAGTTCGAGAAAACCCCGAATGTGGTCGGGATTTTGGGGCATCATTTCTGTGATGCTGTCCGCGAACTCTCTGTTCAACTCATCGAGTTCCTTGTCACGCCCTTTGATAGTGCGGGCAAGTTCTATGTCGTTGTCGGCGTATGATTTGATTGAATCATTGAAAACCGAAGAGGCGAGGTTGAAAATCGGTTCAATGCGCGAGGTCACGGGCATCAGCGGGAGTGCAATCAACTTGCGGGCGCGGCGGGCTATGCCGACTGACTGGTCCGAGGCGCGTTCCAAGTTCACGCTGGTTTTCATGGCCGCAATCACATTGCGGAGATCGGAGGCGAAAGGATGAAAGCGGAGCATGATTTCCATGCCTTCGCCGTCCACTTGAATCTCCAAGGCGTCGATTTCCTCGTCGTCGGCGATAACGGTGTTACACCAGTCCTCATCGCGGTCGAAGAGTCCCTTGCGGGCATTTTCCAGACTTCGCGAAGACAGGCTTGCCATCATCAGGACATCCTTGCGCAGGTTGTCGAGAGCGTCTTCAAAACTGGTGAGAATATGACGGGCGGTTTCCATTTCTTAAATTAGGATCGGGTTTTCGAAAATCAACCGAAGCGACCGGTGATGTAATCTTCGGTTTGTTTCTCGGAGGGGTTTGAAAAGATTTTCTGAGTGTCGGCGTATTCGACGAGTTTTCCCAGATAGAAAAAGGCAGTTTTATCCGAGCAGCGCGTGGCCTGCTGCATGTTGTGGGTCACGATGACAATGGTGAATTGCTGTTTCAGTTCGCGAATGAGTTCCTCGACCTTCACGGTGGCGATAGGGTCCAACGCAGAGCAGGGTTCGTCCATGAGCAGCACCTTCGGCCGGTTGGCAATGGCTCGGGCGATGCAAAGGCGCTGCATCTGTCCGCCGGAGAGCCCCAATGCGCTTTCATGAAGGCGGTCTTTCACTTCATTCCACAGCGCGGCTCCGCGCAGACTGCGTTCCACGCATTCGTCGAGTTCGGATTTTTTTGAGGTCCCGCTGATTCGGAGTGCGAAGACCACATTTTCGTAGATGGATTTTGGAAAGGGATTCGATTTCTGGAAAACCATGCCGATGCTGCGCCGAAGGGAAATGACCTCGATCCCTTTGTCATAGATGCTTTTTCCAAGAATGCGGATATCCCCCTCGTGGTGGACTCCGTCGATCAGTTCATTCATTCGGTTGAAATTGCGCAGGAGTGTTGATTTTCCGCAGCCGGATGGACCGATGAGCGCGGTGACTTGGCGCTCTGGGATGTCCATATTGATCGCATGGAGCGCCTGCTTTTTACCGTAGAAAAAATTGAAATCCTTCACGGAAATGAAATCCGGCCTCTCGGGCGAAATGCTTTGATCCGTTGTCATTTTTTCGGGTGCTTCTTTTGAGGTTTGCATCGGATATTGTGGATTCGGTCAATTTTTCCGGGAGAAAATGGTTTGGGCTGTGATGTTGGCCAGCGTGACAAAGGCTACAAGGACGAGTGAGGCCGTCCAAGCCATGGCGATCTGGTGGGGGAATGGCACGGTGGAGAAATTGTAGATCAAAACGGATAGCGAGGCCGTCGGTTCATTCAGCGACTTCGCCCAGAATTGGCTGAACAGGGCGGTGAAAATGAGCGGGGCGGTCTCTCCCGCCGCACGCGCCACTGCCAGCATGACACCGGTCATGATCGCGGGGAAGGCGTCGGGCAGAACCACACGGGCGATCGTTTGAAAGCGCGTGGCTCCCAGCCCATAGGCCGCCTCGCGGTAGGCGCTCTGGACGCCCATGAGGGCTTGCTCGGATGTGAGAAGAATGGTCGGCAGCATAAGGACTGCCAGAGCCAATCCGCCCGCATACGCCGAAAATGTGCCTGTCGCCATGACAACCACGGCAAAAGCGAAAACACCGCAGATGATGGATGGAATGCCGGTGAGGAGCTTGGCCACGAGACGAACAGTTTGGGCGAGGCGCGATGTGGGGGCGTATTCATTGATGAAGATCGCCGAGAGGATGCCAGCTGGAGCCGATACGGCGAGGCCAATACCAACCATGACAAGTGTCCCGAGAATGGCATTGCCAAAACCTCCGCCGGTCATGCCTGCCGCAGGTGGCAATTCGGTAAAAATTCCCGCTCCGAGCAGCGGCAGGCCTTTTTCCAAAAGAAGAAAAATAATCGAAACCAATGGCACCATCGTCAGGAGTGAAAGGGTGATGCAAACGCCGCTGAGGATTCGATTTGTCAGAGAGCGGGCCACGGTTTTCGAATTCACCGAAAGGTCGGAGTCGAAAAAATCCAAGGAGTGGGAAGCAATGGGATCCATTTGATTTAACGAATGCCGGCGGTTTGCTTTTGGGTATAGCGCAGCACTGCCTCGCCGAGCATATTCACAACAAGGGTAATGCCGATCAGGATAAGCGCGGCATACATGAGGGAGTTCACTTGGAGTCCCTGTGCCTCGCCAAACTGGTTTGCAAGTAGGCCGGCAAGAGTTCCCGAGGGGGAGAGCACCGACCAGGAGAGCCTCGAACTGTTGCCGATGAGCATGGCCACCGCCATCGTCTCGCCCATGGCGCGACCGAGGCCGAGGATCGTCGCTGCAACGATGCCGGGCGCGGCTGTTGGCAGGATGACGCTGAAGATGGCCTCCCAGCGGGTTGCGCCGAGCGCGTAGGCTCCTTCGCGCAGGGTTTTTGGAACGGATGCCAGGGAGTTTCGCGAGATGGCTGTGATGGTTGGCAAAATCATGATTGCCAGAACGACCGAGGCCGTGAGGAGCGAGTTGCCGTAGGCGGGGCCAGAAAAAAGCGGGAAGTCGCCGAGTGTGCCGACCGCCCAGTCGCCAAAGGCCTTTACAATGGGGATGATGACGAAGATTCCCCACAGGCCGTAAACGACGCTCGGGATGGCGGCCAGCATTTCCACGACGAAACGCATGGTCTGACGGATCGAGGGCGAGAGGAAGTTCTCGCTCAAAAAAATCGCAATCGCAACGCCCAGCGGAAATGCCAGAAGAATGGCGAGGAATGAACTCGCCAGCGTGCCAACGATGAAGGGCAG
>JBILMW010000143.1:0-6592 GCA_044375335.1 Terrimicrobiaceae bacterium | reverse complement strand
CGGCAGGTGGGGCAGGTGACGGCTTTGCTGCCTTTCTGGGCGCCTGAGCCGGCGCAAGGCTCGCAGGCGTCGAGTTTGCGAATTTCGATTTCCTTCTCGCAGCCTTTGGCGGCCTCTTCGAGTGTGATCTGCAGGTCGTAGCGCAGATCGGATCCGCGCTGGCGTCCGGAAGAATCCACTCCTCCGCCACCGCCGAAAAATTGCTCAAACACCCCGCCGCCACCTCCGCCGCTGAAGACCTCGCGGAAGAGATCGAAGGGATCATGGAATCCCCCGCCACCACCGCCCATGCCGTTTTGAAAGGCGGCGTGTCCGTAGCGGTCGTATGCGGCGCGCTTATTCGGGTCGCTGAGGGCCTCGTAGGCCTCACCGAGTTCTTTGAATTTCTCCTCCGCCTCGTGATCGCCGGGGTTTTTGTCCGGATGGTATTTGACGGCCAGCTTGCGGTAGGCGCGCTTCAAATCCTCCTCGCCGATATTGCGATCGACGCCGAGCACTTCGTAGTAGTCCCGCTTTTTGCTCATTGTGCGCCTTTGGAAACAATGACGGATGCGGCGCGGAGGAGTCGGTCCTTAAGCTTGTAGCCCTTGCGGACCTGGCGGATCACTTGTCCTTCCGGCACCTCTGAACTGAACTCCTGCGAGACGGCGTCGTGCTTGTTGGGATCAAACGCCTCGCCGTCGGTGGGCACTTCCTCGAGTCCCTGACTGCGGATGAAATCCTGGAGCTGGCGTTGGACCATGGACATCCCTTGCAAGACAGAAGCGGCATCGGTTGCGTTGCGGGCGGCATCGAGGCCGAGTTCGAAATTGTCGATGACGGGAAGAAGTTTTTCGAGCAGGCCGTTGTTCGCATAGCGGATGGCGTCCTCTTTTTCGCGGAGCGAGCGCTTGCGGAAATTGTCGAGGTCGGCGCGGGCGCGGAGGGCGAGGTCCTTGAGCTTGGCGGCTTCGGCCTGAAAGTCCACCTCGGCAATTTCGCCATCGGGCGTCGCATCAGGAGCGGCCTCCAGCACTTGGTCGTCAAGGGGATCAGATTCGTTGGAAGTGTTCATTTTTTTGATATGGCGATGAGTGTGAAGTCGTCGTGCTTGAAGTCGGCGCCGGTGAGGTTTTTGACATCCTCCGCGACATGCCGGACGACGCCAGCCGCCCCGTGCGGTGCGCTGGCGCGGAGGGCTTCGATCAGGCGTTCAATACCGTATTCAAGACCCTCGTGATTCATGGCTTCCGTGGCACCGTCGGTGTAGAGCAAAATGCAGTCACCGGCCTCCATCACAAGACTCAAATCGGCGCAAACTCTATTGAAGACCTCGCCGCTGTCAATCCCGAGGGCCATGCCTTTGGGGCTGAGTTTTTCAACGGTGCCTGTGGCCGCACGATATAGCAACGGAGCATCGTGCCCGGCCCGGGCAAGCGTGACTCGCCCCACCGCGCCATCGAGAATGAGGTAGGCCATGCTGATAAACATGTCCTCTTTGATGTCGGGGTAGAGTTGGGAATTCACCCGACGGAGGACATCCGAGGCGGTCGCCGAGGCCGTTGCCTCCCTGCGCAGGACGCCGCGGCACATGGCCATAATGAGCGAGGCCGGCACGCCTTTGCCGGAAACATCGGCGATCGCCACACCCAGGCGGTCGGCCCCAAGCGGGATGTAATCGAAGTAATCCCCGCTCACATGCCGAGCGGCGAGGCTCACAGCGCTGAGTTCGTAGCCAGGGAAAACGGGGTCCGCCTCGGGAAGAAGGATGCGCTGAATGTCTCGGGCGATTTCCAAATCGCGGTCGAGGAGTTTTTTTTCGCCCGCCTCGAGATAGATCGCTTCGTTGTAGAGAGCGAAGGCGCTTTGTTCCGCGAGGGCGCGGAAGACCTTGAGGTCCTTCTCCTCAAAGGCGGATCCCGTCATGGGATTGATCAATGCCATGACACCAATCGTGCGGTGTCTGTAAACGAGCGGCCCAAGAATTGCAGAATGCGCGGGGAGTTGGGTATCGCTGGCCGCGGGGATCAAGCGTGTGGCGCCGTTTTTCCAGCACTCGGGCAGGAGTCCAGCGGCATCCTTTCCCACGGGCTGGAGTTGGAGAAAACTTTCGATCACTGCGGGATTCGCCCCTGCTTGAGTGAGAATGTGATGGGGGATTTCAACCAACGGGGGGCATCCGCTTGTGATGAATGCCGGAGTGAGCGCGGTGTCGGTTTTATTTGTGAGATAAAGGGCTCCCGCCTGGGCATCCAGAATCCGCTGCGAACTTTCCACGATAAGTCGATGCAATTCCGAACTGCGAACGCCCTCCGAAAACGCGGCCCCGATGCCATGCAGAAAATCGAAAACCCTGTCCTCCTCCTTCTGCAATTCCTGAAGCCGCCGCTCCAACCCCCGCACCTTGGTCCGGCTTTTGAGCACGGCAAAAACGATTCCGGCGAGCAACAAAGCGCCGAGAGCGGGAATGAGAATCGTCCACATGAAGGATTGAACGGAATACCTTCCCGAAAGCCGCCCCTGCAATCAAGAGCGATTAATGCGATCCTTCCGGCCCGCCTTCCGCAATTTCCTGGCGCAGGTATTCGATGACATCCTGAAAACGGACCGCATTGCGCGGATCGGCATCGATCAGAGCCTCGTGGGCCTCGAGGATGGCAAGCCTTTGCTCATCTGGCGCGGAGCCTGGGATACCAGCCTTGTGAAGGGACGGCGGCAACGAAGGGGAGGGCTCGGGCTCGACTTGAAAGAGGTGATCCAAACCGAGGCCTTCGAGAAGGGAAAAGTTGCGGGTGTTCGCTCGCACCACCCGGAGCAGGCCGCTTTCCAGATCACGAAGACTGAAAGCCACCGAAGCCAGCGTGCCCATGAAAGTCGAGTCCATGAGTTCGCACTTCTCGAGATCGAGAACGAAATCGTTGTGACCCTTGGAAATCATGCGCTGCACAAATTCCTTCACGCACTTAGAATTCTCAAAAGTGCCGCGACCTTCGAGTTTCATCCAAACAGTGCCATTTTCACTGCCGACGAGGATGGATGATGATTTGCTCACAAATGCTGATAAATTTAAAGCCGATGGAAACGGAATGTCAAACCGCTACTACCTCCACATATAGGACTGGCTCAGCGCCACAATGCGGTTCTCGACGATCAGCAAGACGCGCCAGGCGGTGACGCGTCCGTTTTCTGAAAACTCGTCCCCCGTGACCTCGAATGTCGAACGGTGCGAACCAACCGCGTCAGGGTAAGAGCGCTCTTTGGCCATAACATAATTTCCAAGCCCGGCCTGGCGGTATTCCAAGCGGAGGGTCACATCCGACCGCGTCGAATTGCGCCAGAAAATCGTGTAGTAATTTCCATAGCGCTGGGCCATCTCGGTGGAATCAATCGCGCCAAACGAGCGGCGGGCACGCTCGAAGGTGATCATGTCGTTCTTCGTCTGAATCTCGACATACTCTGGATCAAAGGACGAGGTCAGGATTTTGCGGAACTGGTAGGAATCGTCGAGCGCAAGAGGCAGCACATTGGCCTTCGGCAAGCGGGTGGCAGGGCCTTCCGGGGCGGAGCAGCCTGCCAAGAGGGTCAAAAGAACCAAGCTGGAGAGCAGGGTAAGGCGGGTCATTGGCGCAGAGCAAAGCGGGTTTGAGCGGGAGTGTCAATTTTCCGCACGCCCTGCTGAGCGGCGCATTGCATTGGATCGAGGCGGGCGCTAAGGTCTCGCAAAGTGGAACCTGCCTCATCTCCAGCGAGCCCGGGTGGCGTGCAAAGCCGACTCGAGGGAGCGCTTCGACTCGCCGCCCGCATCCAAGCCAAGTGCAGGCACATTCTTCGACGAATCCAGCGGAAACCCCGCACCGTCGTCGAGGGCCCAAACCTCCTGCCGACGCTGATCCAGGTCCTCGCAGCTTTTTCCCGCGTCGATGGCGAATTGCTGGAGGAGGAGATCGATTCGAGCCTCGGCTTTCTGCGTTATGACTACCCGGATGCCGTTTACTCCGAGCTCCGCGAATTGTTCCGAAATGCGCTGCAACAAAAGCAGGACCTCGACGCCATGGCTCAAAGTCTGGCCGGCCGCCTGAGCGACGAACGCAAGATTCTGCTGGGGGTTCAACTCTACGACCTCATCGCCCGGGCGGGGTTGAAAAGCGAAGCCGTCGTGGCCTATTACGAATTCATGTCGCGCCTCGGCATGGCCTCGCAGGCGATCGACATCGTTTACCAACTCAACGCCGACGACAAAACCGACACCTCGATCTACAGCTCCGGCGCCTCGCCTCTCGAAATGGTGAGCTTCGGCTTCAAGGAAAACAATGATGTCGTGCTCGCCGACTTCGCGCCAAACGAGAGGCTGAACACCTACCGCTACGGCGACCTCGTCATTATCAAAAACCTCAGCGGACGCACACTCATCGTGCAAGGCCGCGCCTTGGAACCCGGCAGCTTTGCTCGCCTCTACACAGGACAGCGCGTGCTGATCGATGATGTCGTGCTCGCCTACGCGGACCTCATTTTCTACTTCAACGCCAAGAAAAATGTGACCCTCCCAGAGATCTTCGTCGCCGTAGACAAGGAGGACGAGGTCACTCTGGAAAAAAACCGCTCGCGCGACTCGTGCCTGCAGGTCGCCTTTGGACTGAGGGTGCGCGTGAAGGCGCTCAAAAATGTGGACGCCGTTCTCAATGGCATCCGTCTCGATGTCGGCCGCGAGGTCACCGCCACGCTGGAAGACAAAATCATTTTCCACGACGACAGTGAACTCGACCTCGACTACCTCCGTCTGCGAGCCCGCTCCTACGGCGGGCGCTTCCTTCTAAAGGCCTCCAAAAGCGAATACCTCGTCTCGAACAATCCCGGGCTACTGGAGGAGGACGACATCCTTCTCGCCCCCGGCTCTGGCGGCGATGTGTTGCTGAAAATCTCCTGCGATTACGATCGCAAAGTCGGCCAGATGGAGGTCCTACAAGCCGACCGTCCTATCATTGTGCGCGGCGTGCCGGTGCGGAATTCCTGCCCACTCGAGGATGGCGACACAATCCGCGTTGATGCCGGCCAGGTGCTCCGTTGCAACTTCTCGGAACGCCTGATCGAAGAGGAAAAAAATGTCGTCCGCACCCTCGATGTGCGCGATCTGGTTTGCCGCTTTGCCAACAACTCAGTGGCCATCGACGGCGTCTCCTTCTCGGTCGAACGCGGCGAGATGGTCTGCGTGATGGGGGCCAGCGGCTGCGGCAAAAGCACACTGCTGCGCGCTCTGTCGGGTCAATTCAAGCCATCCCAAGGCAGCGTGCTTTTCAACAAGCGCTCGTTCTACGAAAACCACGAATCCCTCAGGAAATATGTGGCCTACATTCCTCAATACGACGCCTTCGACGAGCATCTGACCATCGAAGAAAATCTGGAATATGCCGCCGCCATCCGCGCGCCGCACCTCGGCCGCCGGGAACGCCTCCGCCGCATCGATAGCAAACTCGCCGAACTCGGCCTCAACGAACGCCGCACCTCCATCGTCGGCTCGGCTGAAAAGAAAATCCTCAGCGGCGGCGAACGCAAGCGGCTGAATATCGGCCTCGATATGGTCAGCCCGGCGGACATCTTCCTTTTCGATGAGCCCACCAGCGGCCTCAGCTCGAAGGATTCCGAGCATATCATTGAGATCATCCGTGACATGTCGCACAACAAGATCGTGCTGGTGACAATCCACCAACCGACCTCGCGCATTTTCCAGATGTTTCACAAGGCGCTCGTCCTCGACCGCGGCGGCAAGTTGGTTTTTTTCGGAACGCCACAGGAAACGCTCCGCTACTTCGCTGAGGCGGAGAGCCGGCAGATGGCGACTCCATCTTCAGGCGGATGCGAATCGTGTGGAACGACCCGCCCGGAGTTCATTTTTGATGTTCTCGAAACGCCGCTCCGCGACCTAGGCGGCGACATCATTCTGGAGGAAAACAACCGGGGACAGCTCGTGCCCGCCCGCCGCTACTCGCCGGACTACTGGCGCGACAAATACGAGTCCCACCGCCTGCTCAAGGAAGTCCAGCAACCATCCCCTCCCAAAGAAGTCGCTGCCACACCGCCATCCGACCCGCGCCGCCGCGAGCGGCTACGGCCGAAAGAGCACTTCCGCCAATTCAGCATCCTCCTGCGACGCGCCTTTCTGAGCAAACTCCGCAACAAGGCGAACCTGCTCACGACTGTCTTGGAAGCCCCCCTTCTTGCCCTCCTCACCGGCATGGTGCTGCGTTATTCCGAGAGTTCCGTTTACGACTTCGCCTCGGCTTTCCACATCCCAACCTATCTTTTTCTGGCCCTCGTCGTGGCCATGTTCCTGGGACTCACAAACAGCGTGGACGACATCATCCACGACCGCTCCGTGCTCATGCGGGAGCGAAATCTCAATGTCAACCTCGGCTACTACATCCTGGCAAAAGTCCTGACGCTCGGCTTTTTTGCCATCATCCAGTGCGCCTTGTTCACACTCATCGGAAATGCCCTGCTCTCCCTGCGCGATGGATTTTGGATCGTCTTCACAGCCATGTTCCTGACGGCGGCGAATGGCGCTGCGATTGGTCTCGTGATCTCTGCACTCGTGAGCCAAATGATACGGCGACCACCG
>JBILMW010000028.1:0-21049 GCA_044375335.1 Terrimicrobiaceae bacterium | reverse complement strand
CGCAAGGCGGTGGCGTATTTTCCATTTGGCGACATGGCGATGAGTTCTTTCAAGACGCCTTCGGCATCGGCGTAGCGGCCGGTTCCCTGATAGATGACCGCCAAGATGTATCTGGCTTCGGGGTCGGAGGGCATCTCCTGAACACCGCGCTCGGCGGATGCGGTGGCTTCGCGCCAGAGTCCGGCATTTGCAAGGCGGACTGCCTCCTTGGCTGCGGGACTCTTCGTTCCTCCAATGACGCGCCGGATTTTCAGGACACTCGGATGCAGGCTAGAAAAAATCTGTTCCGCTGCCTTGTTCCGCATTTTTTGAATCATCGGATACGGATCAGGTGCGGCAGGGTAGCCATCCGACGAGAATGCAGACTGCGAGTCGCTCAACTCGATGCGGCGACCACCAGCAATCTGCGAGGAGGAAGTCAGGACAGCGCGGTAATTGGCGATATAGTTAGCAGTCGTTTTCGTGTTGTAGGAAGTGAATGTCTCCCCTTTGTAGGTGTAGGAACTGGAGTCGCTAGTCGAACCGGACAGCCCCTCGGCTTGGAGATAGATGAAGGCGTCCACACCTTTGATCCGGCCGCCGCCGCGATTTTCCACGAAGCTCATGCGTTGAAACTGCCGCTCGTTGATCGTCTGGCCGAGATTCGCACGGTCCACGAGCTGATAGTAACCTTGATTCGCAAAAAGCTGGAACAACGCGTGCGCCATCTCGCCGGCATCGGAACCAGCTTCGGGCACAATCGAAACCCGTGCGCCACGGCCCAAGCTCAACTCGGCGGGTTGCGGCGCGTCCACGGTGATTGTGGTGCACGAAGTAAGGAATGCGGAGCCTGCCAGGCAGATCAACGAAAGGAGGGATTTTTTCATAAAGTCAAAAACAGGCGTAGAAACTACAGCGAACTCGACCCCATATACGAGCCGCTTTTTGCGTTGTAGCGGTTCAAGCTGCGCTCGGTGGTGACGGCGATGACTCCGCCGCTCACTTGGACAGCCGTGGGCTTACCACTGACCGAGATGGAGCCTTGGAAGGAACCGGTCTGCGCGTTGTAGCGGTTCATGGTTCCATTTGCCAAAAGAACGGCAATTGTTTCGCCATCGCAGCCGACGGAAATCGCGTTGCTCACGGAGATCGAGCCTTTGAACGAACCGGTCTTGGCATCGCGGCGTTCGACGGAAGAGGAGTTTTTCAGGACGGCAATGACGCCGTCGGCGTGGAGTGACATGGTGGTGAGCAGAAGAGTTGCGGCGAGTGTTTTTTTCATGAACTCGGGATGGGGATTACCAACGGTTCGGATAGCTCACGCGCTGGCGATTGCCGCAGTTGCCGTAGGATTCGCGGTAAATCACAGGCTGTTGGCTGTAGATCACGGTCGGTTGCGAGTAGTAAACCGGTGCGGGACGCACCTGCTGGTAGGGCTGCATGTAAACCGTCTGCGGCTGATAATAGGTCACAGGTCGTGAGTAGTAAACGGGCGCGGGTGCCGTATAGACAGGCGCAGCGTAAACTGGCGCGCATTGGCGCTTGTTATTGTTGTAGTAGAAGCCAGAGCCATCGCCGAGCGTGAATCCCCAGGAACCAGCTTGCGCGAGGGTTCCCAAGGCGAGAGTGATGGCAGATACGAGGAGAGTTGTTTTTTTCATAGAGTTTGCAGGTTTGAAAACATGCTAAGGGAGATTTTTTTCAGGTCAAATTCGAGGCCCTGTTAATTAACATTTTGCAAAGAAAAAACAGCCGCTCAGGGTGGAAAAATCGCCGTTCGACTGTGCGAAACGACCGTTCGTTGAAAGAATGGTTTTTTGCGTTTTCAATCGCTCACCAGGGGTTCGGAATGATGACGCGCTGGGGATTTCCATAGGGATCGTAGGTTTCGACGACCTGCGGGTAGCCGCCATTGTAAGCTGGCTGCTGGTAGCCTTGATACATCGGCGCGATCCCGTGGCTCGGCGCCCCATTGTCGATGAGTTCGTAGGAATCATACTCACCATCAGGTGGACCAACCCGCCGATCGCCCTGCCCCGGTCCGGGACGAAATGTGCCAGCATCCTCAAAGCGCACAAACTCGCGCCGGGGAGAGCACGAAACGGCAGAAAAGACCAGAAATGCCAGAAGGGGAAAGTATGAAGCATGAAAACGGAAAGGAGACATCATTTCGTTTGAAGTATATTTGGCCGACAAAAGCAAAAAAATGAATCTTAAAACTTACAAACTGAAAACTTATATTTGCCTCACCACAGCTTCCACCAAGGCTTGTCGTCGCTTTTTGCATCGCCTTGGGCGGCGGGAGAGGCTGTTCCAGCTACGCTTGAGTTAAAGGCAAGGAGGTTTTCAGTGCTGCGGTCGAGTTTGACACGGTTGCTGGTGGCTTTAGTGACTTCTTGGCCGAGGCCGATGTTATCGAGGCGGGTTTCGACATCGAGGACGCTGATGCCTTGCGAGTCGAACTCGCGGGGCCAGACGGCGCTGATTTTTTCCGTGTCGGCGAAGTCGGTTTGGATTTTCTGGAAGTCGTCGGAGCTGATGCCGCTGAACTCCAGGCGTTTCATGGCGCCGAGGTCGGTTTCGGTGACCCAGCGGGCTAGGATTTTATTGAAGAGTGGCGGAGTGCCATCGTTTTTTCCGGCGGTGCTGAGGACTTTCTGAATGACATCCCGCGCGGCCATTTCCTTAGAGTCGAGGTCACTTTCCACATTTTCGGTGCCAGGCAACGCGGCGACAGCCACTACCTCGCCGGTCTCGGGACGGATTGCGCGGAGTTCGCCGCCGACGGAGAAGACATGCTGGGGCAAGCTGCCGTAGAAGCTTTGCTTGCCGACATAGCGGGCCACGATGTTGCCTTCGATCAAGAAGTCGCTGTTCTGCGAGATGCCTGCGCTGCGGAGCTTGGCGTTTTTGTCGTTACCGAGGATGGCATCGCGCGCGGCCATCTTGCTTTCCTGCCCGCTGGCGGTTCCGACATCCACGAGGTTGAATTGAAACTCTCTCGCCGTCTGCTCCATGATGCCTTGGGCGTATTTGGTCGGTGCGGGAGCGCCATCGATCTGCTCCTGCACAGCAATCGACACACGCGGCGAGCCTTTGAGGAGAACGATCTGGCGCAGGGCGAGCGTGTTCTTGGCACCCGGCACGCCTTTCTCCACCTCGGCCTTCACTTTGACCGTGTAAATCTGATCCTTGCCGAGCCCTGAGCTGATGACCTTGTAGCTCTTCACATGCCCGAATGCGGAGCTGAGGATGCGGTCGTAATCCAAGGTAAAATCCGACACGCCGGTGGTGCTTAGGACATCGACGCCTGTTCCGACGCGCACGGCTTCGCGCAAAGCATCGGCGAGCGCCTGCTCGCGAGCGGTTTTCATGTCGCCTGGCGCACGGCCCTCGGCTTCGACGGAAGCGGCTTGGATTTGACCACCGAGGGCACCGAGAACGCAGAGATTGAGAATGAGTTTTTTCATGTTTTTGACTGTTTCATTTTTTGGAAAGAGCGAAGTCGGCTTCGAGATTCACGCGGCGGACATTGGGGGATTGTTTGTTGTTGGTAAGTGCGGCTACTCGGGTTTTCACATAGTCGGCGAGTTCGCTCATGGTGACGGAGCTATCCTTGTTTGCATCGACGCCTTCCTTGCCGTCGAGAGCTTCGAGCACAGCGTAGGTGAATATGCCATTCTTTTGCTCGCTGCTTTCGAGGGCGTATTCGGCCCCGGCGGAGGAACTCAGGATCGTGGAACCGCTGCCGCGGCGGAGGTCCACAAAGAGGCCTTGGAGGCGGTCATACCATTCGCTTTTGCCACGAGCACCTTCGATAGGCTTGATATTCATGCCGCGAGCACCTGCGGGGAGCATGGCAACGACTTTGTTCGGATTCGCCTGGGCGCTGGCGAGCATTTTCTTTTCTTCCTCGTCGAGTTCACCGGCATGACAGGTGTCAATTAGGAGGGATTTGCGCACGCAGGGAAGTTCGGCCAGAAGGTCGTCCAATTCCTCGAAGGCAATTCCTTTGCCTGAAGGGTTATTGAAGTCGATATCGGCTGTGCCGAAGTAGTAGTCGTATTTGCTATCGAGGAGCCCGTGTCCGGCTACAAACATAAGAACGGTGTCGTCCACGGTGGCTTTGGAGAGGAATTCACGGATTTTGCCGAGGCTTTCCTTGGTGGCATCGCGATTGGTGAGAAGGAGTTCTTTGATTTCGCCGTAGCTGGAGCCGGAGCGTGCCTTGACGCGTTCGAGAATGTCTCGGGCGTCCTTCGCCGCGTATTTGAGATTCCACTCGGGGTTGGCGTATTCCGAGATGCCTATCGCCACGGCGTAGAGGTTGGGCTTGGGACGCTGGGCTGTGCAAGTGACCTCTGCGTTGGCGTAGAGAGACTCGGCACCGGCGCTGTTGAGGACGGAGACTTGGATTTTGTTGCGCCCGGCGGCGAGTTTGATCGGAATGGTGCGCTGGAGGGTTGGGGATTTGGCGTCGCGCAGAAGTTCACCCTCCTTGCCGTTCACAGGCACATTGTTCACATAGAGGCGGAGGCGATCGAGGGGGTATTTGCTATCGGAGGCTTTGATCTTGAGGGCGAGTTGGCTTTCCCCAGTAGAGGACGGGAGATCGCCCACGATTTCGATTTCCGGCAGGTGGAAATCGGGTTGGAGCATGTCCTCGGTCACGCCCATGCGCTTGAGGCGTTTCTCGCGCAGTTGCTTGGCGATGGCAGTCGCTTCCTCAGGTGCCCCCAAGCGTTCCAGGACGATGTCCGGGCGGTTTAGACGAAGGTCGAATTGTTCGAAGGGATACGCACGATCCTTATACGAAAAAAAGATGTCTCTCAGTTGATCGCCGCTTGCTATAAAGTAACGGTCATCCGTTAGCGCGATGTAGCTATCTTTATTTTTGAATCTCAGGCGGAAAGGCGATCGCAGTGGTTCGGATTCTCCTTGCTCAAGAATGTGAGTCCAGCCTGATGCATCGGCGAGTAACCACTCTCCATTGGCTGATTCCCTAAAGTGCTTTAGTCCCGAAAAGCAACCGGGAGGCATCGCTGGCGGTGAATCCGACCATCGACCGGACTTTTGGCGGCAATAAATAAGGCCTTGTGGAGTTGAGAAAAAGCATAGACCGGCTTCTAACACGCCCATACTCAACGGGCGCAAATCACTGATAGCAGCCTCAACACGGGCAACAGGCTCTGCTTTTATTTTGCGTCCATCCGCTAATGTCAAAATATCTGCCTCAGGGGCAACGTCGGCACTGTCGAAGACTTCGCCTACGAAGACTTCATTGTTAGCCTCGCCAGTAATATGGCCGTCAAAGTTGCCGACTACTGTATCACCTTTTGCTGCTAGCCAACAATTGCGCAGCCGATCTTTGCTAGAAAGATAGTTAAATGTTCCAGTTAGTTTATGGTGCACCGCTACAGTTGGCTGAAGAAAATCACTAAAGCGCGGCAAAAACTTTGATCCAGAGTTTTTATTAGCTTCCCGCAACCAGGATTTAAAAAAATACGGAGGATCGGAAACCGTAAGTTTCTGATTTTGTGTGAATCGTAGGCGATCGACGACTCCAAGAGAATTACTGTTCCTAGATAATAACTGGGGCACTGCGCCACCAGAGTATTCATCAAAAGTCGAGTCACCGACAAGATTTTCCTGCTTTTGATTAGACACAAGAGCGAGAGATAGGCTTGGGCAGGAGTCAAAGATCATATGACCCGGGATAGTCGATTCATCAATCGATTCGGATTTAGGAACTTCGCGAATACCCAACGCCTTGCATCTAGCGGTGGTTAAAAGTCTTTTCGGATCAATAACATCACTCCAGCGTTCCCGACGAGCATCGCCTCCAAGACTCAGCAACGTAGTCAGAAATTCGTTCGTTGGTTGCTCCAACGAAGCAGCATCGATCGACAAGAGACTGTGCAGAGGAGCTAGCAGGCGAACTTTCTCACTTGAAGGAGAAAGAGCGTAAAGCGCGTAAGACGAGGAGTAGTCAAAGAAAACCAACTCGCCGGTCGCAGGGATGTCACCGACAAATCGAATTTTCTGCCTTGCATTATCGGACAAATCATCAAGTCCCACCGGCAAGCGGGTCATTTTACCTTCTCTCCAGTCTACCATCCAGAGATAGGCTGGAAACCCCCACTCGAGCGTTCCTTGAGGCCTAGTTTGTGCATACAAATTGCCATCTAGTTCGAAAATCTGATCCACTTTTCCAGGCAGGTTGCCCCGCCAGATCTCACCTCCCGTATCTAGATCAAAAATAGCAACTTCTCCCTTCTCGCCACCGATTGTCACTCGCCGTTGACTCGATAGAATCCTGCCACAGGAAGCGCTGAACGGAATAGCGACTTTCGCCTCTGCAACTTTATTATTGTAATTAAGATGAACGACAGTTTTATCAAGCGCAAAAGCAAAAAAACCCTCCAAAGCAAAAAGCCAACTCCCAATTAGCTTAAGTCTGGCATCGACATTCGCGTCACAAGGCAAATTAGAGAGAAACTTCTCGATAGACTCTTGGAATAGTATAATTTCTCCTAAATCAGCCAGCTCAGGAACCTGCTTCAGTTTGGCGTAAGCAAACCTAGTTCTTGCCAGCATATATGCCTCATGAAACAGCGGACTTTTTCTTTTCCAATTAATAAGTCCAGACTCTGTTGGAAATGTGAAGTCTGCGAAGGAGTAAAACCCTTCAGGCGAGTATCCTGAAGATGCAGAGAAGGGGATACGCTCAAATATTTGTGACAAAAGTTGGAACATCTCTGCACGAGCGCGAAGAGTTTGATCCCTTGTCGTCATCGCTGGGGTTTTACAGTCATTTAAACTTTTTTGGAGCCTGGAGAAACGATCTCCTTCCTCTTTCACCGCCTCCACAAGCTGAACGTTATAAGCAATGTCACGCTCTTCAGGGGTCGGCCATTTTCCTCCGCTGGCCCTAAAATTGCTGACTTTTGCAAGAGTGGCCAAGAAAGGTTCCGTATTCAAAAATGCGGCATATGCGGTTAATGCAGCCTGCGCCATCAGCACGTCTTGCCTAACTCCTTCCAATCTGAAATCACGGCCATCCAATCCCTGAAGATGATTCAATGCTAGGGGATAATCATATTCAATTGCCTTCGTAAGATATTCAATGCTTGTGAGTTCGCTTTGCGGGGTTCCATGACCTACCTCTGCACACATTGCAAAATTAAACTGAGCAGGTGCAAAACCCATATCAGCTGCGATCTTATATAATCTAGCGGCCTCTTTTTTATTTTCAGGAACCACCTTGCCCTGAAATAACATCACGCCAAGAGCCGTTATCGCATAAGGATTTCCGGACATCTTGTTAAGCCCATTAAAAGAATTTTTCTGTAGTGCCAGACCTTGGTCTTCGTTTTTTTCCGCACCCTCACCCGCTCGACGCAGCGCGCCGAGACGGAATATTCCCAAGGGATGGTTCTTTCGTGCGCTGGACATCGCGTATTTGGCGGCCAAATCCAAGTTCTTATCTGTTTGCCAACCTATCGAATAATGAAACGCCACCACCGCCTCGCCGTAAGGATCTCCCTTATCTGCTAATTCCTTGGCCTCCTTAAATGAAAGGATACGATTATTTTGAGCGAATATAATTGTAGCGGGTAAGACGATGGCGAAAAGTATCGATAGAAATTTTGCATTCATTGTTTTTCTGAGGCAAAGTTGCTTTTAAGGCTCAATAGCCGTTTTTTTGGGGTATTCGAGGCGAAGAAATACTAAAACCTGTGGAGTGCTTGCTTGAGGAGCTCCCGCCTCTGCGTTCATAGCAAGAAAGCCCTGCCATGAAAACTATCCGTTTGGATTTGCTCATTGCGCATGGACGAAGTATTCGCCAGGAAAAGGCCCACGCCCTATGAACAAAAGCGGCCGCTCCTTTGGCACCCGGATTTTCCGGTATTGAGGTATCGTGTTGCCAGGCGCACAGCCGCTTGAAGAATTTTTCACAATAAACTTGCGGGCGAAAAATAAGCTGGAATCCGAGGCCATCAATAAGGCCCCACCTGAACTATGCTCCCCGATTAATAAGAAATCACCTGCCACAGCACAGCCTTCCAAGTTCTTGGGCATTTTGTCCTTGGGACCGTAAATGACCCAGCGCGGGGGCGGGACGACTGGCGAGGGGATGACTTGGGCCTTAGGGTTAGTAGATTGCGATATCTTGGGTTCGCCAGTCTTTTTCGGGGTTGGTTCCGCTGCCACAGAGGTATTTTTCTTTTCAGAGGTCTTGCCGGATGTTTCCTCGGAAATTTGGCGGAGTATTTCCGAGATGTCCTCGCTGCGGGATTCATGTGGAAAAAGAATGCCGATAAGCAGCACCGAAAGAACAGCGTAAGTTTTTGTTTTTATATTATTTGAGAATTTAATCATTTTGGATATAGAGATAATCCACCTTGTCAATCTGCAGGTGAAATCAGATATGTCATTTCTGAAAAGCGTTGGGTATTAGCATTAGCATTACTTTTTCTTAATAGATTTTTTATAAGACTTTTTAGAGGATTTCTTAGAAAGTTTCTTAGAAAGTTTCTTAGAAGTTTTTTTAGAGGATTTTTTATTGCTAGAAGAAATCGATGAACCGTCGCCACCACCAGCACTACCTCCTCCTACCGAGTTACCCCCACCAACAGGAGTAATGCCATCCCCAGGGCTCACAGGAGTAGCAAACAACTGTCGGAGACGAACCGTGGCGTCTATTGCGGAATCGGAGTAATATTCCGAGCCAACAGATGCAATATACCCATTGCTATTAATTGAATAGTCGTATAGCTTTTCGGTGTTATGCGTAAATGATAAAGTTTGTAATAATATGCCGTCTGTTGTGTATAATGAAATTATTGTAGATTCAGCGTCTTCTATAACGGCGATGTAACTATTAATAATGGCCACTCGAACAATGTTTTGGTAGCCAGAAAGTTGATTCTGCCATAGCTGGGATCCGCTTCTCGAGATTTTCGTTAGTGCCAGCTTGGAACCTGCTGCTATATAATTTAGAACATAGGCGTTATCATCGGAATCGCAGCAAACGGAAGCAATAGTATACGCCCCAGAACTAAGCAATGTAATTAGGGAATGAACTTGGTTTCCGTTGGAGTCGATGCGAATAAAAGATGGTAGATTATTTTGCGAAGAATATCTTGCGTTTCCGCCAAATACGATATCGCCATTACTGGAAAAAGAAGCTGTCGGTAAATTTGTTCCCTTTTCGTAATTGTTTCTGATTCCATCTGGATAAGGCGATAGGTTGCGAAAACTATTTTGAATGCACTCAAAAGGAATGTATTTGCTCCACATTGAATTTCCGTTAGTATCAAAACATTCTACGGAAGTTAAAGAGTCATCTGGCATAGAATCTATTAGAACTGCATATCTCCCTTTTTTGTCTGAAATTATGCCAACACCCCAATTATTTGTGGGTATGTCTTGAGTCCAAAAAATTTTCCCATCAACTTTTGAAAGTTTGGAAAGTTTTCTGGAATCACTGCTCAGCGGACCTTGGCTGCTTTTATAATCAATTAGAAACGAATCACTATCAAGTTCTAGGATTTGAACAGGGGTATAGTTAACACTCGCATCTTTAATCACCTTTTGCCATAAAAGCGTGCCGTTAGAAGTGAACTTATTTATAAATATTTTGTTATTCGTTGATGAATAATCATCTTGAAGCGGTCCATCTGATTGTCCTATTGCGTAAACGACACCGTCGGCATCTCGAAAAGCGTCGTAATAATATTCATCACCGTAGTCAAAAGCAGTCGAATATCGAAAAAATGAATTGGAGCTAAACTGAAACTGAGCAAAAGAGGAATGTGCAAGGACTGAAAAGACTGCAGCAATTAATAGCAATTTTATTTCGATTTTGCGGCATGTTATGTTTTTCATATAATGTTTTTGAATATTTTTAAAATTATTTTTTATTCGTATTGTATATTTTGAGATAATAATATAACGATTGATTCGCTGCTTTCTTTGCGCTAGTCTACTTCAAAGGAGCGCCCTAATTTATTGGTTTTTTTCTGAGAGAATTTTAATAGCAGGTTCATGGCCCATTTCGGCTGCTTGGGTGAGTAGCTTAAGAACATGGGGAGATGAGGGATTCTCACGCTCTTCGATCCCGGCAAGCGCAGTAAGAGCAAATGGATCGGCTTCCATTTTTTCCAAGCCACTTTTGGCTTTCTGCATTAATTGTTGGGCTTGGTCAAGGTTTTTGTCCATGTTTTCGCCTGCCTCGCGCATCTCAGCCAAGCGGAATATACCCAATGGATTGCCTTGTTTGGCGCTGAGCATCGCGTAATCCTTAGATTTTTCCAGATCTTGATTGCACCCCAAGCCTAGACCGTAATAAATGGAAGCAACTGCTTGAGCGTAGGAATCCCCGGTATCGGCCATTGCGAGCGCGGCTTTAAATTCGAGAATTTTATTTGGCTTTTGTAGCGAGGCTTTGTCGGACGAGGATTCAGACAGTGGTTTGGAATTTTGATTGGCCATCATAACCATGGCAAAGGGACCGGCATCCCGAACTGCCGTAATCAGTCCTTTCTCTTCGCGAAGTTTGGATAGCCAATTTCTCTGAACTTTTGCCAACGCTTCCGCCGGATCATGAGTAATGAGGACTTCTTGGTAGAAATCAGCCATAAAGTCGGCAGTTGTCTCATCTCCTACAGGCCAGAGCGTCATCAAGAGATTCTGAGCACCAGCCAACATAAAAGCTCTACGTAGGCCGAAAACTCCCTCACCGGACTTTGAATGGCCAACTCCCGACTCACAAGCAGAGAGAGTTACAAGCCAGGTATTTTTCAGATCCAGCATCGAAACATCCTCTGCAGTCAGGATCCCATTGTTGAAATTATCAGGCACAATTCCACGGGCCCAAGATTTAACTGTATCCTGAGCTCCCGCGAGCGCGAGACCGCTCTGTATCATAGGATTTTTATCAAAGGCAGAAGTATCAACCGAAATATTAGTAAAGGAAGTCTCGGAAACATTCGTTAGATTGTTGGTTTTAATCGCCTTCATACCTCGGTCAGTAGCACCAGTAGAATCTTGGGATCCTAAAAAGAAGCCATGAGTTGCAAGATGAAGTATGTAAGGCATCTTAAGTTTTTCGATATATTCCTTAGACGCATCAATCCCAGATTGCTTTATAACCTTATATCCGTGTTGTAATGCGATTTGTTCGATCTGGTCTCCCTCACGCTGCGTGCCTGGCAACTGGTTAAAAGAGGCCGAAAGCAAAGCCGCAGCAACCTTTCTTTGAGATGAAGCTAGCGGTTTACCATTAGAGAAATTAACAGAGAAATCAGGATTGCTGAATATAACAAAATCACTTTTTTTATTCAGACATATTGGCTTCATAAAATCTTTAACAGAAGTTATATAAGATACTTGATATAGATCGCCCAAAAATATATTTTTATCATCAACAAGAGAGCCAAATGGTATAAAGTTAAGCTGGCCAGATGGATTGATATAAACTTTTTTGACTGTAGATGGGAAATGTTTTTCTAAGGGTTTCCAAATGCTATTAACAAATGCAGATGATGCCTTGGTATACGAAAGCGAATCAGCGCTTGGATTTAAAATCAAAGAACGAAGTTCATCAACCTGAGCATCGATCGATTGGACAGGGCCAAGATCACATCTTATAGGCAATCCAACCGGACGATATAGAATGGCACAATATCTTCGAGATGAATTAGTATCACCTATATTTTTATATTCAAATATATCAACCGCAACAGAGTCTGGACTCATCTGATTTTGAATATCTTTGTAAGTAAATCGAGCATTTGATTTTAGCGAATTATATTGTGTGCTCGTATAGATTCTTCGTTCGATTTCCATTTTTTCTGCTAGAAGTTCATTTAATCCTAATTCATTATTTTTTGCATCCTTTGCAAATGAATTCATTTGTAGATTCAAGATTAATTGATTTATTCGTCCTAGCATGTTAAAATCTTTTTGAACGGAACTTCCTGATAAATCTTTTGCATTCTTTCGATCATTGATAATCGAATCTAAAACAGACCCCTTCCAATTCATAACGCATTCTGCAAGATCATCCGGACTAAATAATGATGCTGGAATATCAAAGCTAACATTCTTCTGAAGAAAAAGAAGTCTTTGAGATTCTGTGCCACAAGTTATAATATTTGAAATATTTTTATCTGTTGCATTTTTCCAAAGAATCGAGATTTTTTTGGCATATTCATTCTGTCCCGACTTTTCCAAAGATGTTATATAGTTCTTCATTGCATTCACTAGCATTAGATGAGAAGGAGATAATAAATTCATGCAAATTTTCATACCTTTTGAATAATACTCACTAGATTTTAAATAATTGCCAGAAAGAAGTTCTACTTCGCCAGCATCAAAATAGGTTTCCCCAAATCCGGGATCATTTAAATTTACACTCTTTTTGACATGCATTAATGCATTGGAAATTAAAGATCTAGCTTCATCCGCCTTTCCTTGCTGCGCGAGACTTATCGCCAAAGAGCGCTCTATGGTCCATATTGCATGTTTTTTACTATTCCCGGAATTTTCGTTTAGTGCATTCTTCTTAAAATCCAATGCTTTTCTAAAATACTTTTCAGCATTTCTTGCATCTCCTGTCTCAAGATATACCGCTCCCATTGAATTATAATATTGAGATTTGGGGGGCATTCCCCCCATCCTTGTAAATAGTTCACTCGCTTTTTTTAAATACTCGAAACCTTTCTCCATATCACCGAGTTTTACATATGTAACGCCTAGATTTTCCCTTGCGCAAGAAAGATTTTTAATGTCAACTCCATCGATTTTCTCAAATAACTCAACCGCCTTTAATCGCAATGGTAATGCATCAACAAAATTACTTACTTCACTGTAGATAGTGGCAAGATTATCTATTGTGATAGCTGTATCAATATTATTAAGTCCATTTAACGAAATTAATGTTTTTAATGCTTTTTTTGTGTATTTTTCGGCTTCCCAGTATTGACCCGCGCGCCTTAGCGATACTGCAAAATTGTCATAATTAATGGCTGCGCTTACACTGTTAGGTCCATAATTTTGAATACTGTTTTCTAATTCCTGTCTTCTTAGAATTATCTCACGGGTATCACCTTTCGGCTCCTTATCCCTATCTATGAAACCTATAAGATTGCTTTTACGAGCCATAATTATATTGATCTGACTATTTAACGAATTTTCAAAACCGGAGGTTATTCTATTATCTTTTTTAAAAATTTGCTCTCTTTCCTGAGCTATGGCTGAAGTCGACAATAATAGAATCAACGAGTAGTATATATATCGCATATTATTATAAAGTGCAATTGTTTGATTAAGTATATTAAATTTATCCCGCTTATATATGTATAATATAAAAGGGGAAACTCAGGGTAAGGCGAGAATGGCGAGATTTTCTTTCATTTTGTTAAAAACTTTGGGTTGCCGACGGATGTTCTTGCGAAAAGCAGTTTAGATATTGGGGGTAAGGGGCTGGAGCAATCATCCTTCTGACTTTCTCTTCAGTTCCGGTTTCATAAACTGCGGGCAAGCCGGAGTCCGGCGTTGTCGATGCGGACGTCCGGGGTGTCGTTGATGCGAACGGAGACAGAGCAGCTGCCTGCGGTGCCGCGCCAGCTGCCGCCGCGGATGCGGCGGTAGGTGCCATCAAGATCCCAGCACCTCTCCCACACATTCCCGCTCATATCCTGCAGATCGAGTTCGTTTCTTCCCTTCTCAGCCACTGGAAATGTGCCGCAACCGATCAGCACTGCTTTTTGCTCGGCGGTCCAATCCTTGAAAAAATCTGCATTTTTTTTCAGCACCACACTTCCCAAATCTACCGCCGCTCCCTTCGAGTTTTCTCGATACCACGCCACCGCATTCAAATCATCGCTCCCGCTATAGTTATAGCCCCGACTTTCTTTCCCTCCTCGAGCCGCCCACTCCCACTCCGCTTCGCTTGGTAGGCGATAGCCATTTGCGCTCGCGCTCTGTGTTACTGCGCTCGATCCCTCTTTGCCATACTCCCCGCTCCGATACACCTTGCCCTTCACTTGGTAAACAGGCGTCAATCCCGCCATCTCGCTCCGCGCATTGCACCACTTCACGCAATCATACCAACTCACATCGCGCACCGGATGGTCGTTCCCGCTGCCTGCACCCACATTTCCGATGTCGTAGCCGTTGTCCGCCGCCCAATTTCTGACCTTCTTCCACTCCAGCCATGTCACCTCCGTGCGGCGAATGTAGAATGACCGCACCGACTTTCCCGCCAACTCTGATGCATCCGGCAGCGTGCCGCCTTTAACCAGCACCATGTCATCAAGATAAGCATCCGGATCAAATGGCGTCTCTTCTGTCTGTGCTGTCGTTGGCGCGGCGTAGGGAGTCGGCGCAGGCTTCGCCGCGAAAATCTTCTCTGGTGCCAGATCATCCCCTGCAGGCTCGCCCAAGAACAACTCCTCAAACAGCTGATTGTATTCGCCGGGCGTCTGCTGCCCGCTCGACTTCGCATACACCTCGCTACGCACGCTTTTCATCACTTGGTCGATCGTCCTTCCTTTTTGTTGCAGCGCCACGGCCAGAATCGGCGTGAAAAGCCCATCCAGCGCCTTGCTTCCCGCTTCCGCCGCGTAGATGACGATGGAGTTTTTAGGCTTCATACCCACCACCGAGAGACCACGCGCGAGATTGCGACCGCTTCCGGCAGGCAGGGGGTTGTCGCGGCACGCATCGATCACAATAATGCTTGCTCGGGCTGCGGCGGCATCCATCGCTGTCATTACCTCATCCAGCGCCACCGCACGCGTCGCCACCCGCCGCTCGTCGGGAATGTCGGCATCCGCCGGAAGGAGATAGTTTTTGCCATCCACTTGAACGCCGTGCCCCCCGTAATGGAAAAACGCAATCGCGCCGGTATTGCGCAGCCCGCGCTCAAACTCGGCGATGGCGTCAAGCATCTGCTCGCGATTCCCATCGCGCACCACGCGCACGCGGAAGCCAAGCTGCTCTAGTGCGGCACTTAATTTTGCTGCATCAGGGCTTGGATGCGCCAACCCCGCTAAGTGCGAGTATTTCCCGTTGGCAATCAGCAACGCCTCCTTCGGCGGCACGGCCAGAAGAGCAGCCGAAAAGACCAAAAATGCTAGAGGAGCAAAGTATGAAGCATGGAGGCGGAAGGAGGAAAACATCGTGCGGGGAGCTGAAAATGTTTATGGTTTCGGAAAGGTGCTGATGACGATGGGGTCTTGGGACCAAAGAAGAGCGGCAGTTGAGCCGACCTTGGCAGCGGCGAGGGCTGAGTCGATGCCTTTCACAGCCATGCCTCGGGTGAGGACTTGGAAGGGAGCGGGCGCACTTGTTTCGGAGGCGTATTTGGAGAGCGTCTTGTGGAGTTCGCTGGGTTGGGTGCAGGCGATGACTTCGACGACATCGGAGCCGTAGGGCGGGCCGATCTCGATCTCGAATCCGCTCTTGTGCGTGCCAGGGATGTCGATGGCTTTGTTCGCAGGAATGAGGGTGTTTCTTGAGAAGCGGTTTGGAAAGAGGACGACGGTGGTGCCGTCGCTCTGGTGGCAGAGAACGGCGATGTGGCACTCGCGCGCGCTGCGCACGCGGAAGGAGACGGTTTCTTTTTCAGGATAGGCCCGGCGACCGTCCACGGTGAAAATCTCGATGGGAAAATCCCTCGGCACTTTGGCGAGGCGGTCTCTGGCGATCTCCTGCACATTGGCGAGGCTTTGCTCGACATTCTGGGGATTGATGACGCCATCGATGGGCTTGGCTGCCGCATCGGCTGGATCTGGCCAGATTTTTGCGCGCACTTGGGAAGCGGGGATGGCGATGCGGGCTTTCTTGACCTCGCCGCCTTCAAGCCATGCCAACTCGGCATAGACGGTGACTTCATCGCCGCTGGCGTAGAAGCGCCCACGGATGATGCCCTTCACGCCTTCGATGGTGACTTTTTCGACACCGGTTCCCGGCTCCAGAATGCCCTTGCCTTGGAATTTGCCTTCCATCTGGAGGTCAGCCAAGCGGTCGCGGGTCACGACCTTGAATTTCCCGGATTCTCCCAGCGCGATCTCCAACTCGTCGCGGAGCATGGAGGAGAACGGCGACTGGAGGTCGGTGTTCTCATAGTTGAAGCTGCCAACAGCGATGTTCACAGGCCCGGCGGGCGACTCCGCCGCGAGGTTGTTGGCGAGCTTTTTGAAAGGATCGTCCGTGGCGGCGGATGCCACGGAGGAGTGCGAAGTCAAAAGTATAAAGGAAGAAAAAACGAGTATGGAAGCGGAGTGGCGAAATGGACGGGCGGTTTTCATCGGTTTGGTTTCCTACTTCATCCTTCTGACTTCTTACTTTTTTTACTGCAGGTCTTGATCGGATGTTGGTGCGCTGGTGGTGTCGATGACGGTGGTAATATCGGTTTCGACCAACTCGGTGACTTCGGACTCTTGTTTTTGGATTTTTCCCTTTTTGGCCGTGGTTTGGGATTCGGCGGTTTTTTCCTTCCGAATGCTTCCTGCTGGCTGCTCAGCGATGTCCTCGTCGCTCATGGAAGCGAGTTGCCTCGATTCGGTGTCGGAGGAGCGAAGCGCGGAGGAATAACTTGCCACGGGGCGAGATTGACTGCTGGCACAGGCAGGAGGAAGGAGGAAGCCAGAAGGATGAGGGTGCAAGGGACGATGCGATGGAGTTTGGAGGTCATGGTCTATGGTGGGCTTGTTTTTTTACTTCCTACTTCACTGGACCACGGGTCCGCTTTGGACGACTTCCTTGATGATGGCTGTGGTTTCAAAAAATGGATCACGGCCGGAGATTTTAACTTCAGCTTCGATAGTGGGCTGATTCACAGGAGCGCTCTCGGTGGCCGCTGCGGTGGGGGCGTCACCTTGGGCGACCTCGCGCATCGCGCCTCGGCCGGTTTCGGAGAAGGTTTTCTCCTCGATCGAATCTTTGATCGTGGTGGTGACTTTTTCGCCTTTAACAATGCGTTTGGTAGTGCGAAGGACATCTGCTGTTTTGATCGCCATCGTGACTTCGCAAGATCCGTCGTCCTTGTTGAATTTGATGCCGGTGGTAGCGGCGCCTTTGAGGACATGCGAAAGCCCAGCCACGAGTTCGTCATTTTCCAATGCCATGTCTCGGACAGTCGTGTTGCTGTCGATTTGAATGCCCAACATGCGGGCGGCCAGGCGGCGGTAGGCATCGAGCTCGGCGGCGCGCTTGGCCATGATTTTCTGGTGTCCCTCGGAGCCAGGCAGAGCGGCATTGCCCATGACATCGATGACGCTGTCTTTGACCTCGGTGTTTGTCTTGGTCTTGTTGGACAAGGCCTGAACCGAGCCGTCCTTGAGGACCTTGCCTTTGATGGCGGTGTTGAGTGTGTTTATGACTTCCCGGATTTTGACGGCGCGGACGACTTGAACAGTGCCGTCGGCGAGGTATTCCGGTGGCTCGGTCGTCAAGGAGCCAACGAGTGTGGCAGAGACCGCGCTGTCGATCTTATCGTCGCCTGCAGCGAGATCGGCGATCGTGGTCTCGGAATCGACTTGAAGACCGTAGATGCGCTCGGCAAGGAGGCGGTCGGCATCGAGCTCTGCGGCGCGTGTGGCCTTGAGGCGCTCGCGCGGCCCAGCCTTCTGCCAAATTTCAGGAAGCTTGGGAGCGGATTCTTCGGTGGGTTTGACTGCGCCTTGCACGACGGATGGCAAAAGAAGGGCAAATGCAGCAGAAAGGACAGGGATGAGGAAGCGGTGTTGAGAGGTGGTTTTCATAACAGCGCCGAAATTATGAGAGAGATCCCTACGCGTAAACAGGCAATTCAACGAGCGGTTGAATTGGCTGGTCGAGCGGTCGAAAGGCACGGGTGGGTGGTTGAGAAAAGTTAGAAGGAAGAAGTAGGAAGGTAGAATTCGCCTTCGCGCTGCGCGACTACGGCGTGCTGAAGTTGCTACTGAGAGGCCCTAGGTGAAGAGGATTTGCAATGGCCAGAGCAAGAGGTTAACCACTGCCGCGTGTCGGCCATTTATCAACTGAGGCAAGTAGGCAAATTCATTTTGGCCAACGCGACTGTCGCGGCAGCGGTTTATTTGACGGCCATGGGATCGGCAAAGCTTTTTGGAAACGCCGACGCGGTGTTTTCTCCGATTTGGCCAGCGGGCGGTGTGGCGCTGGCATTCGCTCTGCTACTCGGTCCGCAAGTATTGCCGGGAATTTTTCTACCGCTTTTTTTCAGCAGCCTTGGAGCGGGTAATCCGTGGATCTTCACAATTCTGGCTCCTGCGGGAATGACAGCGGCCGTGGGTGCAGGCGCTGCTCTGTTGACGAGGTCGCGGTTTGATATACGGCTGTCTTCGACGCGGGATGTGCTCCTGCTTGCAGGACTCGGCGCGGCCATTCCCATGGGCGTGGCGGGTTTTTGGAGCGCAGGCTGTCTTGTGATTTCCGGTATGATGCCGCCGGTGGGCCTGTGGTCTGTGGCGAGCATCTACTGGGCGACGAACACAGCGGGAACGGTCGTCGTGGCACCTGTGGTTTTGCTGATGGCAAGCGGGCGGTTTTGGCCAAAGGCGACGCGGTTTCATGATGCGGCGGCGAGCCTCGTCCAACTTGGCTGCGTCTTTCTCGCGGCGTGGTTGGCTTTTCAGGGAAAGCCCTCCGCAACGGCTTCCATGCAGGCGCTAGCGTATTTGCCATTTCCTTTTTTAGTCTGGGTTGCGCTGAGTCGTGGGCTGCCTGCGGCCGCACTCTCAGTGCTTCTCGTCGTCTTCACGGCGGCGGCCTTCACAAGTCGTGGCTGCGGGCCGTTTGTGTCGAACTCCATGGTTGGCACGATCTGGCAGATCGAGGCATTCATCGCGATTGTCGCCACCACGGGTCTCCTCATTGCGGCAGGCGCGGAGTCCCAGCGGCGAGAGAAAGCGCTACAGGCTGTGGCGGCTCAGAAGACTGCGGAATTGGAGCGGCTCAAAGCCCAAGTGAATCCGCATTTTCTCTTCAATTGCCTCAACGCGATCCATGGCCTGATCTGCTCGGACAGGGATGCGGCACAAGACGGCGTAACCTCACTGGCACAGCTTTTGCGGACGACACTGGACTTGTCGAAGGAACCGCTGATTCCATTGTCCAAGGAACTCGACATCGTTCGCGAGACTCTCCGCTTGGAGAAAATGCGCTACGAGGAAGGCCTGGAATGGAGCGTCAGCGCGGGTGCCGATACCGATGGATTTTTATTGCCGCCGATGCTGCTGCAGCCGCTTGTGGAAAACGCGGTGAAGCATGGAGTGGATGATGGCTTTGGCAGGGTGGAACTCAACGCAGGCATGGAAGCCGGTGACCTTGTTGTGTGCGTCAGAAACACAGCGCCGCCAAATTCAAACCCCGCCGAATGGAAAGACAATGTCGGGCTGGCGAGTGTGCGCGCACGGATTGATGATGCCTGCCCGGAAGGCAGCGGGCTGGAGTTTTCCAAACCTGCCGAGGGAATAGTGCAGGCTTTGCTGCGGATCAAACGGACCCAGAAAAATCCGAAAGAAACACCTTAGAACTCACCTTCGATCAAACCGGATGGCACTTGACAAGACGGCTGCGGAAAGAGTGGCTTGGTCATTGAAATGAAAGTCCTGATACTCGACGACGAACCGCCTGCACGGCGGGGCATGAGACAAGTGCTGGCGCAAATCGGCGTCACAGATGTGAGGGATGTCGGGACAATTGAACAGGCCGTGAAGGCGTTGAATGAAGAACGGCCAGATGTGTTGCTGCTGGATGTCGAATTGCGGGGAGGAAAGGTGGGCTTCGAACTGCTCGACACCCTGCCTGCGGAGGGAATTCCGGCGATTTTTATCACAGCGCATCCCGACCATGCGCTTCGCGCATTCGAGGTGCGGGCGGTGGATTATTTGCTGAAGCCTGTCGATCCCCGGCGCTTGAAGGAGAGCCTCAAGAGGGTTTCGCAACCGACCGAGGAGCGGCCTTTTTCGAGCGAAGAGAAAGTGCTTTTTCGAGACGGCAGCAAGAATGTGCTGCTCCGCGTCGGTGATATCCAGGTCCTGGAGGCCTCGGATGCCTACACCCGTCTACTGCTCGGAGACGGGCGCGGGGTCACTGTGAATGGCACTCTGAAAAGTGTCCGCGAGCGATTGAACGAGGAGATTTTCTTTCTGGCCAGTCGCAGCCATGCGGTCAATTTGGATCATATCGCGAATGTCGAAGACGCCGATGGGGGCTTTATGATTTTGACCATGGCCAATGGCGTGAAGGTCGAACTCTCGCGAAGGCACAGTTCCGAATTCCGCCGACTCAAGGCGGTCTGAAAACGAACTTTTTTGCAAATTCAACGAACGGTTGATTTAGGCGGTCGAATGGTCATGCTCGCCATTCGAATGGCCGGAAAACAAGTCCAGCAAAGGCTCTGAGGGCCTCAGCGATTTGCATTCATTATCTTTTTGAAGGATACAGCGGTCGATGAAAACATCCCCATCCTACCCAACCCGCCATCCGAATTGGATCGATGTCGATCCCGAGACTGAACTCGAAAAAAACAACCTCAGAGCCCGCTTCATTAAGATGGGACTTTCCTTCAAATGGGCCTTCCTGATCGTGCTGGGGTTCCATGTAATCCTGCTCTGCGGCATCTACGCTTCAAGCAGCCTGAAGCCAAAAGCCCCAAAGCCCACCGCATCGGTGGAGACGCCAACGACAACACCAGACGGGCCGAAGTCCGATGCGCTCGCGAGAAACGAATGGCCTCAACCAGACGCAACGCCTGAAGTGAAGGCACTGCCACCCGCTCCTAAGAAGGTTGCAGCGGCATCCAAGCCGGCGCCTGCTGCCCCCAAGCCCGCCGAACGCATGACTTCCACACCCATCCCCTCGAAAGCAGTTGCGGTCGTCGCCCCCAAAACAACTCCCACCACTCCGCTCGCTCCCAAGCCTGGTGAAGCCGCGATCAAGGATAAGTTTCTGGCAGCAAAAAATACAGCGCCTCAACCAAAGGTGGATGCTGCGGTGCAGAAAAAAAATGAAGTGTCACCAACCTCCCAGCCAATTGTTGCAGAAAATACCC
>JBILMW010000267.1:0-21201 GCA_044375335.1 Terrimicrobiaceae bacterium | reverse complement strand
CGTTTGGAGGTAATGCCAATGGGCGAGCACACGGCGGCGGCACTCGCCGTAAGCAGCGGGATATCCGAGACGCAGAAATTCTTCGCCCTGCATGGTGGGTAGCATGTTGATGTTGAAGTCGCCGTTGGCGTAGCCGGAATTCAACGATGCGGGAAAACGGGCCTGCCACCAGCATTCGGCTGGAACATCCGGCGGGAGCGGATCGACTGCGGCGTGCACTCGCGGCGTGATGCGGTAGATGAGGGTCACGGCATTGACCTTGGGGGAAGCCTGCTCGGGAGCGTCGGGCTCGCCGAAGGTTTCGCGTCCTTCCTGACCACGCATCAACTCACAACCGGCGGCCTGACAGAGCTTCGCATCGGCGGTGCTATCGACAAAGAACGAGGCTTTGACCACATCGCCATTGTCGAGAATGAGACTCTCGATGCAACCATCCTTCACTAGCACCTCGCGGAACGCGGCGTTGGTGCGGATCGTGCAATTTCCTGTTTCAGCAAGCATCTCGCCCACCACACGCGAGTAGGCCTCAGGCTCGAAAACAACCGAACGAAAGGCGGAGGATCGTCCGAACTTTTCCTCGGGCGAAAGTTCCTTGAGCGAGTGGCGTTGCAAGGAATCCGCATAAGTCGCCGCAGGGTCGGGCAAAGCCTCGCCGCCGGGGTAAACCGGTTGGCCCGGCTGTGGCGCGGCGCAGTGGCGCGCCATGCGCACGATGGCGACCGCGCCGGGGATTTTTTGCAGGCGCTGATAAATTTCGAAAGGAAAAGCCGTGCCGCCGACACCTGGCTCCCAGTTGTGCACACCGCCACGAACGGCATTGCCGCCGAGCGTGTCGGATTTTTCGATCAGCAGAACAGAAAGCCCCATGCGCGCGGCAGCCAGCGCGGCACCGATGCCCCCGCTGCCCGCGCCGACGACGCAGAGATCATATTCAGATTGTTTCATTAGAAAACGGATTAGAATTCAGATTATATACTTTCAAAAGTTGAGTTGCGGAGTTTTGTGTGGAGTGTCAGGTTGAAATCATGCAACTGACCATCGAGGTGCCCGATGAAATTCAGCAAGCCATGCGAGTGCCTGAACCGGAACGCCGATCCCGTTTGCGGATCGAGTTGGCGTCTGCCTTGTATGAACGAGAGATTCTATCACTCGGCAAGGCAGCCGAATTGTCCGGCCTAAGCCAGTTCCACTTTGGACAGGCCCTGAAGGATCGCGGCATTGCGCGTCACTACACCGACGCGGATATCGCTGAGGACTTGGGCTATGCTCGCGGTTAGCAACACATCCCCGATCAGCAATTTGGCGGTAACGGGAAACTTGGAAGTTTTGCGCAGACAGTTCAGTGAGATCGTGATTCCAGAGGCTGTTCGTCTGGAACTCGAAAAGCTGGATCATACTCTTGGTCGCAGAGCGATCGAACGCGCGTGCGCCGAAGGATGGATAAAAGTGCTCAAACTGAAGCGCCGAGATCTTACCAATGCGCTCACAACAATGTTGGATGCAGGGGAGGCCGAGGCGATCGCTCTGGCTCTTGAGCAGGAGGCGAATTTGCTCATTATTGATGAGTCTGCAGGGCGCGCTATGGCAAGACCACTTGGTATCGAGTTGACTGGAACACTTGGCGTTTTGTTGAAAGAGTTTCGCTTGGGAAGAATACCTTCGATGCGCGAGGCTATGGATGATTTGGTTAATGAGGCTGGTTTTTTTCTCTCCTTGAATGTGCGGCGCAAATTTTTGGAGGCTGCCGGCGAGGCATAATCCAAAGTTAGTGTGACCGCGTGAGCCTCGGCGCGTTGATCCTTCAATGTCCCAATCAAAATGGTTTCCATTTTTGAATTCCTTCGTGAGGAACAGGAGCAGCGCGGAGATTTGAAAAGAAGAGGGCGTTCCCACACTCCAATCACCACGCTTCGCGGTAAAGTTGGACGATTTCGGAGGCGGTCGGCACGACGGGGTTGTTGGCGGGACTGCCAGAGGCGAGGGCGTCGGAGGCCATTTTTTCCAATGCGGCTTCGAAGACTTCGAGCGTGGCGCCTTTGAAATCGCGGATGCGAGGGACTTCGAGACGGGCGTTGAGTTTTTCGAGCCCCTCGACCAGGGAGGCGGCGGCTGATGCATCGGAGGCATTGGCGGCACAGAGGCCCATCGTCCGGGCCACGGTGGCGTAGCGAGCCTCGGCACCGGCGAGCGAAAAGCGGGTCACTGCCGGCAGGAGCATGGCGTTGGAAAGGCCGTGCGGGATATGGAAAAGCAGGCCAAGGGGACGGCTCATGCCATGCACGAGACAGACGCTGCTGTTGGCGAAAGCCATGCCGCCTTGCGTGGCGGAGAGCATCATTCCTTCGCGCGCGGCGAGGTTTCCTGGTTCTTCCCATGCCTTCACAAGATGTGTGGCAGCGAGGCGAATGCAGGAAAGCGCGATCGGGTCGGTCATCTCACTCGCCTTGCGCGAGACATAGGCCTCGATGCCATGCGTGAGCGTGTCCACACCGACATGGGCGGTGAGCGGTGCGGGCATGGAAAGCGTGAGTTCGTAATCAACCAGCGCAACGACCGGCAGCAGGTGCTGGTCGAGGATCATCATTTTTACATCCCGCTCAGTGTCGGTGATGACTGCTACTTTGGTCACCTCGCTCCCGGTGCCGGCGGTGGTGGGGATGGCGAGAAGTGGAGCCCCGGCTTTGGGAATCTTGTGATAGCCCATGTAGTCAGCGAGTGGTTCCGGATTCGTAGTCAGGATCGAGATCGCCTTGCCTGCGTCAAGCGGACTACCGCCACCAATGGCGACCACTGCCTCTGCACCGCTGCTGCGGTAGAGGGCGAGTCCGTCTCGGACATTTTGCACGGTGGGATCGGGCTGAACGCCATCGAAAACTGCGATCTCCATGCCGTTCTCCTGAAGTGGCGCAAGGAGCCTTGCGACCACGCCGGACTTGACCATGAAGGCATCGGTGACCACGAGCACACGCTTGGCTCCGAGGCGGCGAAGCTGCGGCAGGAGTTCAGCGGAAGCTCCGCCTCCGATGATGACGCTGGATGGAATGTTGAATGAGGAAGCCATGGTTACCACCCTTGGGAGCGGACATAGTTTTTGTCCCAGCGCGAGAGCACGCACTTCTGGCGGGTGTAGAACATCACACCCTCGATGCCCTGCACATGGAGGTCGCCGAAGAAGCTGCGGTTCCATCCCGAGAACGAGAAGAGCGCCATGGGAGCGGGAACGCCAACATTGATGCCAAGCATGCCGCATTGAATCTCACGCGTGAACTGGCGCGCCGCCGCTCCGCTGGAGGTGAAGATCGAAGCGCCATTGCCGTAGGAATGCGAGTTCATCATGGTGATGGCTTCATCTAGGGTCTTGGGACGCATCATCGAGAGCACCGGTCCGAAAATTTCCTCCTCGAAAAGTTTGATGCCTGGCTGAACGCGGTCGAGGAGCGTGGGGCCAACAAAGAAGCCGCGATCAGGACTCATGGTGCGTCCGTCAAAGGCCACCTCGGCTCCGAAGGATGGCGTGTCATTGATATAGCCGATCACTCGCTTCTGGGCGGCGCCGTCGATCACTGGTCCCATGTCGGCGCGGTCGTTGGAGGAGGTGTCATCGACCTTGAAGGCTGAAATGGCTGCACTGATGCGTTCGCGCCATTCATCGGCAGTCTGGTTGCCGACACCCATAAAGAGCGAACCGGCCATGCAGCGTTGGCCTGCGCAACCGAATGAAGAGCCCAAAATTGCACGCAATGTCGAATCCGGTTCGGCATCGGGCATGACGATGAGCACATTCTTGGCGCCACCAGCAGCCTGGACTCTTTTGCCATGGCGGGAGCCGAGGGTATAAACATGCTCGGCGATGCGCGAGGATCCGACAAAACTCACAGCGGCAATGCCGGGATGCGTGCAAAGGGCATCGACCACCTCGCGACCACCTTGGACGAGGTTGAACACGCCATCGGGAAGTCCGGCTTCCATGAACAACTCGGCGAGACGCACCGCCGTGAGCGGAACTTTTTCGCTGGGTTTCAGGATGAAGGTATTGCCGCAAGCGATGGCCAGCGGGAACATCCACATCGGAACCATGGCCGGAAAGTTGAATGGCGTAATGCCTGCGCAAACCCCGATCGGCTCACGCATGGTGACGGCGTCGATCTGATCCGCCACCTGAGGCAGGCTCTCGCCCTTGGCAAGGTGAGAAATCCCGCACGCAAATTCCACCACCTCGATACCACGGCGCACATCGCCCTTCGCCTCATCGAGTGTTTTTCCATTCTCGCGGGTCACGAGGCGGGCAAGTTCCTCGAAGTGGGATTCCAAAAGATCGCGGTAGCGGAAGAGGAACGACGCACGCTTGGGTGACGGGGTATTCGACCAATGAACAAACGCCTTCGCGGCTGCCTGCACAGCGGCATCGACCGTGGCATCATCGCCATTCGGAGTGTGGGCGATCATCTCGCCTTGCGACGGATTGAAAACCGGTGTCCCGGGCGTGTTTTCCTGGCGGATCCATTGACCGCCGATGAGGTGGGGCACAACGGGTGCCGTTTTTTCTGATGATGTGGTGGTATTCATAAATGTCGAATAGGAGGCCTTGCGCTTAGTGCTGAGTGGCGGAGGATGCGTGATCGAATGTGTTGGAGAGCGTCTCCACGGTATTTTTGAAAACTCGGTATTTGGCTGCGTAAACGCGGTGCCGCTCGGGATCCGGCTTGAAGCATTGCTGTTCCTGAACCATCTCCGCGGCGGCGCTTGCGAGGTCGGACCAGCGCTTGATTGCGACGCCAGCGCACAATGCGGCACCCAGCGCACCGACCTCCGTGACAGATTGCACGGATGCAGGGAGTCCCAGAATGTCGGCAAAAAGCTGGGTCCAGAACGGGCTGCGCGACGCACCCCCGGCCAGTCGCACGCGCTCAAAACGCAGGCCGGATTTGATCAGCTTCTCAACATGCCAGAGATGGCCGAAAACAACGCCCTCGAGGGCGGCGCGGGCAATGTGCGCCTTAGTGTGCTCGGGACGGATCTGGAGAAAAGCGCCGCGCAAGGATGGGGAGACGGGCGCGCCATGCAAGTAGGGAAGGAAAATCGGCACATTCTCCTCAGGCCCGAGAACAGATGCCTCCTCAATCACCATTTTGTAATCGGCGGCGACAACCTCGCGCCCGCTGGCCTGAAAGGTTCTGACAAACCAATCGAAGTTGATGGCCGAGGTGGGACTGCCTTCCAAGGTCGTGTAAGTGCCCGGCTCTGCCCCCCAAGTTGTAAGAAAAATATCCGCGTCCTCCGGCAATCCCGGCACACGGGCTTGATTGATCGACCAGCTTCCAGCAATCACCGAGAGGTCGCCTGGAGAAGCCGCATTGGTGCCGATCAATGCCGCTTCGCAATCGATGCAACCAACCGCCACGGGCGATCCGGCACGCAATCCGGTGGCCTCAGCCGCAACTTGCGTGACATAGCCTCCGATTTCCATTCCGTGCCGAAGCTCGGGCAGCGCCCAAGCGATATCCTGAAGTCCCTGATCGGAAAGCAGTCCGGAGTCATAGGACTTGTTTTCCAGATTCATCAGGCCCGTCGCGCCGATATCCGAGAAGTCGCTCAAGGGAACGCCCGTGAGTTTCCAACGAATAAAATCCTTCACCAGCAGGATGCGATGGATGCGGGAGTAAACCGAGGGCTCATGATCCCGAATCCACTGCAGCAGCACGGCGGTTTGCCCTGGATACAAGGCCTGGCGGGTTTTGGCAAAAATGCGGGCGCGATAGGGCGCATTTGTGGCGGCACGAGCCAGGTCGGCGGCCCTTGTGTCATTCGAGAAGATGATAGGCCGCAAAACGTGACCATCCGAGTCGAGAAGCACGCAGCCATTCCCGCAGGCGCAAATACCAAGGGCATCGACCTGCGGCGAATCCAGCTTCGCGAGCGCATCGCGGATCACCGTGCAGCATGCCTGCCACAGAACCTCCGCGTCTTTTTCCATCCAGTCTGGACGCGAGGATTGAACCGGATGCGGCAGCGAGGCCACACAGGATGTTCCATCCTCTGAGAAGAGCGAGGCTTTCACCACGCTCACGCCGATGTCCAATCCGAGGAGCATAAAGGGGAGGGGAGTGTCTGCGAAAGCGGGTTAGCGGCCTTCGTAGATCGCGAGAGCGCGCTCCACATTTGCTCCCTCGTGGATCATCGCCATAAAGGCGGCAACGATACGGGCGGGATTCGGGTGCTGGTAAATGTTGCGGCCGTAAACGAGACCATGGGCGCCCTGTTGGAGATACGCGTAGGCTTCGCTGAAAACCGTTCCAATCGGCTTCTTGCCGCCACCGCGAACGAGGATCGGACAACGGGCTGCTTGGACGACTTCATGGTAATCCTCGGGATGATCGGTCGGGTCGGCCTTGATGACATCCGCTCCCAACTCACGGGCCTGCCGCACGAGGGGGATGATGAGTTTTTTATTTCCATCCACCTGATAGCCGCCGCTCTGCTCGTTGGATTTGAGGACGAGCGGTTCGATCATGAGCGGCATACCGTAGCGCTCGCAGGCGGCACGCAGACGGGCGGCATTGAGAACGGTCTGGCGGTGGAGATCGGGCTGGCCGGGCATGAGCAGGAGATTGCAGACCACGCCGGCGGCATCGGCCTTCAGGGCTCCGATGATCGGCTCATCCCAATGCACGAGCTGGTCGAACATCACCGCATGAGTCGTGGGATTGTAGAGATTGCCAACATCCGTGCGCAGCATGAGGGCCGGTTTGCGGGGGCCAGGAATTGATTGAAGGATGTCGGCCTGGCCGATGTTCATCTGAATCGCATCAGGCCCGGCTTTCACGAGGGAACGCACCACGGCGGGCATGTCTTCCAAGCCATCGAGAAATGCAAATTCGTTGAAGACACCATGGTCGATGGCGACATCCAGACAGCGGCCATCAGCGCCAAGGAAACGGTTGAGACGAGGTTTGTGCGTATTGAACATAGTGAGTGTTGGTTATTTGGGTTGGTTGAAAGTGATGCCAAGTTCGTCTTGAAGAATTTTGAAGGAGCGAGCTTTTTCCTCCTCGATCCGCGCGGGAGTCCATCCGAGCTTGGCCGCGCAGATTTCGGCAATTTCCTGGATTCCCGCTGGCGTGAGGCGGCCAAGAATCGCCAGCGATGTCCGGCGCATCAGCACATCGTCCAAGCGAACGACATCCTCGCACTCGCAGAGGAATTCGATTTCCCGCCGTGTGTAGCCTGGAGCGTTGGCGAGCGGTTGATCATCTCCCGCTGCGGCAAATTGCGCCACTTGCACGGCGCAGGTTCCATAGCGGTGAACAAGCTCCTCGCGATGCGCGACAGGCAGAGCAGCAAGCGCTTTTTGCGATGGAATCCATGTCTGAAGCTTTTGATCCGATTCGGGCATGCCGCGACCGCCGCCGATATCCATCTCCGCCGTGGAGCGGATACGGGATTTTCCAAGGTCCTTGAGAACCCGATCCGCCACCTGCTCGGAGAACGCGCGGAAGGTCGTCCACTTGCCGCCGATCAGGGAATAGATCGGGAAAAGCCGTCCCTCGACAGGTTCGGTGAGACGGCAACTGTGATCCCGGCTGACCTGTCCTGTTGTGCCAGCATGGCTGCGCGGCAGTGGACGCACAGCGCAAAACCGGGAGACGATGCGGGAGCGGTTGAAATCAAATCCGGGGAGGATGCCTTTTGCGGATGCCAGAATGTAATCCACCTCCTTCTCATCGCAGCGCGCCTCATCGGGCGAGGTCACTGGAATGTCCGTGGAGCCAACGATGACGCGATCGTGGAATGGAAAGACGAGGCACACGCGGCCTTCGGGGTTCTCGTAGAGGATTTGGCCATCGAGGGCCTTGTGCAGTTCGGGATAATCCAACACCAGATGCGAGCCCTTCGTGCCGCCGATGAATTCGGTTTTTTTGCCGAGCTTGCCATTGGTTTCATCAATCCAAGCCCCCGTGGCGTTGACCACCACCTGCGGCTTCACCTCAAACGATTCACCAGTGACCTCGCAACGCAGGGTGATCGTTCCTGAATCGATTCCCGATGCGGAAACATGGTTGAGAGCCAAAACTGGATGCGCCGCCCGGGCATCACGCACCACCTCGTGGCAAAGGCGCTCGGGATATGTGACCCAGGCATCGTGGTAAACCGCCGTGCATTTGATGTCAGGGTTGAGCTGGGGAACCTCCCGCAGCGAGGCCGAGGCCGATGTGAAGTGATGTTTCGGCACCACGCGCTGGTGACGCACATAGTAGTCGTAAAAACTCAGGCCGATTTTCACCCAGAGCGCGCCCCGTTTGCCGGTGCGATTTCCAAGGCGGAGCATTTTCAGCACCGCCTCCTTCAGCCCACCCATCCAACTGAAGACTGGAATCGTGGTCCGCAACGGCTTCACATAATGCCGCGCGTGCTGGAGCAGATGATTCCGCTCGGCGAGTGACTCCTGGACCAGACGGAACTCCGCCTGTTCGAGGTAGCGCAGACCACCGTGAATCATCCGCGATGACCCTGCCGTGGCGCCCTCCGAGAAATCGCCCTTTGTGACCAGAAGCGCATCAATGCCCTGAAGTGCCAGATCGCGCAGCACGCCCACGCCATTGATACCCCCGCCGACAATGAGCACGGGCCATTCGCGGCGGGAGCGTAAGGTTTGAAGCTGTTCCTCTCGGGTCATTGCTTGAGGGCGACGCAGTCCGTCGTCTTAGAGAGGCATGATTTCCTGCACGGTCGGCACAACCGTCATCTCGAGGATTTCGAGATGCGCAGGCGTGGCCACGATGTCGGCCACGATTTTTCCGAGTTCGTGCGGGTGCGTGCATTTGGCACGGACCGCCGGGTCGGTGGCGGGATGACCTCCGATGCCGGAGTTGTCGCAGAATTCAGTGGCTCCCCAGGAAGGAGTCAAGACAGTGACCCGCACGCCGCTCGGGCGCACTTCGAGGTAGAGACCTTTGCTGAAGCGCTCCACGCCGGCTTTTGCGGCCGAGTAGATCGACCAACCGGGCCAGGAATATTTCGCGCAAACGCTCGAGATATTGACGATCGTTCCCGATCCCTGGGCCGTCATGATTGGCGCCACGCGGCGGCATCCCAGCATTACGCTGGTAAGATTCAGGTGAAGTGTCTGGATGATTTCCTCGTCGCTTTGTTCGGCTGTGGGAGCGATGCGTCCGCCCGCTCCGGCATTGTTGATCAGGGCATCGATACGACCTGTGGAATCCATAACTGTCTTGATGACGCGATCCCAATCCGCCGCGCTTGTGGCATCCGCCGCGATGGCGGTGGCGCCGATGCGCGAGGCGACTTCCTTGAGTTTCGCTTCATTCCTTGCGGTGATGAAGACTTGCGCGCCCTGCTTGGCGAAGGTTTCGGCGATGCCGGCTCCGTAGCCGCCCGAGGCGCCTGTGACGATGACTGTGGGTTTTTTGTTTTCCATATTTTAGGTTTTTAAAAGGTTGTGACCGAAGCGTGCTGAGATGCGCTCTGCGGCCTGACGGACTTTCCGGCCAAGACGGGAAAAATCCTCCTCGCGGAAACGGTAGGACGGTCCGGTGATCCAGATCGCAGCAACGGGGTATCCGCGATGATCAAAAATCGGAGCCGCCACGCAGTGCAGGCTCTCCATTTCCTCCTCGCGATCGAAAGCAATGCCGTTAGCGCGCACCTCGTCGAGCACTCGACGGAGTGCGGTCGCGCTGGTGATGGTGGAAGCCGTGAACTTGCGAAAAACGATACGCTGAAGATGGGTCTCCAAATCTGTTTTCGGCAAAAAGGCCAGCATTGCCTTGGCAGGAGCCGCCGTGTGCAAAGGAAAACGCGCTCCCACATCCACAAGAAACTTGATCGGCTGGCTGCTTGGCACCAACTCCAGCACGACGCCGTGATCCCCTACCAGCGTGCCCACAAGCACCGTCTCGCCAGTCTCGTCGCGCAGCTCGCGCATCACATCGAGGGATTTATCGACCAGGCTCAGCTCATCCAGCGCCTCGTAGCCAAGAGCCAGAATCTTCCGGCTCAAACTGTAAATCCGGCCCTCCTCGTCCCGCTGCAGATATCCACTCGAATAAAGGGTCGTTAAAATCCGGAACACACTGTTCTTCGGCATCCCCAACTCCCGCGAGAGCTCGCTGATCCCCATCCCACGCGGAGCCTTCGCCAGCGCCTCCAGAATGATCAGCGCCCGCTCAAGAATCGGCACAATATACCGCTTCGACTTCTGGGCGGGGTTCTTTGCAGTGACAGGCACTCGTTTGTTATTTCAAACGTTATTTGAAATGACAAACATTATTTTTAGGAAGTTTTTTTAGAAACGAACGGCGGAACGGCGTTCGGTGATCGTTGATCGTTGGTCGCTGAGGTTAGGGCGCGAGTGTCTTTCACGGTCGAGACGACCGTGCTCCCCTCTTCCGCGCGTCAGCGCGATTCGTGAATCCGGATCATCGTCTCGCATGACCCAAGCTTCAGCCGCGCAGCGGCGTTTCTGCAGGCTCTGCGAAGGGGTGCGGGGTGATGGGGAACGGGCGTTGTGATTGCGGCGCTGTTCAGTCTTGGGTCAAGCCAACCGAAGCCCCGGGCGGAGCGAAGGAAGCACATCGCAGATGGCCCGGAGGGCGCAGCGAGCAGGGGCGCGAGCAAGTCAAAGGTTGACCCTCCAAACAGATGAGCGCGCGTGTGGGGGCAGGCTTTTTCGATTGATTTTTACGGGCGGTAGGTGCGGACGGAGCCGCTGACGGGGTCGATTTGGATGGTGGCGAAGTTGGCAGGGAGCGTGGATGCTGTGGCGCCAGCTGTCGCGGCGTGAAGAGTGAGAAACCACTTGCTGGCCGGGGAAAGGCTCGTGGAGCCATCGGGGCGGAATTGGAAGGCTTTGGCGGTGTAGGTGGTGCCAACGGCGGGCAGGCTGATCTTGGGGTCGGTTGCTGGCCAGGATGTTTTGTCTCTCTCCTCCTTGAGCAAGCTTGAATTGGCGGTATTCTCGTTGATGAGCACTGTGGCGGGCAGTTTAGTGAGGCGGCCGATGGGGGTGGCTGCACCGTCATCTGAGATCAAGAAAGATTGCAGGGCGCAGAAGGTTTGGGTGGTGCCGATGTCGTCTGGATTGTCGAACTTGTAGAAGCGGACTTCGACGCGGCGGTTGCGGGCAATGGCGGTCTGGCGGGCGGAGGCGAGTTGCTGCTGCACCATCTGCTCGGCACGATTCATTTCATTTCCGCGCAATACACTACTCATGGCTGGCACGACCAAAGCCGACATGACGCCAATAATGGCAATGACCACTAATAACTCAATGAGCGAAAATGCTCTCGGAGCACGCATGGTTGAATGGGAGAAATTGGGCAACATGTTCTGGATCAAGGAGCAAACCTGCGGGTCTGGATGACGCGGAAGCGGTAGTAATCGTCGATATTCGCGCTGGTATTGGTGGCGAAGTCGGGAATGAGTGGGTTGTTCGGATCAATGTAGCGCTCGATGAGCGTGGAACCTCGATACTCGCTCGCGACGATGTCCCGACCTTCGACCCACTGATCCGCGGACGTTGCAGGGCTTTTCTTGAGCACTTGCACCCGGAAGTGCACGGTGAAGCTGTTGGATTTGGTGGTGAGCTTGGGATAGATGCGGGCGTAGGGGCGTTCTTTGCTGTTGTCGCCGGTAAGGGTGTAGCCGGTCCACCATGAAGCCATGCTTGAGTAGTTGGCTCCAACCGGCACCAACGGAATCGAGCAGATCTCGGCGGCGGAGCAGAAGATGTCGCCGCTGGCAAAACGGTCCTCAAAGCCTTTGAGGGTCTCGCTCAGGTTCAACGGCCAGCGGCTGTTTCTATTGGTGCTTGAAGTGGTGCCGCCTGTTTTACGGTTGTGTTCATTCACTCGAGCATTCGGAATTGCGGTAAGCCATTCCGTGTGCAAGGCGGCCTGGACGGCGGTGGAGCGCTTGATGTAGGTGAAGGGCAGAATCTGATAGTTCATGTTCACACGGCCGGCGGTGGAGAGAGGCTCGCTGATGGCATAGGGCTCGACCACTGGCATGTTGAAAAGATCGAGCAGCAGGTAGTCGGGCGGTGTGTTCAGACCCCGATGGCTCGCACTCGTCAAAGCCGCAGGGCGGAAGAGCAGCGTCTGCCACGGCGTCTGGCTACGGACGCCCGTCGGCAGCGAACCCAAGATGCCCGCCGAGGGAACCAGTCGATTGGGAGAATAAAAAGCCCCGGACAAACTGAATGCCTCACCACTGCCATCTAGGTAAGGAATACCTTGTGAACCATAGGAAGTCATAAACAGCCGGGAGTTTCCCTCATCGGCAAAGCCGATGTAGGGGCCATCGCCAGCCGCACCATAACCGTTGTCGAAGTCGCCTGTCACCGCCGCCGCCATTCCAGGCCCATAGGTGGAGTTGCCGTGCTGGGTGGCGTCTCCGTTGACCCAAGTAAAACCAGCACTGAACCCATCGAGGGGTAATGTTCGTGAGCTATCTAGCCGGCTTGCGTTGTTGGCTGTGTTAGGATTAAAGGAGTTAATCGCATCCACTGGAAAATTGATAAATGTGGAGTCTGTTGTGTTGTAGTAGTTCTGCGCGGGGAAAGTTGCACCCAGCATGGTGTATGGAAATTCTTGGAGAAAATTGTGTCGCACCCTGATAGCGGGATTCCCGTAGTCATTGACCGGGCTGAATGCGCTGCTTGGAACATTCGGATTGGCAGCAACGAGCCGGAAATCGCCGTGAGTCACCCCGACGCTTCGAACCGCATCCTGCGGTCTGAAGATATAAGGTGAGAAGCTGAACCGTCCGGCTGTAGCGTTACCCCAACTCCCCCCCCACTTGGCATGCCCATTCAAGTCTATGGCGGTGCCATTGTTAGTAAAAGTGGTATCCGTAGGGAATGGCAGTGTAGCTTCGGGCAGATTGATATTAATGACTTGATTCACATAGGTGGAAGCACCGGGGCCCATGACTTCGATGGTGACATTTCCCCCGCTGAAATAGAGGGTGCGGGTGTCGGGAGTGGGAGGCGGGGGAGGAGGGGGAAATCCACCCGGGGGATTGGATGATGTGAGCATGGTAGCGTTGTTTGTGAGAGCCATGTTACCGATACTCGTCACCGACCACCGACCACCGTGCGGACGACCATTACCTCCTAGACCGATATTGGTCGCGGGGTCGGTATTGAAAATTGGTCGAGTCACCATGGAATTTTCGCCCCATTGCAAACCGGATAATCCACTGACCCTGTATTTCATACCACTAGAGGGGCTGGGATGACCATGGGAGGCAACAAACGACTCCAGCAACAATCGGGCGCAAAGCGTAACACCTGTCGTAGCATTACCCGTAGTGACATTTCCATTAAACCAAAACATCATCCCCGCCTTTGTTACGGTAGGGAACCTGCCGAAGCCACGCGTGTTGTCGGCACCCGCCGTCGGCATGATCATGCCGTTGGGGGCATAAAAAGCTGCATTGTTGGTGGCATTGCTACTAACAAACGAGGTTGATTGCGTTGAGGTATCTTGGGAGTTGATGCAGCGGATGTAGTCGAAGATCTGGGTGGTGATTTGCTCCGACTCTCCGGGGGCGAAGGAATTATATTTTCCCAAGATACCAGAAGACCCTCCAAAGCCGGGCACGGCCTTGGTGGTCAGGGTGCGCAGATAACTTAAAAGCTGTTGATTGCGCGTGATGTAGTAGTCGACTGTCGCACTGTTAGGATCGGTGCGGGTGAAGTAGTAGGAGTTGTTACTGCCAATGGCTTTATTTGGCCCCACAGTTCCGCAGAAGGCGATGAGCTTGTCGTAGGCGGTCTGCTTGGATGCTTGCGTATTGATCGGCCACATCACCATGCGGGGGGTATTGAAGAGTGTCACCTCTGGGGCGCGGCTGGAAGCGGTCAAGAAGAAGGCACTCTGGCGCAGGGCTGGAGCGGTGATTTGGATATTCAAAGTGCGGTTTGCTGTGAATAGGAGCTCATCCAAGGAGGCGTAAAGACGGTCCGAATCAAGATTGATTGGATTTGCAGTTTGGATGCCGGTTGTTTTTTGATTGACATAGATTTTACTTCCACCCTCGGAACCACCTGCAACAACACGCGGAGCTATTGCTTGGATGTTTTGTTGAGTGACGAGACCAGGAAGGGCGGCCGATAGGGAAATCGTCGCCGGGTGGCCAGGGTAACGCTGAAATTCGCGTTGCTGTGGCTGACTGAGGGCAAGGTTGACATCCTGGGGTGATGCAATGATCGGCGTATCCCAGAAATTGGCCGGATTCCGGGTCGTCAGAGTTCCTGCCCACTCGGTGGTGGTTACAGTTGTATTGCCGTAATTCCACGGCGCGCCTGATGCGGTGTTGATGTTGATCTTGCTGGTTTCGTCGTCGGTCCAGAAGGCGACGCGGCCGACGATGGGGTTGCTGGCGGAGGCGCCGGTGACGGTCACAGTGGTTCCGTTGCCTGTGGCGGTGGCAGCTGCCAGCGTGCCGTCCTTGAGCATGTAGAGCCAACGGGCGGGCATGGGTGCCGTGTTGGTCGTCCCAGTCGTCGGGGCACCCGTGATACTGAAGCCTTTGACCGCATTTGCTCCAGTCTGCGCCGTTGGATCCACAATCGGATAAACATCGAAACTATTAGCATCCTTCACCGGTGCATTGAGATCGGTAAAGAGTGCAGTTTGCGAGGCCCAGGCTGCAGGCGAGTCATCCGCGACTAGTGTGTTCATTTCGGCAGAGGTCGTAATTCCGGGAACAACCATTTTATTGGACGAATAAAGTTTGAATATCTGTGAAGGCGCACCTGCACTGGTGTAAGTGCGAATGGCCCCCGGCTGGGAGGCCCAAGCAAGCTGATTGGCGGAATTCCCGCCCTTGGTAGCTTCCACGATCTGGCCCATGACAAGGTTGACGGCGGAGTCGGCGAGCTGCTTGGCGCGGGCGTCGTTGCTGGAAATAGCAGAGCTGCTGGCATCACTCGTCACGGTGCTGAAAAAAGCCACGACAAGACCTGCCAAGAGCACCAAAACGGCCAGGACGATAACCAAAGCCATGCCTTTTTGGGAATGAGAAACGCGGGCTGCTTTGAAGGGGTGTTTCTTGGGGTTCATAGTCAGTTGCGGCTCCATTTCGCGCCTTGAATCGACACATTGGCTGTGAAGATGCGGTAGTTGATTTTTCTATCGGTAAGATTCGTGCGCAGGTCTTCGAGATTTTGGTCGTAATTGGAGGTCTGGGTAAAAAAACCAGTGAGCCCAAAGTCTGGCGCAGTGGCTCCGTTTTCCAAACGCCGTGCAGAGGCCTCGTCGATGGCAACCATGGTGACTTCGATGTAGGGCGGCAGTTGGTTCCTGATATTTGCGACACTCCCTGCAGTGTCGTAAGTGTAGTTAGTGTCTTTGGTGAGATCGATAGGGTCGGTGTTGGGGGGTGTGGCGGGTTCGAGAGGCCGGAAAATGAGGGCGACGATATTCTCCGCAAGGACGCGGGAGGATCGGTTAGGTTTATCCAAGGCATCGGTAAACCATGTTCTGCCTGTGTAGGTTTTGCTGACCGTGCTGTTGCCAGTGTATTTATAGAGGCTCAAGCTCTCGGAGGGCTCCATCATTTCATAAAGTCGGAATCTGTATTTCACGGGCACGCCGGCCGTATTGACCGGATCCGGACGCAGGGCGGAATCGCTTCCGAATTCAATGAAATATCCCCAGGTGTTGACCATGGACTCCATGCCTCCGTAAGTGGAATTTGAAGTAAAGCCGAAGGGCGCTTGAAAAAAGACAGCGTGGGTGGTGGAGGAGATGGCAGGGGTGACGCCGGAGAGAAGGCCCGATGCATTTCCAGAGAGGAAACGGAGCTCGGATTGGCGGAGGTATTTGGTGGGGGTCGTGGGGCTATCGTAGTCCCAGTAGGTATTCAGCGTGGCTTGGGAGAGGCGACGGGTAATCGACTCGAAGGCGACACGGGCTTCGCGGAACTGCTCGGCTTTTCCGAGTGTGGAGCGGTAGGTTTTTTGCACCTGATCCGTCATCGACATCATGGCGACAAGCAGAAGGGCCAAGACAGCCGAGGCGACGAGGACCTCAAGGATAGAAAAACCGGCTCGGGAGCGGAGCAGGCGAGCAGAGTTGGATTGAGGAGAGAAAATTTGCATGTCGCGCGCGGTCACATTTTCGGGATAAAGGCGCTGAAATCCTGCACAACGCTGATGGTGCTGTTGCTTGTAATCGCCGCCTCACTTCCGCTGGGGCTGTTTGCGACCCGCACACGGATTTTGGCCATGCTGGTATTGGGAACTACCGTGGCAGCTGGCAGGGTCACTTGCGTCTCCACCTCGACCTTCGCGACATAAATCGTCTTGGTGGCGTCAGTGGTTTCGTCACCATCCTCGGTGAATTTCTTCGGCGAGCCAGCAGGCGTTGCAAGGGTGCTGAGACTGCTGAATTCCGTCTGCCTGGCTTGGCTGATAATGTTCTGAGCGATCTGTGAGGCGACGGAACGATCGATCGAGGATCGAAATGTGGTGAGCCCCGTGGGCAGCAGGCCAAAAAGAGCGATCAATGCAAAAGAAACAACCCCCAGCGCGATGGTGACCTCGATGAGGCTGAAGCCGTGCGGAAACCGGGCGAGTGGTCGGACTGCCGGTGTGCCGGATGGGGCTGGGATTTCCATGGATTCTCGGGTGGATTGCATGTGTCTGGTTGCCGCGACCCTTGAGTGGTTTCGCGGGAGTGATACCATTATTACAAAGCCTCTGTTCGAGTGCATCCGCAAGGTTTTTTTATCTTGCAAATAGGGCGGGGAGGCGCGGGTTTCATTTGCGCTATGAGGGTATCGATGAGGTTGCCTCGCCTGTGTCTTTTACGGTCGGGACGACCGTGCTCCCCTCTTCCGCGCGTCAGCGCGGATCGTGACAAAATCATTTGAAGGGATCCGCCTACGCGCTTCGCGGCTACGGCGTGACACTGGGTTCATCGTCCTCGCATGTCCCATTTCTCAGCCGCCCTCCGGCTCTTAGAGCCTACGGGTCGGAGAGAAGCGGCGTTTCTGCGAGCACGCGGTGTGATGGGAACGGGACGGCGTGGGGACGGAGCGGTTCAGTCTTGGGTCAAGCCAACCGAAGCCGCGGGCGCGGCGGAGGAAGCACATCGCAGATGGCCCGCAGGGCGCAGCGAGCAGGGGCGCTAGCAAGGCAAAGGTTTACCCTCCAAGGGTTTGCGCGCTGCCGCGCTTGGTGGGGGTTGATTTTTAGCGGATGGGGATTGTGAGGGGGGTGGGGTTGAGGAGCATGATGGCGAGGGCGGCGGAGTAGATGGCGAGGCCGAGGAAGACGCCGATGGAGCCGACGCGGTAGGCTGCGGTTTTGGAGTCGCGGCAGGTGATGATGGCGGCGAGGGTTTGAGTGAGTTCGGGCTGGATGCAGCGGGTGAGAACCCATTTTACGGCCAGGACGCGGATGAAGATCCAGATGCAGGAGAGGAGAATGATGGCCAGGGACAGGATGATCAGGGTCTGAGCATGGAAGTTTGTGCCGGCGATGAGCCGGCCGGAGAATCCAGTGGTGGTGATGGCGACGGCAGCGAAGCCGATGACGACTTGGGAGCGTTGGTGGAGGATGTTCAACTGGCGTTCGAGAATGCCGAAGAGAAAGGTTTCTTGGCCGGGGAAGGCGTATACCATGTTTTGGGCTTCTTCCAAGGCGGTCTCGGGCATTTTTGCGGAGGGGGTTTTCATATCTCGCATGAGGCTGTGAACGGTGCGGGCGAATGCCACTGGACATTCTTGGAGAGCATCGTGTCGCCATCGAAGTGGAAGTAGGCACGGAATGATCCGCCCGCGATCACGCCTGGCAGCCAATGGATGTCGTCGGCCCACATTTCGTGGTAGGGAATGGCATCAATCGCCGTCCAGATGGGCAGGGCCTCGTCGGTTTCGATGAGGGTGCCGGTGAAGGAATCGGCTGTGAAGACAGTGCAGTGGAGGCTGTAGCCGTCCACGAATTGGAAATGGAGTTCTCCACGGGGTTGGACTGCGTGCGGCGTGATGCCGACTTCCTCCTGGGTCTCACGCACCGCGCAATCATGGGCGGCCTCGCCGGGTTCGATGCGACCGCCGGGGGCGTTGATTTTGCCTGCGCCGAGACCGCGTTTTTTGCGGATGAGGAGGATTTGGGAATCCTTGATAACGAAACACAGGGTGGCCCGCTCGCGCGGTTGCCACTGGTTCCAGAAATCGTCCATGAGCGGAGGCGACTACGGCAGGAAGCGGATGAGCAGCTGCGGGTAGAATCCGAGAACGAGGATCAGCAGGGTGCAAAGACCAATAGCCAACTTCGAGAGAGGCGAAACCGCGACCTCGCCGCAACCTTCGGGGGCCGGTTGCCAATACATGGCGCGGATGACCTTGAAGTAGTAGTAGAAACCGCTGGCGACCGTGACGACACCGATGAGAACGAGCAGGTAGAGCTCTTGGTTCATGGCGGCTTCGAAAATGAAGAATTTGCCGAAGAACCCGACTGTGAACGGAACGCCAGCCAGCGAGGCTGCGGCGATGAGCATTGCCAAGGCGAGGCCAGGAGAGCGACGGGCGAGACCGTTGAAGTGCGAGAGATCGTCACCACCGGTTGCCTTGGTGACGGGCACCATGACGAGGAAGGCGAGGAAGGTCATGAGAAAATAGCCGCCCAAGTAGAAAACCACGGCGCGGCCCGCAAAGGCATCGCCGATGGCGGCGAGGCCGACGAGAAGGTATCCGGCGTGGGCGATACTGGAGTAGCCGAGGAGGCGCTTGAAGTTCGTTTGGGGAATGGCTGCCAAGTTTCCGTAGATCAGGGTGAGGGCTGCCAAAAGAATGAGAACGAGGATCAGTTTATCTTGGAAGGATTCCAGAACGAAGAACGGTTGGAGCACACGGATCAGAATGACAAATCCAGCGGCTTTCGAGGCGACGGCGAGGTAGGCGGTAATTGGCGTTGGCGCGCCTTGATAGACATCGGGAACCCAGAACTGGAATGGGGCAGCGGCAATTTTGAAGCCGATGGCAACAAGCACCATTGCAAGGCCAAAAAGGATGGCGGTGTGGTTCGCTTCGGGGACGATGGAGAGGTTATTCTGGATGGAAGCGAGGTTCGTCTCACCCGTCATGCCGAAAATCCAGGTGATGCCATAGATGAAGAATCCGGTTGAGAGAGCCCCAAGGACGAGGAACTTCGTGCCGGCTTCGAGGCTGGCGAGGCTGCGGCGGGTGTAGGCCACCTGGATATAGAGTGAAATCGTGACCAACTCCAAAGCGCAGAAGATCATGATGAAGTCGGAGGCGGAGGCCATCCACATCAAGCCTGCACAAGTGAAGACAGGCAGGATGAAAAACTCTCCCGAACCGGCTTCAGGACGCTCGGCTGGCACGAGGCGTTGGACGATTGGTATGTAGTCGATCGCCAGAATCAGGGTGAGGATGGTTGCGAGGAGAGCGAATCGTTTGAAGAAAAGCGATAGGCTATCCACCACATAGAATCCCGAATCCTGCATACCAACGGGGTTAGTTTCGATGAAGAAGCTGAGGATGAAAACGCAAACCAAGCCAAAGATGGCACCGTGTGCGAGGGTGACTTTGTTGGATTTAAAGCTGAAGGATTCCGCCATGAGCAGGAAGATGCCCAGACAGACGACACAGATTTCAAGAGCGACGGGCGGGATCATGGCAGAAGCAAAGCGGGTGTAACGAGGTTCACGAGAATTTGCGGGAAGAATCCGAAGAACAGCATGATGGCGAGCAGAATGACGATTGCTGCATGAGGGAATCCGGACAGATCGTTCAGGCGAGACCAGCGGTCAGACAGCGGCCCCATGAAGACTCGGCGGTAGGCGCGGAGCATGTAGATTGCAGAGATGACGATACCCCAGACGGCGCAGATGGTTGCAATTTGGTAGCCGTTGAAGCCGAAGACCTCTTTGCCGTCGAGGAAGCCCATTTGTGGTTCGCCTGAGGCAAAGGATCCGAAGAACACGAGCAATTCCCCGGCGAAGCCGACGAAGCCGGGGAGGCCGACGGAGGCCATGGCAGCGAAACCAAAGGCGAGGCCGAGTTTTGGTGTCGCGCGGGCGATTCCGCCGAGTTCAGAAAAATCCAAAGTGCCCGTGCGCTCGCGGATTTCCCCGCAGAGAGCGAAGAGAACGGCAATGGTGAGACCGTGGCTTAGGAGCATGAGCGAGGCGCCGGTGAGGCTAACTTGATTCAAAGCCACGAATCCAAGGAAGATGTAGCCCATGTGCATCACGCTGGAGTAGCCGAGCATGAGGTCCAGCTTTCGTTGGGCAATCGTGCAATACCCGACATAGAGGATATTACAGGCAAGCAGAGTCAGAAGGATTGGGGCAAATGCCTGAACGGATTCCGGAAGAATCGGAACAGCCAAGCGAATCAAACCATAAAGGCCGAATTTTTTGAGCACGCCGGCGTGCAGCATGGATGCCGGAGCCGGAGCGCTCGCATAGGCCTGCGGTGCCCAGGTGTGGAACGGGAAGAGGGATACCAGGATACCAAACCCAACCAGAAGAAGTAGATAAACAACCGGTGAATCGGGAACTTGTCCCGCTTGGGCATTGGCCACCATCTGACGGAGATCAAACGAACGGGCGCCATCTGGTTGAATCAGATACAAGCCGATGATGCCGAGAAGGAGAATGAAACTGCCTGTCGCAAGATAAACGGTGGCTTTCCATGCGGCCGCCTGACGGTCACCCGAGCCCCAGATGCCGATGAGGAGGAAAGTCGGGATGAGGGCTAACTCATGGAACATGTAGAAGAAGAACACATCCACCGAAGCAAAGGCGCCAACCACACCGGCCGAAATCAAGAGGATGCTGGCGTAGAACCAACGGGCATTTTCAAGCGGCGCGCGGGCCACGCAAACTGCTGCCAGCGTGACGATCACCGAGAGGAAAAGCATGATGAGGCTCAGTCCGTCGGCTCCCAATGTGAAGCTGATGCCGAGTTGAGGAACGACCGGGAAGCTGGAGACGAATTGGAAGCCGGCCTGCGCGGGGTTGAAGAAAACGGCTACTGCCAGAACGAAGAGCACATTCAACGCCGCGCCGAGGATGGAAGTGAACCTCGGATTGGCTCCGGCCATGACGAGCACGGCCGAGAGGATCGGCACAAGAATGAGGAAGAGAAGCGGGCTGACGGAACTCATTTGGAAATCAGGATGTAAAGAAGACCGACCACACC
>JBILMW010000027.1:0-21202 GCA_044375335.1 Terrimicrobiaceae bacterium | reverse complement strand
TCAGTTTCGATTTGGCGGAGCGACACCACGTGCATGTCCGACGCGAACGATTTGAATGCAAGGTGTGGATCGAGCCGGATATCGAAGTTGCATGGAACTCTGGATTTGCATCCCACGAATTGAATGCAATCGTTCGTTTAGTGAACGAAAACCGAACTCTGATCCAAAATTCTTATGAATCCGCCTCCCAAAATTCTTGATGCCGAGATCACACCCTCCCAGCTCAAGGTGAAGCTGGACTCGGGAATCACCGTGCTCATGCCATTAGAGCATGTGCCAACGCTTCTCTTAGCAACAGAGCAAGAGCGGCAGGAGATGGAAGTGTTTGACCATTCGCTTCACTGGGAATCATTGGATTGCGATTTGAGTGTCGAGGGATTGCTGGCTGGCGCAAAAGAAATGCCTAACCTTGCGCGAAAGGCCTTAGAGAAATTTTTCGCACGACAATACGGGCGAATTGCCGCCTAAAAACGACAGCTTTTTATTCGTCTTATTCATAAACAATGAATTGTTTATAATAAAATCTTCACTGTCTTTCTTCATATTACGACTCATTCTGATCCGTAATCTGAGAAACATCCTTTCTTTATCACGCTCGGCCTTCGAGGGCGCGAACTTCCAACCATGAGGCTTGGAAAATCGGCTACTTTGCGTCTATGCGCTGGCCCGGCGATAGTAGACTGCTGTGTGGCCGACCTGCTGAACGAGGAGGGAATTCGTTTTGGCGGCGAGTTCTTTGGAGAGGGTTTTGCGTTCCTCTTTGAAGCCTTCGAAGCGGATTTTTAGAATTTGATGCAAGTTGAGCTGCTCTTCAAGGGCGGCTAGGAACTCGGGGGTGGCTCCGGCTTTGCCGAGTCGAAGGACGGGTTTGAGGAGTTGGGCGCGGCTTTTGAGTTCGCTGAGGCGAGGTTCGGACGACATGAATGATGGAGCGCTCAAGCAGGAGACTCGGAGCGGAGAACAGGGCGCTTGCGGATCGTGATGCGTTTCACGCGAGCGTCATCGGGCGGGCTCCATGTGACGAGTTCCGGGTCGTCCTTGAAGGCGTTGTGCACAATGCGGCGGTCGTAGGAATTGAGCGGAGCGGTCTGCATCGGGCGTCCGCTGGCGCGAACGGCGCTGGCGAGTTGACGCACTTTGGCAACAAGCGCGTCATCGCGCATGCTGCGGTAGTGTTGGACATCGACAATGACCCTGGCGCCGGGGGGATTTTGCGAGGTGAGGATGCGATTGACGAGATACTGAAGGTCATCCATAACCTCTTCATGGCGGCCTATGAGCCGGTCAGTTTCGTTGGTGAGGATCTGAAGCGTGGTGTTGCCGTCGTTTTGCTCTTCTTTGACTTCGGCGACAAAGCCGAGGTAGCCAAGGAGGGTATCAAGAATCTCAACGGGTGTTGCATTCATGGGCTGTGGCGGTTTTTGGTTTTCTTTTTGACCTCGGCGGCGGCCCGCTTGGCGACCACGCTTTTTTTCTCAAGCGTGGGAAGTGGTTTGTTCCGCGTGAGGTAGAGCTGGAAGATAGAGAAAATATTCTGCGTTGTCCAATAGAGGGCGAGTCCGCTGGCGTAGTTGTAGCAGAAGACCAGAAAAATGATCGGCATGAAGTAGAAGATGCGCTGCTGCATGGCATCTCCGGTTTTTGGTGTGATGACCATTTGCCAGACCATTGTGCCTGCCATGACGATCGGAAGAATGTTGATCGGGAAGCCGAGGACATTGGCGATGGTATCGGGCTGGGAGAGGTCGGCGACCCAGAAAAACGAGCTGTTACGAAGCTCGATGGCGGTGCCGAGCATCGAGTAGAAGCCGAAAAAGATCGGAATCTGGATGAGCATGGGCAGGCAGCCGCTGAAGGGATTCACTCCATACTCCTTGTAGAGCTTCATGGTCTCCTCGTTGAGCTTCTGCGGGCTGTCTTTGTATTTGTCCCGCATCTCGGTCATTTTCGGTGCGAGAAGTGCCATCTTGCGCATCTCGTTCGTCGCCTTGTTTTGAACGGGCCAGAGGATGGTTTTGATCAAGATGGTAAGAACAATGATGGCTGCGGCGTAGCTGCCAAGGAGGGCGTAGAGGTTGTTCATCGCCCAGAGCAGGAATTCGCTCACGAACCCGAAAATGCCAAAGCTCATGACCTGATCCTGTGTGGGCCCAATCTCGCGCAGGCGCGGAATTTCCTTGGGGCCTGAGTAAATCTGGAAGGTGCGTGTCTCGCGTGCGCCCGGGGCCAGTGATGGACCTCCTTGCGTGAGGCCGCCTTGAACTCCGAAAACCGGCGTGCCATTGAGTTTCGGGGCGTCGAAGCGTTTCGCCCAAACAGATTTCGTGGGGACGCTTCCCTGCGGAGTCACGATGGTGCAGAAATACTGGCTGGTTACGGCGGCCCAGCGAATGTCGGGCTCGGTTTCGAGGTAAAGCGGGCGCTCGCCGTGAAGGGGGATTCCGATAAGCGGGACAGAACTGGCGGAGAACCAATTCACATCGATGCTGGACATTTTTGCCTCATGTCCCCAATCGAAGCGGGTATACATGGGAAGGTCGTGGATGTGGATGGGAGCTGCTCCGCCAGCACCGATAAAGAAGTCCGGGACCTGAATGGCTGCGCTACCGGAGTTAGTGAAGGTGACCTCCAGATTCACCGTGTAGGGAGATTTTGTGCCATCACCCGGCGGAAGTGAGAAGCGCTTGGTGATCTCGAGACCATCGGCTTGCGTGCGCTTGAAAAAGACCTCGCCCTTCGCGCGATCGGTAGTCATTTCAAAACCGCCCAGCACCTCGCCGGGGTTGAACCCGAAAGCTCCGATGGGCATGGAGCGGCTGCGGTTCAAGGCGACATTGTCATGATTCTCCCCAAGATGCATGCGCAGGATGACCTGCTCGATACCGCCTGCGTCGTTGTTGAAAACAAATTCCGTGCTGTTCGTGCTGAGGCTATCGGCGCGGGCCGACATGGAGGGTGGCTGCTGGACAAGGGTAGCTGGTGTGGCGGATGGCGCGGGGGTCGCTGCGGCGGTCGGTGTGGAATCCGGCGCGGCGGAGGCCGAGGGCGGAGGTGTCTGTGGCGTGTAGTATTTGCTGACATACCACTGCCAGACGAAGAGGCCGGTGACGGAGAGAATGATGGCGATCCAGGATTTACGGTCCATTAATTGAGATGTGAGAGAGGTTTGAATGCTGGCGGCACGGGGTCGTAACCACAACCGCCCCAAGGATGGCAACGCCCGATCCGGCGAAGGCCGAGAAGGGTGCCACGAAGGGTTCCGTGATTCTGGAGGGCTGAAATGAAATACCGCGAACAGGACGGCTCGAAGCGGCAACCGCAACCGGGACCGCAGATCACCTGCAGGAAAGGCGACACCACAAGCTGGTAGCAGCGGATTAGAGCGATGAGCAGGTGTTTCATTCGAGAGGCGGCAAAATAGAAAGTCGGCGGGCAAGAAGCAACCATTCCGCTTTTAATTGTTCGAAACTCGCCTCGGCGGCTGCGGATTTGGCGACGACCACCACCAGAAGACCTGAAGGAATTTGTGGGAGGCAGGACTTGAGGATTTCCCTCAATCGTCGCCGCACTTTGTTGCGAACCACAGCCCCTCCGACACGCCTGGAGGTGATGATTCCGGCTTTGGCAGGTTCGTCTCCGCCGGTGCGAAGGAGACCGATGCGAATGAGGCGGGCTTGGGATGATTTCCCGTGCTCGCGAACCCGTGTGAAATCCCTGGTCTGACGGAGCCGGGCGGTTTTAGGAAAACGCTGGCCGACTGGATCAGGCTTCGGTGTGTCTTGCGAAGTGAACCTCGACACCTTTTGGAAGCAGGCGTTTGCGGCCATGGCGGCGGCGGCGGTTCAGGATGGCCCGACCGGATTTGGTCTTCATACGGGCGCGGAAACCGAACTGCTGCTTGCGCGTGCGCTTGGAAGGCTGATAAGTGCGTTTCATAATCTCAAAAGTGGAGGCGAGATGCTACGGGCGAAAATCAAGGCGTCAACTCAAAAAGATTGGCCACACATTCGATCTCAACATCGAAGTCGCCCGGAAGCTGCGCCCCGATCGTGGCACGGGAGGGAGCGGACTCTCCGAAGTAGCGGGCATAGACCGCGTTCATCTCTTGAAAATTTTCTTTCGAAAGGTTGGAGAGATAGACCCGGGTGCTGACGACATTTTCAAATCCGGCTCCTGAGGCGGCGAGCACCTTTTGGATGTTCTCCAGAACAAGTTCGGTCTGGCGCGCAATCGATCCACGCTCGATTTTTCCTGTTGCGGGATCCCATGGCGTCATACCCGAAACGAAGACAAATTTCCCTTCGGCCACCACGCCAAGCGAGTAGGGACCAAGGGCTGGCGGACCGCCGGGAACATCACGGAGTTGCTTTTTCATGGTCATCATCTCAGCGGATTGCCTTTGCCGAGACAAGCCCCGCATCGGAAAATCCGTCGTCAGAGAGCCTCGAAGCGGATAGCCTCGCGCGATGGATTTTATAGAAACCCACGGCGCGGAATTGCTGCGCACCTACCATCGATGGACTGGACGCCACTTGATCGAACCTTGCGGCGATGCGCATGCCGAGACGCGGATGCTTTTCGAGGCCCCCTTTGCAGTGGTCTCAGGCGGTGCGGAGGGCGATCAGATTTTGAACTATGGCAACAAAACGGCGATGGAGCTCTGGGAAATGGATTGGGACACGCTCACACGCACACCGTCGCGACTCACGGCTGAGCCGATGCACCGCGACGAGCGTGCCGAATTCCTGCGGCGCGTCCGAGAGCGGGGATTTATCGACGACTACTCGGGCATTCGAATCTCGAACAAAGGCCGCCGGTTTCGAATCGCCCAAGCCACGGTTTGGAATGTGACAGACGCCGATGGCAAATACGCCGGACAAGCGGCGACCTTTTCGAAGTGGGAATTTTTAAGCCAAGAGGAGGCCAACTCATGAGCGGCGTAATTGTTCGTCCGCGTTCGCGGATTTTGCACGGGCACGACTGGGTCTATGCCAGCGAGATTCAAAAATCCTTCGGAACGCCGACCGACGGAGATGTCGTTTCGATCAAGGACGGCCGGGACCACCTTCTCGGTGTTGGCATTTACAATTCCCGCTCGCAAATTGTTGTCAGGCGGTTCTCGAGGCGCAGACAGGATCTGGATGCGGATTTTTTCCGCCGACGCATTGAGCAGGCCTTGGAATACCGCCAGCGCACAGGCTGCCGCAGCGATCTGGGGCGCCTTGTCTGGAGCGAAAGCGATGGACTCCCCGGCGTCATTGCCGACCGGTATGCAAATGTCGTAGTGCTCCAAACACTCACTGCCGGGATGGATCGGCACAAGGAAACCATTGCCGCCATCCTCATGGAGAAAACAGGCGCTGCATGTGTCATCGAGCGGAATGATGCCCCAGTGCGCACTGCGGAAGGTTTGCCGCCCGTCACAGGAGTTCTGGCAGGACAAAATCCCGGCGAGGTGGAAGTCGAGACCTCGGGCGTGCGTTTCCTTGTCGATCCCCTCGGCGGCCACAAAACCGGTCTTTACCTCGACCAACTCGAGTCATACGGCATTGTCGCCGCACTCTCGCACGGCCTGACCGTGTTGGACTGCTTTTCCAACCAAGGCGGCTTCGCCCTCGCCTGCGCCAAAGCGGGAGCAAGTCATGTCACCGCTGTGGAATCCGGCACCGAAAGCTCGGCGCGCCTCCGCGACAATGCGGCGCGCAACGGACTGCCTGTGGAAACCAGACAGGCGGATGTTTTTGATTTCCTCCGCCGTCCCGACAAACCCGAATACGACCTCATCATCCTCGACCCGCCCTCCTTCACGAAAGCGCGGGGCAAAATCGCCGAGGCCCTGCGCGGCTACCGCGACCTTCACGCACGGGCGGCCACATTGCTTTCAAAAAACGGAATACTCGTCTCCTTCTCCTGCTCGCACCATGTCGCGTCCCATGAGTTTGAGGGATCAATCACGGAGGGACTTCATGATGCGAAGCGCAACATGAGACTCATACGCCGCATCGGCCAACCACTCGACCACCCGGTCGTGCTGGGGTTGCCGGAAACCGAATACCTCAAAGGCGTCGTGCTTCAGTCCATGCCCGGCAGGTGAACACGCTGCGTGCGGTGCTCTAGAGCGGTCGTTTTCTTCCAGCTCAAATGCTCTTCAATCGCGCGGGTGATGTATCTTTTTGCATGACCAACCGCCTCGGAGAGCGACAACCCGGCTGAAAGAAAAGTCGCTATTGCGGCCGAAAAAGTGCACCCCGTGCCGTGAGCGTCGATCTTGCGGCGGAAAGGCGCTTCGAATGTTTCAAACCCATCCCGCGTCGCCAGAATATCCGTTGCCATCTTCTCGCGAAGATGCCCGCCCTTGAGCAAAAAGGCGCAACCATGCCGGGCGACGAGCCTTTCGCCCGCCGCCTTGATTTCATCGAGATCGCGGCACGGCATGCCCGAGAGAATCCGCAACTCGTCGAGATTCGGCGTTACCAAAGTCGCCAAGGGAAAAAGCAAATCCCGGTAGGCCTTCACAGCCGAAGCCTTCAACAATGGATCACCACTCGATGCGACCATGACGGGATCAACCACAAGCAGCGGAATCTTTTTGCACGCCGCCAAAGTCGACGCCACCGCTCGGATGATCGGCATGGAAAACAACATACCGGTCTTTACAGCAGCCACAGGAAACGCTTCAAAACTCAATCGAATCTGCGCCGCCACAATATCCGGCCTCACGGGCTGAATCGCCTCCACCCTGCCGGGAACCTCTGCCACCACACAAGTAATGGCCGTCTGCGCATACCCGCCAAGAGCCGTGATCGTCTTAAGATCAGCCTGCGCACCCGCTCCGCAGGAATTATCAGATCCGGCAATCGTCAAAACAACAGGTAGATTTTTCATGGATTCAAAGACAAACGATTTTCTTTTTCACGAGCCGGTTCGACAAAAAATTTGGACGATCGTCCAAATTTTTGGTCGGCCTTACGGGATGAGAGGGGCGAAGATATTGATAAGGTCTTTAGCTGTGTCGATGGCTTTCGTGGGGACGGCGTCGAGGGCCTTGTCGGCTTTGTTGATCAGGACGGCGCTGGCGAGGCAGGCGGCGAGGCGCGGGGAGAGGTCTTCCTTTGGTTCGGACAATGTGCCTGAGAGTTGGACGGGGGACCAATACCAGCCATTACGCGTGGCGGCGAAGAGCGTTTCTCGTGCGCCGGGCAGCAATTTCAGGGTGTTGGGATCGAGGCCCAACTCGAGTTGTCCGGAGAGTTCGCCGCCGTGAGCAACGCTCGCGCTGCCTTCGATGCGTGCCAGGCCACTGGATTCGACAAAGAGATTTGTGAGTTTGAGGTTTCCGGCCGACCACTCAAAATCGGTGCTGAGTTTTTGAAGTTGCGGACGGCTCCAGGCCGGGTCGTGGAGGAACGAAGCTACATTTTTCAACAAAGGCAGATCCTGGAGACGAGCGCCTGTGAAGCTGATTTTGCCGCGCCAGATGCCTTGGGCATCCAAGGTTGCCTGGCCTTGACTCGTGCCATCGAGATGTTTCGCCAATGCGGGAAAGGGAAGGCTCTCGACGGGCACGCCATCCCAATTAAGAGTCAAACGCGCATTCGGACCGGTATTTCCAGAGGCCACGAGCGAACCGGCACTGGAGAGAAAAAAACGGGCGTCGTCGAAATAAAAGACACCTTCGCGCTCGCGGATGCGGCCCTGCGCATGCGCGAGGGGCGGCAGGCCTGGAATGGAAACCGAACCACCGCGCGACTCGATGTCGTAGCCTCCGGAAACGCGCTGGATCACGAGACTCTGGCCGGTGCTTTGAACTTCCCCGAAACGGAAATCGGCCTTGCGCACATCAAACCTGCCGAGTTCAAACCGCGAGGGGAGCCAGGATGCGAGGCGGGAATGGGATTTTTCCGCTGACGCACTGGCAGGCGCGGGCGGGGCGGTTTCGGTCCTTGATTTAAAAGTGGCCGAGAGATTTTGAATGTCGATGTGTTCGATTTCCCAAGCACCGGAGAGCAAGCCGCGCCAATTCCACTCGGCGCGCAACACTTTAGCCTCCAAGCGCTCCAGCGCGGCCGACTCGCCGCCGATGAGGGTCAACCCCTCGCTCAACGCGGAGTCGCCCTCCCACCGCAAGGGGTCCAAACTGGCCTCCAATTTCAAAGCCTGACTCGCGCGGGATGCCAGAAAACGGGCGAATTCAGGACTATGGATGAAACGGCTGATCTGAATCGCTAGAAAAGCCAAGGCGCATGCGAGTGAAGCGCATACAAAGAGGATGACAAGGCGTCTCCTCCGCGGGTTCGAAGAAGGCTTGGCGCCGCGCACGGCAAAAAAACTAACTAAACGACAACTTGGTGACGCCGGAAGCCGAGGCCGCGTTGAGCACATCCATGACGCGCTCGTGCTTGGTCATGGGATCGGGGCGAAGAATCACGGGGTCTTTGTCGCCAAACTTGCCAATTGTCTCTTTCAACCAACTCCGCAACTCGGGCAATTCACGACTCTGCGGAGAATCATAGATTTTGTTGTTCATCTGGACTTTTCCGTCGGGCAGAATGTCGATGATGATCGGGGTGGATGGCACGCCTCCAGCCGCACCAGCAGAACGGCCACTGGGAAGGCTGATATTTAATTCCTTCTCAATGACTTGAGATCCGGCTGAAGCCATGAAGAAAAGCAACAACACAAAGACCACATCGACCATTGGGGCGATTTGGAAGCCCGGATCTCCGTCTTCGGATACACCACCTCCACCCATGGCTTAGAACAGCCCTCCGGTTGAGTTTTTTTGAATGATTTGCGTGTCGTATTTCATTTGGGGAATCATCAGGAAGCGGCTTGGGGATTCGAGTCTTTGTCGACCACGGAGAAAGTTACATTACCCACGCCAGATTGTCCAACGGCCTCGAGGATTTTGCGCACATAGTCATAACGAACTTCGCGGTCGGCGCGGATGAGAACGCGAACCATCGGGTTTGCTGTGACCTTATTTTGAAGGATGGGAACGATTTCAGCCGGCATGGCGTAGTCTTTTTGGTCCACCTCGATGGCTGTCATGCCATTCATGGCCGTGTAGGTCACATTGATGATAACCTGGCCGGGATTGTCCTTGGCCTCTTTGGCCTCTTTGGCAATGGGGAGGTTGATTTCCTTGTTCGACTGCAGCACTTCCGTGGAGCTGATGGACATGAAGAACACGAGCAAGACCAGAAGAATGTCGATCATGGGAGCGATCTGGAACTCCGGATCGGGCTCGTGTTCTGGCTTGCGGACGAGTTTTTTCTTTCCGCCGGAATGTGCTGCGTCGGACATTTTTTAAGAGATTATGTTCCCCAATCAATAGGCGATCCGCAATGAGGGCAAGGGGTTTCTCCAACAGAGATCGCTCCGTTGCAAACCGGGCAGTTGGCTTCAGCGGCAGCGGCAATGTTTTGAGAAGCGCCGGAAGACGCGGCGGGTGGAGTGTAGGAGCCGTCCGCTCCATCACCGATGATGATCCCGTGCAACTCCTCGTAAGGCACATCCACCATGAGATGGAGGAGTTTGTCATCCGAAAGACCGATCCGGATGGTGGAGAGATTTCGGAAGTAGTAATAGAAAATAAACGCGGGAATAGCGATGAAGAGGCCAGCAGCCGTCGCCATAAGCACTTCACCGATTCGGAGAGCGAGACCGCGCGGATCGGCCACGCCAGACTGACCGAGAACCGCGAACGCGCCCATCATTCCGATAACCGTTCCCAACAACCCGATCATGGGAGCGATAACTCCGATAACCGAAACATAGCTGATTTTTGTTTTGATCGGCTGAGCTTGGCGTAGTCCGTATTCAATCAATCCTGCTTGAACCGCATCTTGACCTCGTCCCAAACGCTCGAGCGTGCCTTGGAGGACTTTGGCAACATAAGCCTTGTTTGCTTTGCATGTTTCCCAAGCCTCTTGGTAGTTGCCGGCATCAATGGTGGATTTCAAAGATTCCATCAAGGCCTTTGGCGCGAGGTTCTCGGCACGCAGGGTCATGAAGAGCTGAATGCAATAAGTGAAAAGAACCATCGATGTGCCTACAATACACAACCAGATTCCCACGATCAGCGGACCGCCGTGGAGAATCATCTCGATGATGCTCATCTGATCTGGCGGTTTGTCAGCGGCGTGGGCCATGGAGCCTACTGCCATCAAGAGAACGAGCGGGAGGATGCGATGGATGACTGGGTTTGTTTTTTGCATGGTTTTTAGAACAGGTTGGGAAAACTAGGGGACGATCACTTTTTCTTTCTGGAGAGCCTCGGCGCGGGTTGCGGCGCGTGCTGCGGAAGAGGGATCGTTTTTGAAAATGGTTGTGACAAGAAGATAATTTCCGAGGGCCTCGGATTTTTCATCGGCGCCTTCTTGGATTTCCCCCATGAGGCAGAGGGCTTGGCTCATGGCGACGGCGTCGGCGCCGGCCGGGAGCTTCGTCTGCTTGGCGGCTTCCACAATAGGAGTGAGCTTGGCGCGGGCTGTGACGAGGTCTTTTCTGGCGATGGCGAGGCGGGCGAGGAGAAGATCGGAGGAGGAGCCGGCACCGGGGTAGAGTTTTTGAAAATTCCTAAAAGCGGTGTCGGCATCAGCTGCGCGTCCCTGGGCAATATACAACTCGGGAAGCAGGGAGCTGGCACGCTCGGCCCACGGCGTGGGAAGTCCGCTGAACTTCTGCGCGAGCGGCTCGAGCTTGGCCAGCGCACCGGCGGCGTTTCCTGCGCGCCACAAATCATTGGCGGCATCGAAGTCGGCGGGAGCGGCTTTTTCCACAGATTGAACATTGGCCATCTGAACGGCGGTTTCGACCGGCCCGATCTTGATGCGGATGGCATCGGCCTTGACTCCTGTGATCTCGCCTTCGCGCCGCTGGCCGTCTTTTTGAATGACGACATCCTGCGCGTTTATTGCGGACAGTGAGGTCGCAAAGAGAGCTGCTGCCATGAACCAGAAACGGGGGATGCTTGCTTTCATCGGGGTGACTCTCTAATACCTTCCGGCTCGTTAATCAACATTTTCATCAAATTTTATGATTCAAGTTCTCAGAAAAAATCAGCGAGTCCTGATGCTGGTGGTGGCCGTTTTGACAATTGTGGCCTTTGTTTTCCTCTACAACACGACGCAGCTTGACGAGTTGGCCACCATCAAAAACCCGACGATTTACGGAAAAGCCCTGACTCCCCTTGCGATCAACCGCCAGGTCAAAAACTACCAACTCACCCTCGCGCTCGGGCAGTTCGAGCTTTTGCAAAAACTCGGCGGAACCTCGCCGGATCAGGATCGGGCGCTGACCGAGTTCGTCTGGAACCTCCTCGTTCTTCAGCACCAGTCCCGCGAACTCGGCGTCGAACCCACCGACGACCAGGTTGCCAACCGGATCAAGCAGGTCCCGATCTTCCAGGCGGCCGGACAATTCGACCCCCTGAAATATGGACAGTTTGTGAGCGAGCAACTCGCGCCGCGCGGCTTCAACGAGCGCCAACTCGAGGATGTGATCCGCGACTCGCTGCGCCTTGAAGCCCTCAGCAAAATCGTCGAGGCACCCGCAGCCATCAGCGAAGGTGAAATGCAAGCAATGGCCCGCGCCTTTCAACCCGTCACGGCGGGCTTCGTGAAGTTTGAGCGGACGCAGGAGACCGACAAAATCCAGATCAGCCCGGAGGAGGTCGCCTCCATCCACCAACAAAATCAGGCCGCTTTCATGGCGGAGGAAACCCGCGAAGCACGCTGCGTGGTTTTTGAGCTTCCCGCCGATTCGAAACTCGAAGGAAAAGAGAAGGTGGATGCCCTTCAGAAGCTGGCCAACACAGCCAGCGAACTCACCGACTCCCTCGCACAGGCCGGAGCATCGCTCGATCAACTCGCCGCAAAAGCCGGCGCAAAAATCATCAAGCTCACTGCTTTCGACCGCACCGGAAATCCCGCCCAAGCCGCAGCCAGCCTCAATTCGGAAGCCATGGCCGACCTCGCTCCCGCCGCGTTTCTGGTTCCGAAGGCAGGCTCGACGAGTGATGTCATCCAGTCAGGCGATGCCTTCTACATTATCGAAGTCACGGCCGTGAATCCGGCCCGCCCGCTCACGCTCGACGAGGCCCGCCCGCAGATCGAGGCTCAACTGCGCGCGCAGAAGGCCGAGCAGATTTTCACCGCCGACGCGACATCCGCAGCGAATGCCCTTCGCGCCGCCGTGGCCGGGGGAAAATCATTCGCCGAGGCAGCAGCCGCACAGAATCTCAAAGTGGAAGAAATCAAAAATGTCGTGGCCGCCGCCGAATCGACATCTCCCGAAAACCAAGCCATCGCGGGCTCTACACTGCTACTCAAGGAAGGCGGAATTTCAAACCTCGAAGGCGCTCCTTGGGGTGCTTTCGTCGCTCAACTTCAAACCCGTGCTCCAGTCGATCAAATGGCCTTTGGTGCGCGGGAGACACAGATTCGCGAGAGCCTGCTCCGCAACAAACGCGACCTACTCTTCATGGAGTGGCTGCGTGTAAGCCGTGAAGCCGCGCGCATCACGATGCCAGCGGGCCGCCAAGGCTGATGGATCAAAAGATCGACGAGATTTTCGACGATGCCACGGGAGACATCGCTGTTGGCGACCTGGAGGCGGCGATCGAGAAATACCGCCGTTGTGTCGAGATGGATCCCGATTTTTTCGAGGGTTGGCACGCACTCGGCATGTCGCTGATGAAAAACGGCCGCAATGCCGAGGCCGTCGAAGCCGGGCTGCAAGCCGTGAAGCTGCGTCCGCAAGACATGCTCGCCTGGTCCAGCCTCTCGCTCTTCCATGTCCGCAACAACCAGATCAAGGAGGCCGAAGCCGCAGGCGGCAAGGCGCGCATCCTCTCCTGGGGCGGAAAAATCAAAACCGATTCCTGACACACCATGCCGAACACATTCTTCATCACCACCGCGATCGACTACACCAATGGCGCGCCGCACATCGGCCATGCCTACGAGAAGGTCCTCGCCGACGCCATAGCCCGCCACCAACGCCTCGCCGGACGCGATGTGTTCTTCCTCACAGGCGTGGACCAGCACGGACAGAAGGTTCAGCAATCCGCCCAAAAGCGCGGCGTCGAACCGGCCGAGTTTGTCGCCGAGATCACCGCCCTCTTCGTGGAGCTGTGGAAGAAACTCGACCTCAGCCACGACGCCTGGGCTGCCACCGTGGAGAATCTGCACAAAACCTGCGTGCAAGGCATGCTCCAGCGACTCTGGGATGAAGGCCAATTCTATAAAGCCACGCAGAGCGGCTATTACAGCGTGCGTCAGGAGCAATTCCTCACCGAAAAAGAACGCGGCCCCGACGGCGAATTCGGTCCCGAGTGGGGCGAGGTCGTTGAGATCGAGGAGGAGAATTACTACTTCAAACTCGCCGAGCACCGTGACTGGCTGCTCAACCTCATCGACTCCCGCACACAGGCCGGAAACCCGCTTGTCGTCCCGGATTTCCGCGTCGCCGAACTACGAAACGCCGTTGAAAAACTCACCGGCGACCTCTGTATTTCACGCCCGAAATCCCGCCTCACCTGGGGTATCGAGCTTCCGTTCGACCCAGCCTTTGTGACCTATGTCTGGTTCGACGCGCTCTCGAACTACATCAGCTTCGCCGGCTACGACGCCAAGCCGGGAGCCGATCTCAGCCTTTTCAAATCCCGCTGGCCCGCCCTGCATGTGATCGGCAAAGACATTCTCATCCCGCCCCACGGCATCTACTGGATGATCATGCTCCGCGCCCTCGGCTTCACTGATGCCGAAATGCCCACGCTCCTCGTTCATGGCTGGTGGAACATTTCCGGCGCCAAGATGAGCAAAAGCCTCGGAAATATCATCGATCCAGAGGCCCTCGTGGCCCGCTACGGGCAAGCCGCCGTGCGGTATTATCTACTCAGCGAGATCTCCACCGGACGAGATGCCGATTTCAGCATCGAGCGGCTCGAGCAACGCTACAACGCCGAACTCGCCAACAGCCTCGGCAACCTGCTGAACCGCACCCTCAGCATGGCAAAACGCTACCGCAGCGGCATCCTGCGCCTCATGGACTCTCCGCTCGCCACCTTCGTTCAAGAAAAAACCGCAGCCTACGATGCGGCCATGAAATCCTATCAGGTCCAAGCCGCCATCGAAGCCGCGATGGAGATCGTGACTCGCTGCAACGCCTATGTGGAGGAAACCGCTCCGTGGAAACTCGCCAAAGACCCCGCCCAAGCGGAAAAACTCGACGAGGTCCTCTACACGCTCTCCGAGTCTCTGCGCATCATCTCGATCCTCATGTCACCGATCATCCCCCGCAAAGCGGATGCCATACGCTCCCAACTCAACTGGCAAGGCGAAGCCTCCCTCGCCGCCACAGCATGGGGCGCTCTCCCGGAGGGCCACCAACTCGGCGAACCAGTCCCGCTGTTCCCGCGCATCGAGCCGCAGGAGTAGAGCGACTCTGCCGGAAATGATCATTTCATCGACTCCATTAGCTATTCAAATGCCCAAGCCAGTCCGGTGAAGTTGGGGTGAAGTGGTGTCCAAAATTTTTTCAAAAACAGGGACTTGACGAGTGTGGTATTTTTCAACCACACCAATGAAAGCATTCCTATGTTTAACGAAACCATCAAATCTCTTCGAATTCAGAAAAAGTTAACTTTACGCGACTTCTGCGCGCAAAACGGCCTCGATCCCAGCAATTGGAGCAAGGTCGAACGCGGGGTGAATCCGCCTCCTGGCGACATCACTCTTCTGGAGCGGTTGGCGGATTTCTTTGGGCTCGCTGGCGCGAAAAAACTGTCTTTAATGGATGAAGCGGCTCTTCAAAGACGCGAAATTCCCGCGGATGTAGCAGATCACGCAATCCTTCAAAGGGCGCTTCCCGCCTTCTTTCGCGCGGCCCGGGGTCACGAACTCAGCGAGAAGGAACTGAAGAGCCTTGCTGAGGACATCAAGCAACTCCACACCGCCGACGCCCAGTAACCCATCCCACCCATGGAACATGTTTGGGACAAAATCGAAGAGCTGCGGGTCCATTTCGAAATCTTGAAAGAAGATCGCACGCCGATTGATGTTTTTACTTTTTTTGAAATCGATATCGGTCTGGACGCCATCCCATTTGATGACTTGGCTGCGAAGTATCGTGTGGATGCGGCCATCAAGGTGGATTTCAGCGGCATCTATCTGGATGCCGAGCAATACGCGTTGATGGAAAGAGGTCCGGAATGGAAACTCAACCGATTGCGCTTCACGGTTGCACATGAGCTCGCCCACTACTTTCTCCATCGGGATCTTCCGCAGGATTCCGATTTCAAATCCCTACACGATTTTGCGCTTTGGACGGCAAACAATCACGGCCGCAAATACACTGTGGAGCAGGAAGCAAATGAGTTTGCCGGGCGTCTCCTTGTTCCGGAAACACGGCTCGCAGCATTATTTGACGAGTTTGCACCAGAAGCCGAACGATTGGTTCCAAATTTCATGACAAGCGGCCCGCTACGCGACAAATTCGCAGAAAAAATTGCACCTCGCTTTGGCGTGAACTCACAAGTGATCGCCGTCCGACTCGATCGCGACGGATTATGGACAGCCGCTTGAGTTGGATTCGAAGCAGGACGGCAGGCTGGTGAATCCAACTCGCGAGGAGCGGTAATTCAAACCTACGCTGCGTTCTCGCGGCGTTTTTCGAGCCAGGCTTTGAAGAATTCCCACGCGATCGGCAGGATTGAAACGACGATGATTCCGAGGATGACGAGCTTCATGTTTTTCTGCACGATTTCGAGACCACCAAAGTAGTAGCCGCCGCCGAGGAAGATCCCGATCCAGAGGATCGCACCGGTCACATTGTAGAAGGCAAATTTCGAGTAGGTCATCGAGCCGACGCCTGCGACGAATGGGGCGAAGGTGCGAACGATGGGAACGAAGCGGGCCAGAATGATGGCGCGTCCACCGTATTTTTCATAGAAGGCGTGGGCCTTCATGAGGTGCGCCTTGTTGAGAAAGCGGCTCGATTCGTAGTGAAAGACCTTTGGTCCCAGCCATTTTCCGATCGCGTAGTTCACGCCGTCGCCCACGATGGCCGCAACCAGAAGCAAGGGAGTAATTATGGTCCAATCGATCAGCCCTCTACCAGCCAGGGCCCCGACAGCAAAAAGCAAGGAATCGCCGGGCAAAAACGGCGTCACGATGAGGCCGGTCTCACAGAAAATGATAGCGAAAAGCAGGGCGTAAATCCACACATCGTAGTTTTTGATAAACCACTCGAGGTGCTTTTCGGCGTGCAGGAAAAAATCAATAAACTCGCTCATCGCGGTGTTATGCTCGGACGCCATGTCCAAGGCAAACAGAATCTGGCAACATTAGCCCCGGCGCGCCGCGTTCCGGCTCGCGCGCATCTGCAGCAACTCAACCAGCAAAGCGAATCCCATTGGCAGGTAGAGATATTCCTTGTCCACATGCTTGTGCATTCCCTCCAGAATCAGCGTCATTCCGATGCAGACCAAAAATGACAGCGCCAGGATTTTGAGAGCCGCATGCCGCACGACGAAGTCGCCAATCGGCTTGGCAAATGCCAGCACTGCCCCAAAGGAAACCAGCACCGCGAAAATGATAACCTGCATATAGGAGGTCAGCCCCACCGCCGTGATCACCGAATCAATCGAAAAGACCGCATCCAAAAGCAAAATCTGCACGATAGCCGAGGCGAAGGTCATCGTCACCGCCCCGCCAAGCCCCGTGCCGCCAGCCGGCGATGGATTTTCCACACAGTGGTGGATTTCCTTCACGGCTTTCCAAGTGAGAAAAAGCCCGCCAGCCAGCAGAATGATGTCTTTCATAGAAAGCTTGAATCCTGCGAGCGAGAGAACCGGGTCCGTCATGCTGATCAAGAGACTCGCCCCGCAGAGGGCGATGAGCCGGAAAAGAAGCGCCAAAAAGAGACCGATATTCCGCGCCTTGTCTCTCAATGCCGGATCTATCCGCGAGACCACCAGAGTGATGACCAGGATGTTGTCGATTCCAAGGACCAACTCAAGCGCCACCAGCAGCGCCAGAGTCGCCCACGCTCCGGGCGTTTGAATCCAGCCCGCCGACCAATCCACACCCCCCGCCGCGTTGGCCGATTCCGCGCCAAACGCGCTCCCGCACAGAAAAAAACCGCACAAAATGAAGAGAAGCATGTTCCGCATGGCGGCGACTATGGCGAAAGTCTGGATATTTTCCAACCTGCATCCATGCGCGTGTAGAGAAGGCGGTCGTGCAGACGATCCGCCCCACCCTGCCAGAATTCGATTGTCTCCGGCACGATACGGTAACCGCCCCATCCCTCGGGCTTCGGCACATTCCCGTCGGCAAATTGTTTTTTCAGCTCCTCGAATTTTGCAACAAGCACCTCGCGCGATGGGATCACGGAACTTTGCTCGGACACCCAGGCCCCGATACGGCTGCCGAAAGGACGACTGAGAAAATACTCGAGCGACTCGGCCTCGGAAATTTTTTCCACCTTGCCAGCAACCTCGACCTGACGCTCCAGCGTGATCCATGGAAACAACAACGCAGCCTGCGGATTTGCCGCCATCTGCTGCGCCTTGCGGCTTCCGTAGTTCGTAAAAAACACAAAGCCCCGCTCGTCGATTCCCTTCAACAAAACCGTGCGGCACGAAATACGGCCCGAGCTATCCGCCGTGCCCAGCGTCATCGCATTCGGCTCCAAAATCCCAGCGCTCCTCGCCTCCTCAAACCACACGCGAAACTGCGCGAACGGGTCGGCGTTGAAGGACGCCGCATCCAGCGGTTCGCGTTGATAATCACGACGGAGATGGTGGATTTTAGAGTCGGTTGCCATAATCAAATTCTGAGCCTTGAATCGAATTTTGGACAGATTTTACCGGATCAAAGCCGCACGCTCCTCATTTCCTTCGTGCATCAGGAGCGTGTGAGGAGTCTATTGGCACTATGTCCGAAGTCATTTTACCCGATCTGCAGGCCTGCGTGCTCTGCGAGGATGTTCGCCAAGAGGCAAGCGGCCAGCAAACGCTTGTCGGAATCATTGGCATGATTCCCGCCCCGGTGCTGCCTCTCGGTTTTTTCAAGCTCTGCCTTTGGACCCGCTGGTGCGGCGGCATCGGCCAATTCACCCAGCAATCAGCAATCCTCACGCCGGAAGAGGAAACACCCATCGCCGAGAGCGAGGTCGAATTCCAACTCCCCGCACTCGATGCCCACGCCACGAATGTCCATGTCTTCGGTGGGCTCCAAATTCCCTCACCCGGCGTTTACACGGTGGAAGTCAAAATCGATGGCGAACTCCGCCTCCGCTTCCCCCTGCCGGTCGTCCAAGTGCAGGCCCTGCCGGAAAACTGAAATCACTCCGCTTGGGCGGCGACCAATTCCCCCAGCGCATCCCGGTAGCTGGGATAGCGCGGACTCCAACCGAGCGACCTAAGCCGGGCATTGCTGATCCTTTTGCTCGTCCACCCGCGTTTGCGATTCAGGTCCGCCGGTCCCTCGGGCGGCAGGGGGCGATTCAAATGATCAGCGATCCATCCATAAATCTCCCGCTGTGTCGTCGGCGTGTCGTCGCACACATTGTAAATGCCCGCCGCCTCTTCGTGCTGTGCCAACCGGAGCAGCGCCCTCGCGCCGTCATCGCGGTGAATTTGGTTGATCCACCTGTTGCCTCCGGCCTCAAGAACAGCCGAGCCCTCCAGAAATTTTTTTAACAACACCGAGCGGCCAGGCCCGTAGATTCCCGCCAACCTCGCCACGACTCCGCCAGCTTCAAGCGCGATCTTTTCCGCTTCGAGCAAAACCCGGCCCGTCTCGCGATCCGGCTCCGCTGGCGAATCCTCAGTGACCCACCCTCCATCCACTTGCGAGTAAACCGATGTGCTGCCAGTAAAAATCAAACGCCCCGGAGAAAAGGCATCACGGAGATTCTCCAAGCCATCCCGATACACTGCACGATAGGCATCCGCACCGCCGCGCCCAGAACTGGCGCAGTGCACGACGATGTCGGAACGCTCCCACCCAACCGGTGCGGCGATAGGTTTGGAAACATCCACGACGGCGACGGGAAACGGCCGATCAGCGAGTCTGGCAGCTGATTCCTCCGTGGCACAAAGCCCCAGCACGCGCCACCCCGCCTCTAAAAAGAAACCGGCTGCGGCTTCCCCCAGGAAACCGCAGCCGGCGATAACAATTTTACCACTGTCCAATGGTTAGGACACGGGGTTGAAATTAAATCGGATCTTCAACTTGGCGCGCTTGGCGTTGTTTTTCGCCTTGCGACGCGTGCGCTGAACGGGTGTTTCAAAAGCGCGCAGTCGACGCACTTCATCCATCAACCCCTCCGCATCGATCTTCCCTTTCAAACGCTTCAGGGCTCTATCGATGGGCTCGCCTTTTCGAACGATTATTTCCGGCATAAATTCACCTACTTTCTAAAAAAATGGACGCGTAGGGTATGCAACCCATTCCGTGGCGTCAAGAGGTCGTTTTCAAGCGTTTTATGAATCGCTCCTTGCCCGCCGCCGCCACTTCCCCTCACACTCGCCCCCTTTATGAGCCGTCACGACAACCGCCAAGCCCAAGAAATCCGACCCGTCACCCTCGAAAAAGGCATCGCCCCCCACGCCCAGGGCTCCGTCCTCGTTTCCTTCGGCAACACCAAAGTCATCTGCGCCGCCACCATCGAAGAGAGCGTGCCGCGTTGGATGAAAGAACAAAACAAAACCGGCGGCTGGATCACTGCCGAATACTCCATGCTCCCCTACTCCACCCTCACCCGAAAACAACGCGACTCGGCACGCGGACGCACCGATGGACGCAGCACCGAGATCCAACGCCTCATCGGACGGTCCCTCCGCGCCGTCGTCGATCTCGAAAAACTCGGCCAGCGCACGCTCTGGGTGGATTGCGATGTGCTGCAAGCGGATGGCGGCACGCGCACAGCCGCCATCACCGGCGCATCCGTCGCCGTCGAACTCGCCGGTCAATGGCTTGTCCAACAAGGGAAAATCAAGGAACTCCCCGTGAAAAACCGCGTCGCCGCAGTGAGCGTGGGCATCGTGAACAACGAAGTCCTCGTTGATCTCGACTACATCGAAGACCGCGACGCCAGCGTTGATATGAATGTCGTCATGACCGACAAGCTCGACTTCGTGGAACTCCAAGGCAGCGGCGAAGAAAATGTCTTCAGCCCCGCCCAACTCGAGCAAATGGTCGCAGCCGCTCGGGGAGGCATAACCCGCCTGCTCGAAATCCAAAAAACCGCCACAACCTGAAGCCGAGGGCGGCAGCACCTCGTCAATTTTCGGTAGGGACGCCGCGCCGCCGGGGTCCCAAACTTCAGGCGCGAAGACGCCGTTGCTGGATACAAAGGCGGCTCTCGCCGCACAAGTCGGACGGCGACGGCGCGCCAATCTTCACGCCGTAATCCTGAAGGCGGATCCCTACCTCGGGCAAACGATCGCGCTGCCGCGCAAGCAGCGGTGCGGCAGCACCCTCGTGAATTTTTGGTAGGGACGCCGCGCCGCCGGGGTCCCAAGCTTCAGGCGCGAAGACGCCGTTTCTGGATGCAAAGGCGGCTCTCGCCGCACAAGTCGGACGGCGACGGCGCGCCTTCCCTACCTCGGGCAAACGATCGCGCTGCCGCGCAAGCAGCGGTGCGGTAGCACCCTCGTGAATTTTTGGTAGGGACGCCGCGCCGCCGGGGTCCCAAGCTTCAGGCGCGAAGACGCCGTTTCTGGATGCAAAGGCGGCTCTCGCCGCAAAAGTCGGACGGCGACGGCGCGCCTTTCCTACCTCGGGCAAACGATCGCGCTACCGCGCGAGCAGCGGTGCGGCAGCACCCTCGTCAATTTTTGGTAGGGACGCCACGCCGCCGGGGTCCCAAGCTTCAGGCGCGCAGCGCCGTTGCTGGTTACAAAGCCAAAAAAAAATTGCCCTCCTCGTGCCGTTCCGGAGCAGTTCCCGTTCCCTAATGATAGGGTGGATGACCGCGTTACCGGCAATCAGACTTCCAATAAAGGCCTGTCATCTCGCCGGGCGCCAAGCCTCCGGGATTTATTCAACATAGGTCCGGGACTTCGCTCCGTTTAATCGCGAACACAGAAGGGCAAATTTGTTGCGGCAGGAGCCGCGAAATTTTTTCTGTTTTTTGGAAAGATCTATTCTCGGAAATCCACACCCAGCTTCTCTCGCAGGGCGAC
>JBILMW010000142.1:0-6667 GCA_044375335.1 Terrimicrobiaceae bacterium | reverse complement strand
TTGGCGTTGCCGCCGCAGCCGGATATTCCCTGCAATGGCTATGCCGTTCAATGCCGTGTCACCACCGAGGATCCGGCCAACAAATTCATGCCGAATTACGGCAAGATCATCACCTACCGCAGCGCGGCGGGTTTCGGGGTTCGACTCGACTCCGGCATGGGCACGACTGGCAGTGTCATCACGCCGTTCTACGACTCGCTTCTCACAAAAATCACGACCTCCGGGCAGACATTCCCGATGGCTCTCCAGCGCATGCTCCGCGCGCTCCGCGAATTCCGTATTCGCGGGGTGAAGACAAACATCCCGTTTCTGGAAAATGTCATTCAGAACGAGGCATTCCAGTCCGGCGCGGCCACGACCACGCTCATCGATACTACGCCGTCGCTCTTCGATTTCAAACCCCGCCGCGACCGCGCCTCGCGTCTGCTTTCATTCCTCGCGGATGTGATCGTGAATGGAAATCCTCAGGCCAAGGGACACCAGATTTCTGCGCCCTTGGAGGCAGCGCGACGACCATCCTACGATGGCAAACAGGTGCCGCTCGAGGGAACGCGCCAGCTTTTGCTCAAGCTCGGACCCGAGAAATTCGCCGAGTGGACGCGCCGCCAGAAGCGCCTGCTTTTCACGGACACGACCTTCCGGGACGCACATCAATCGCTACTCGCCACGCGAGTTCGCACCTACGACATGGCGGCCGTGGCGGATTCCGTTGCGCGCCGGGCCTCGGAGCTTTTCAGCTTGGAAATGTGGGGCGGCGCGACCTTCGACGCCTCGATGCGCTTCCTACACGAGGATCCGTGGGACCGTCTGCGCGACTTGCGCGAGCGGATTCCCAATATCTGCTTCCAGATGCTCCTGCGCGGATCGAATGCTGTTGGCTATTCGAACTACCCGCCAAATGTCGTCGCCGGCTTCATCCAACACGCCGCCGAGTGCGGCATGGATATCTTCCGCATTTTCGATTCGCTGAACGACTTGCCGAATATGAAAGCCGCGATGGAAGCGGTGCGCAAAACCAAGGGCATTTGCGAAGGCACGCTCTGCTACACGGGCGACATCCTCGATCCGGCCCGCACGAAGTATTCGCTCAAATACTACATCGGCCTTGCCAAGGAGCTGGAAAAAATGGGAGCGCACATGCTCGCGGTGAAGGACATGGCCGGGCTCTGCCGCCCCTTTGCGGCGCGGACGCTCATCAAAGCCCTCCGCGAGGAAGTCGGAATGCCGGTGCATTTTCATACTCACGATACCAGCGGAGTGAATGCGGCCTCGATCCTCATGGCCGCCGAGGCGGGCGTCGATGTGGTGGATGCCGCCATCTCCTCGATGTCCGGTTCGACCTCGCAACCGAACCTCAACAGCCTCGTCGCCGCCTTGCGTCACACCCCGCGCGATCCGGGTCTTGATTTAGATGCCTTGAACGAGTTCGCAGACTACTGGGAGCAGGTCCGCACCTTTTACGCGCCGTTCGACACCTCGCCAAGAACAGGAAGCGCAGAGGTTTATCTCCACGAGATGCCCGGCGGACAGTTCACGAATCTCAAGGAACAAGCCGCTAGCATGGGGCTCTCCAATCGCTGGCCAGAGATCGCCCGCTGCTATGCTGAGGTCAACGAACTCTTCGGCGACATCGTGAAAGTGACGCCTTCCAGCAAAGTCGTCGGCGACATGGCGCTCTTCCTATTCACCCGTGGCATCCGTCCGGCGGATGTTCTCAACCTCGAACCCGGAACGGCGTTTCCCGAGTCGGTGAAAGACATGCTCGCCGGTGGTCTTGGCGAGCCGATGGGTGGATGGCCTAAAAAACTCGTGGAAGTCGTTCTTGGAAAAGCCAAACCCGCAAAGGCCCGCGCACCGAAAGTCGACCTGGCAGAAGTCCGCACGGAACTCACCGCCAAGCTCAAACGCGAGGCGAGCGACGACGACCTTTACAGCCATCTCATGTATCCGGATGTCTTTGCGGACTTTTCAAAATTCGAACGCGAATATGGCGATGTCAGCAAGCTGCCGACGCCCGCGTTTTTCTATGGCCTGAAGCCGGGCGAGGAAATCGCGGTCGATATCGAGCAGGGCAAGACCTTGTTCGTAAAGTTGATCAATGTTGGCGCACCGGCGAAGGACGGGCGGCGCGTTGTTTCCTTCGAATTCAACGGCATGCCCCGCGAGGCGACCACGCTGGATCGCTCGCTCCAGACAAAATCCGTTTCCAGACCAAAAGCCGACGTGGCAAAACCCAACGAAGTCGGCGCACCAATCCCTGGAATGGTCAGCTCGCTCTCCGTCGGCGTGGGTGCAAAAGTCGCAAAAGGCGACAAAATTCTCACCCTTGAGGCCATGAAAATGCAAACAACCCTCTACGCCCCTGCAGATGGTGTGATCGATGAAATCCTCGCCCAAGCCGGCGAGGCGGTGGATACGGGTGATCTGATCGTCCGACTGCGGGCTTGATTCGGTGTAAAAAACCAATCCCACCCAAAGTTGCTGAAGCGCTCATTGGGTTTAGCGCTCTTCAACTGCAAATACTATCCATCCTCTTTCGCGAACCAAAAATTTGGACGATCGTCCAAATTTTTGGTCTTATACAAATTTATACAATTAAATAATCTGTGTAAAATTTCGACGGAATTTTTATAAAAATCTGCGACGCTTGAATGCAAACTTTTTGGACGATCGTCCAAAAAGTTTGTCCGAGAAGAGCCAAGAGAGGCGTTCAAGGTGGTGGAATGGGATGGACGATGTTTGATGATTAATGGGTCAAGCGGGGTTTTCACCCCATGAGCCAGATGGCCCATTTTTGAACAAAAAAAGAAGCCGACTCTTGCGAGTCGGCTTCTTGGTTTAAGTTAAGCTACGGGTTGGATTAGAACGCGAAGCGAAGACCAGCGCGGCCGAGAACGGCGCTCTTTGGCTCTTCGGCGGAGTAAACCCAACGGGCATCGGAGAAGAGACCGATGTTGTCGGTAACGCGGTATTCAAGACCACCACCAACGTTGCCGAAGCCATGTCCTTTGCCGGTGCCGTAAGCAGCACCACCGCCAGCGAGGGCGTAAGGAGCGAGGTTCAGCGAGCAGATTGGGTAACGGAGAAAGAGGTTACCAGAGGTAGCCCATTCAGCGTTGGAACCGCCACCAACTTTTTCACGGCCGAGGATGTCTTGTTCGACACCGATACCGATGAATTTGGTGAAGAAGTAGTTAACTCCGAGTCCACCACCCCAGCCTGGACGGCCTTGGTTGTAGAAAGCGCCGGCGGCAAATGCGTCGACTTGGAGTTCCTGATCGCGGAATTTGCATTCTGCGGCTGGAGCTACTGTTTGTTTGAAGGTCTTGGCCGAGGTGCCTGCGAAGGCGCCTGTGACTGAGACAGCAACTGTGAGGAGTGCGAGTGTTAGTTTTTTCATAGTGTGTTGTTTTGATCAGCACCGCAGGTTTTCACGAACAGTGCTGAGGGGTAGTTGTAAAAAAAACGACAGAAAGGTCAATATTTATTTTTGGGCTGCTCAAGCTGCCGCAGGGTTCCGGATTTTTTCTTTTTCGCGTTCGCGCTTTTCCTCGAGGCGGGCGAGTTCCGAAACGAGCTGGCGTTCGAGCGCCTCGCGTTCCTGATAGGGAGCTTTGGCAATTTGATCTTCGAGGAAGATTTTTTTCTCAGCAATCTTGGCGTTGATCGAGCTGTCGACCTCGGCGATTTGCTGCTTTTGGTCGGGCGTGAGCTGCACGGCGGGGGAGGTTTTTTCGAGACGGCTCATGGCGAGTTCGTATGCAGATTTCATGGACGCTTTGTAACAAATTCGACAACCAACACACAGAAAAATTGCGGCCGCGCTCCGGGGAGTGTTTAGTGGGAGGCCATGTCGCACTTTAGGCTTTTGAGCACGGATTTTGATGGAACGCTGATCAGCCACTTCTCTGATGGACGGTGCGCGCCGGACTTCGCCGCCGTGCTCGTGGAGCATAAAAAATCGGGCGGCCTCTGGGCAGTGAACACCGGTCGCAGTCTCTGGCACGCCATCGAGGGCGTGGAAAAATTCCAGCCGCCCGTGCAGCCGGATTTCCTGCTTACGAACGAGAGGGAAATTTTTCACCGAACTCCGGATGGTCGCTGGGTTCCTGAGCATGGGTGGAACGAGACATGTTATAAGAGGCACGACGACCTCTACGCGCGGTCGACGCATATTTTTGACCGAATCCGCCTGTTGGCCGAGGGGCATCCGGGCATTAACCTCTCGGAGGAGAATGGCCAACTCGCTGGGGTGATCACCTCAGATGAGCAAGTGATGCATGAGTTTGTCTCCTTTCTGGAAACCGAGCGACTCAAGCAGCCGGAGTTTTCTTACCAGAGGAATACGATCTACCTGCGGTTTGCCCATACCGACTACCACAAGGGCTCGGCGCTCGGGGAGCTTTGCCGGATTCTGCAGATTTCCGCGAGCGATGTCCTCGCAGCCGGGGATCATTTCAATGACATCCCGATGCTCGATGGCCGATATGCCGAGCATCCCTGCTGTCCTTCGAATGCGATTCCCGAGGTGCGTGCGATTGTTGAAAAAGCCGGCGGTCATCTGGCCTCGAAACCAGCTGCCGAGGGTGTGGCCGAGTCCTGGCATTTTTTCCAAGCGAACCGCCAGCCATGAACGCCGCGCTTCTTCGGAAATTCCGCAAAAAACTCGGCGCCGACCGTGTGCTGGATGATGCCCCGGCTGTCTATGCCTCCGACAAATGGTTCGCAAAGGGCACGCCGGCCGCAGTGGTTTTTCCTGCCAATACCAAGGAGACGGCATTCGTTCTCCGCGAGGCTTATCGTGCGGGCATACCGGTCACGCCCCGTGGTGCCGGCTATGGATATGTCGGCGGCTGCACCCCCGTGCAGGGCGGCATCGTGCTTTGCATGGACCGCATGAACCGGATTCTTGAGATCAACACGCGCGATTTCGTGGCCGTCGTCGAACCGGGCGTCATCACGGGAAAACTCCAGGAAGCCGCCCGCAAAAAAAATCTCTTCTATCCGCCAGACCCCGCCAGCCTCAAAGATTGCAGCATCGGTGGAAACATCGCCACCAACGCCGGTGGTCCGCGCTGTCTGAAATACGGAGTGACCCGCAGCTACATTCTTGGTCTCACGGTCGTGTTGCCGGACGGCAAAGTGGTGACCTGCGGCGGTCGCACCCACAAAAACAAAACCGGCTTCGACCTGGTCGGACTTTTCACGGGATCCGAGGGGCTTCTCGGCGTCGTCACCCAAGCCACGCTCCGCCTACTGCCACTCCCACCTGCGCGTGCTGTGCTTTCGGCCGGGTTTGCATCCATCGAAGCGGCATCCCACGCGATCCAGGATGTCTTTGCGGCGGGTTTTCTCCCGGCGGCTTTGGAAGTCGCCGACGAATTCACCTTGAATGCGGCCCGGGCCTACAGCCCCTCGGCAAAATTCCCGCCCGGCAAGGCGCAGGTGATTATCGAAGTGGATGGACAGCCCTCCAGTGTGCGCTCCGAGGCAGCGGATCTCGAAAAACTTTTAAAAAAATCAGGTGCTGCTGGCATTCAAAAAGCCACCACGCCGGAAGCCTGCGAAGCGCTCTGGGGACTGCGGCGCCTCTACTCGCAATCCCTCAAAGCCACCGGCCTCAAGAAACTCAACGAGGACATCGTCGTTCCGCGCGGGCGTTTGGTGGACCTCATGAAATTCGCCGCCCGCCTCCAGAAGAAATACGGATTCCCCCTCGCCTGCTTCGGCCATGCGGGGGATGGCAACATTCATGTGAATATCATGGTCGAGAATCCGGATGATCCAGCGGTTCAAAAAAGATCTGCTGCAGCGCTCGATGCGCTTTTCACCCAAGTCCTCGCCTGGCAGGGAGCGATCACCGGCGAGCACGGCATCGGCCTTGCCAAGAAGCCTTGGTGGACTCAGGCGCTCTCCCCCGAAACCCGGGCTCTCCACCAAACCCTCAAAAAAGCTCTCGATCCGGCCGGCCTCCTGAATCCCGGTAAATTTGTGTAGAAGGTTTTTTTGCAAGAAATTATAACTTTCTTACAGCTATATCAGTGCGCATTCGGAAGCTTCACACGCGGTATTTCTATCACGATTTTTTGAGTCGTATCTGGCGGTTCTGATTTGAAACGGTTTTCTTGGACCCAATGGTCAAAAACCAGAACCGCTTCGGCACGCGAGGTGGTATCCTGCTCGCTGATGAGTTGCAAACGCTCGGAGGTATCGCGAAAGTCCACGCGCACTTTTCCACGCGTAAGCAACTGAATCACAATATTGAGACAGAGACTGTTCGAGTCACCCAATCTCATCAGATACTCCCCGATTTTGTCGGAAAGTTTGATAGGCGGCCCTTGCGAGGAATCCCATTCTTCGACGATTTGAGAACCAGAGAACTTTCGCACTCCCAAATGAATCAAAATCCTGGAGGCTGGTTTTTTTGGTTTGAGCGTCATGGTTAGGATCTTGTGAGGGGGAGTTTCGCTCTGGGAGGTTCCAAAACCACTTTGCGCGTGGATTCAAGAAGTTCGGGTTTTGCACGATTTTCCTGGACCCAATGATCGAAAACCTTGACGGCCTCAACTCGGGAGACGCGGTCTTGTTTATTCACCAACTGGAGGCGCTCCGTGCTGTCGCGGAAGTCCACCCTCACTTTCCCCTCGGTAAGGAGTTGGACAATAAT
>JBILMW010000141.1:0-6674 GCA_044375335.1 Terrimicrobiaceae bacterium | reverse complement strand
CCGCCATGTCGAGGAGGTTGATGCCAGAGGACACATTGTTGCGAAAATACTTCGATGGATTTTCCATCGACTCGCCAACAAGGGCATTGGCGGCAAAGTGCATCACGGCGTCGGGTTTCACCTCGCCGAAGGCATGCTGTAGAACCGAACGGTCGGCGAGATCGCCTTGGTAAAAATCCGCTCTGGGATCCACCGCTTTGGCATGCCCCTCGGTGAGATTATCAAAAACAGAGACTTCGAATCCCCGGTTAATGAGTTCCTCCACGCAGATGCTACCGATGTAGCCGGCGCCGCCTGTGACTAGTATTTTTTTCATTTTCTGTTGTTAGAATTAAAGGCTCCCCGCTCCAGGGACAATCAAATCCCTCGCCCGACTCATCGCGGAGAGCGGCGGTAGATCCAGATGCTTTGAAGGATGGCAAAACTCAGAAGCGTGATCATGACAAACGATCCACCGTAGCTGACGAGCGGAAGGGGCAATCCGGTGATGGGGGTGAGCGATATCGTCATCCCGAGGTTCATGAAAGTATGCGTGAAAAGCAGCATGGTAATTCCCACGGCGAGCAAGCGGCCGAGGTCGTCCTCTGCGTTGATGGCTATTCCCAACATAATGAGAAAAAGTAGCAGCATTGCGGAGATGAGAAGAACGCCACCCAGAAATCCATGCTGCTCGCCCATGACAGAAAAGATGAAATCATTGTGAACAATCGTGTGCGGCAGAAAGCCGAGGGCGTTGAGGGAATTTGGCGATTTGTAGCCTTTTCCCGCCCAACCGCCGGAACCAATCGCGACGAGGGATTGCGTGATATTCCATCCATCCCCGAGCGGGTCAGCTTCGGGATCGAGAAATGTTGTGATGCGCGAGTATTGGTAAGGTTTGAGGCCAAAATGAACCACCAAGGGAATTAGTGCCAACCCGATAACGAGCATCAGAATTAGCCAGCGTTTCGGGATGTGCCCGACAAACATCATCGCCAGTAAAACCGGCACCCAGACGATGCAGGATCCGAGATCAGGCTGGATAAGAATCATGAGCCATGGCGCGCCGACGATGGCTCCGCAGCAGAGGATGCGCAGGAAGGCCGGCATGGCCCGTGTGTTTGAGAGAAAGAGGCTGAGGGTGAGAATGCCCGCGATGATCGCGAGCTGCGAAGGCTGGAAACTCATGGGACCGAGATCGAGCCAGCTACGGGCTCCGTAGCGTTTTTCCCCGATGAACATGGTGGCCACGAGGCCAAGAATACTCGCCACATAGAGGGGGATGGCGCCGAACCTCACCCAGCGGTAATCGATGAGGGACACGATAAAAAACATGGGCATACAAATCACGATCCAGATGAACTGTGACTTGGCGAAATCCTGATCCCTCATCCATGTGGCGCTGTGGATGGCATAAATCCCGTAAGCCAAGAGACCCATCATCAGGCCGAAGAGCGGCCAGTTCATTCGCAGAAAATGTCGGAGCAGAGGATGCATCAGGCAATGGAAGGCACAGCCGAGAGAAGGGTCTTCGTGTATTCGTTTTGGGGATCGTTGTAGATTGCTTCGGCGCTGGCGGACTCCACAATTTTCCCATGGTGCATGACGAGCACATGGTCGCTGATGTGTTCCACCACGGCGAGGTCGTGTGCGATGAACAAGTAGGCGATGCCGAACTGCTCCTGCAGGTCCTGCAGCAGATTCACGATCTGGGCCTGCACGCTCACATCCAGCGCGCTCACTGGTTCGTCGCAGACAATGAAGCGGGGTTCCACCGCGAGCGCCCTGGCGATGCCGATGCGCTGGCGCTGCCCGCCGCTGAACTCGTGCGGATACCGCCGCATCATATCGGCCTTGAGGCCGACCAAGCCCAGAAGATCGGCCACGCGTAAGGCGCGGTCGGAACGGTTCATTTTCGGAAAATGGATTTCCAGCGCCTCTCCGACGATCTCGCCAATCGTGAAGCGTGGGTTCAACGATCCAAAGGGATCTTGAAAAATCATCTGCATCTCGCGGCGCAGCGGTCGGAATTCCCGTTCCGACATGGGCAAAATATCGCTCCCCTTGTAGAGCACGCGGCCCGATGTGGAGGGAATGAGCTTGAGAATCGTGCGGCCGACCGTGGTTTTTCCGCTGCCGCTCTCACCGACCAAGCCGACCGTGCAACCGGGTTCGATAGTGAATGAGACATCATCCACCGCCCGGATGTCGCCGACCTTGCGTCGCATCACGCCTCCCAGCACGGGAAACCAAGTTCGTAGATTCTGAACCTCCAGCAAAGGCATGGCAGAAGATGGCACGGGCAGTGAGGATTTGTCACCTGCCATCATGCGAATTCTGGGAACATGCTTCCTAAAAAAGAAATCTCTCCGCAAGGATGTGCCTCACGGAGAGAAGATGAAAAACGCAGAAGGCGCGGATTATTTGACCAATCCGGCAGCAGCCAGGGTTTTGTAGGCCCCGTTTTTCGAGAGCGTCTTAAAGGCACGCGCGGTGGCTTTGACGGTCACAAACTTTTTGAGTTCGGGAACCCAGACGCGTTTGGTTTTGAGATTCGGCTGGAAGTAGCGAGGGGTGACGGCTGTGACGTGCATGCCGATACCGCCTTTTTTCTTCGCGAGACCGCGACGATGGATTTTGGATCCGCGAACGGGCTTGGCCCCAGTGATGCTGCACTTTCTAGACATAAGATGGACGGCCGAAAGTAGGGAAACTTTGTGGAGTGTCAACACTTTCGTTGAAATTTTTGAGATTTTTCTTGGAGATCAAGTATTCCCCTTGGCGCGCTCGAGCCTCAGCGCATTGGCAATGACGCATACGGAACTCATGCTCATGGCGGCACCGGCCAGAATGGGACTGAGTAAGAGACCGAAAAAAGGATAAAGCACACCCGCCGCTATGGGGATTCCAAGCGCGTTGTAGAGGAAGGCAAAGAAAAGATTCTGACGAATGTTCCGCATCGTCTCACGACTCAGGCGGATGGCCCGGGCGATGCCCCGAAGGTCGCCTTTTACGAGAGTGATGCCGGAGCTTTGGATGGCGATATCGGTTCCATTTCCCATGGCAATCCCAACATGGGCCTCGCTGAGCGCAGGAGCGTCATTGATGCCATCCCCCGCCATGGCGACGAGTTCTCCATCGGCGCGAAGTTTTTTGATGAAAGCCGCCTTGGCGAGGGGCTCGATGCCCGACTCGAAAGAATCCAGCCTGAGTTGCCGGGCGACAGCGGCAGCTGTGCGTTCGTTGTCACCCGTGAGCATCGTGATTTTCAGGCCCAGCGCATGGAGATCCGCCAACGCGGCGGCAGTTGTGGTTTTGATCGGGTCGAAGACGGCGATCAGCCCATAAGCGGCGCCAGCGCCTCCGATAAAGAGAACGGATTTGCCGTCCTCTTGGAGCTTTGCCGCCGGCATTGCGAGCTGGTCGAGGCCCGTGATTTTTTCGCTCCGCAAAAACTCCGCCTTGCCGACCACAATCTTGCGGCCCGCAACATCCCCGAGCACGCCGTCGCCGGCCACAGCGCGGAAGTTGGTTGTTGGCAAAAGTGGAATATCCTTCGCGCCGCGGACAACCGCATCCGCAAGGGGATGCTCGCTGCCTTGCTCGAGGGATGCGGCAAGCTGGAGCACTTCCTTTGCATCCATGCCATCGACGGGGATGATCTCCACAAGCTGGGGGTGTCCCTCGGTGAGGGTGCCGGTTTTGTCGACCACCAGCGTTGTGACTTTTTCCAATTCTTGGAGTGTTGCGGCATCCTTCACCAACACGCCCTCGCGTGCGCCACGACCGACTGCGACCATGATGGACATCGGCGTGGCAAGGCCGAGTGCGCAAGGGCAGGCGATAATGAGAACGGCTACGGCATTCACGATGGCATGGGCGAGCCTCGGCTCCGGGCCGAACCCGATCCACGCGAGAAATGTGAGAATCGAAACCGCCAGCACGACTGGAACAAAAATTCCCGCCACTTTGTCGGCAAGCCCCTGAATCGGGGCCCGTGTGCGCTGCGCATCAGCGACCATTTGCACAATGCGGCCGAGCAGTGTGTCGGTGCCGACTCGCTCTGCGCGCATGACAAATGTCCCGGAGCCGTTCAAAGTGCCTGCAGAGACCTTGTCGCTCGTGTTTTTCTCAATCGGCAGCGACTCGCCAGTGATCATCGACTCATCGATGCTTGAATGCCCCTCGATTAGCACACCATCCACCGGCACGCTCCCGCCCGGCACCACGCGCAACCGGTCGCCTGCCTGAACCTGCGCGAGGGGGATTTCACAATCTCCGGCATCCGTAAGCTTACGCGCAACGGGCGGGGCGAGATTTAGCAGAGCTCGAATCGCGCCTCCAGTCCTGCCGCGCGCTCGCAGCTCGAGCACCTGACCGAGGAGGACAAGCGCAATGATCACAGCTGCGGATTCGAAGTAAACAGGCACCTTGCCGCCATGCCGCAACAAATGGGGAAAAAAATCCGGCACTAGCATAGCAGCGGCGCTCATAAGAAATGCCGCACCCACTCCAAGCGAAATGAGGGTGAACATATTCCAATGCCCGCTTGAGACCGAGCGCCACCCACGGAGAAAAAACGGGAAGCCACACCAGCACACCACAGGCACAGCCAGAAGGAACTGTAGCCAGCGTGACATGTCGCTATCGCCGAAGGCTGCCGTTGCTGGAACGAGGTGTGCCATCGCCAAAACAAACACAGGCAACCCAAAGAGGACGGAGACCACGAAGCGCTGCGTCATATCGTCCAGTTCCCCGCTCCCGGAATCCTCCCCAGTCGCATCGATTGGCTCGAGCGCCATGCCGCACTTTAGGCAGTCGCCAGGATGTTCCTGCCTGACCTCCGGATGCATCGGACACGTGTAAATGGCATTTTGAGGGACGGGCTTTTCCTCAGCCGGAGGATTCAAAAACTTTTGCCGACAATGATCGCAACAAAAGTAGAACACCTCTCCTCCGCGCTCCCCGCGAAGTCCGGTGGATTCGTCCACCTCCATGCCACAGACCGGATCGATTGCCATTTCGGGAATGCTTGGTGATCGTGCCCGCAAAAGCGAGGCTGGGATTACCTTTTAGCGCTGCAGCATCGTTCGTCCCTGAAGTTCCACTTGGCGCTTCTGGAGTGAAGCCTCCACGGCGGATTGAAGCTCTTTTCGGGTGAATGGCTTGAGTATGTATTCAAAAGGCCCTGCAAAAACCGAGCGCTTCATCGTTTTTTCATCTGCGTGCGCGGTGAGAAAAATAACCGGCGCACCAGTCCGCCCTCGAATCGCCACAGCGGCGGTGATGCCGTCGAGCACGCCTTTCAGAGTTATGTCCATGAAGACGACATCCGGCTGCAATTCCCCTGCGGCGCGGACCACTTCCTCGGCGGTATCCGTAATCCCCACCACCTCGTAGCCAAGCGAGACGAGTTCGCTTTTCAGCGCGATGGCGGTGATCGCCTCGTCTTCGGCGATCAAAATGCGTGTCGGTTCCATATTAAGAATTTCGTCCTACAGGAGTGCTTTTCAAGGTGGGCTCAAGGGAAAACCCCACCACCACGCGAGTTCCTCCTCCAGGATTGTTGGAAAAGTTTGCTTCGCCGCGAATCTGCCTGGCGAGAGCATGCGCGAGATTCATACCCATACGGCCGCTTTTCAGACTGTCGAAATTAGCTGGGAGGCCGACTCCGTTATCGCTGACGACCATGGTATTTTTCGCTCCTCCGTGCAGTTCCAGGCGAATGGTTCCTGTCTTACGGCCTTTGAACCCATGTTTGAGGGAATTCAAAAGCAGCTCCGTGGCCAGCAAGCCCAGCACCTGCGAGGTGTCCACATCAAGCTCCAGCGGATCGATACTCTTCTCCAGCGTCAGTTGACACCCTGCAGGCGAGTGGGAATGCAAAAGCGCCTCGGCGATTTCGGCGAGGTTCTTCCCAAATTCGATCCGCTGAAGATTTCCCGAAGAGTAGAGCTGCTCGTGGAGGCGGGCCATGAATTGGATTCTCTCGCGACACTCGGAAAAAATTTCAGCTGCCTCGGCATCCTTCAATTTCGATGCCTGTAGCAGAAGCAGGCTGGAAATAATCTGAAGGTTGTTTTTCACCCGGTGGTGAATCTCTTTTAAAAGATTCTCCTTCTCCTCCAAACTGGCGCGGCTTTTTTCCTCGGCCTCACGGTGTTTGTAAAGGCCGCGAAGAATCACCGTCAGGGCAAGCGCAACAATGGCCACCGCCAGCACACCACTTGCCAACATCGCATACATCAGCCGATCGGATTCATGTTTTCGCTCCAGAATACGGGCCTGCAGGATTTGATGCTGCTCGGCCACGAACTCCTGAAATGCCGCTGTGATCTGCTGCATAAGCAGATCGCCCTTGCGATGAATCGGGTTCTGCCCACCCGAACCCGTTTCATAAGCCATGTGGGACTCATTCAATAAATCCAACCAACGATGAATCAGACCGCCGATCCGCTCAAGCGTGTGGAGCATTTGCTCATCACCGGCAGCCGTTCCAAGTAGATTCGCAAAGCGCTCGTCCATGATTGCGGCGGACTTTTTGAGATATTCATCACGCTTCGCAGAATTGCCCGTTATGACATAGCTGCGCAGTGCTGATTCAGCCTCCCTGAGTTCGAGTTGGACATTCTTCGCCAGATCAAGCTGACCGTGTTTCAGATCAACCCAGACGATCGAATCGAGAAGATTTCGGC
>JBILMW010000026.1:0-21359 GCA_044375335.1 Terrimicrobiaceae bacterium | reverse complement strand
AATACCCGTGCCAGTGGCGTGATCGCCGCTGCAGTTATGCTAAGCCGCGTTCTTGGACTCGTGCGCGAAGTGCTTTTCAACGCCTTGTTCGGAACGGCCGCGATGGGACTTTTTCTTATCGCCTTCCGCTTGCCAAATCTCCTGCGCGACCTTTTTGCTGAAGGCGCGCTCTCGACAGCCTTTATCACAGTCTTTTCCCAGAAACTCGAAAAAGAAGGCTCGGCGTCGGCCTGGGCACTGGCTTCCAAAATGCTCACGCTGGCCACGATTTTTATGAGTGCGGTCAGTCTTCTGGGCATCATCTTTGCCGAACCGCTCGTCAATCTCCTCGCACCGGGATTCGACCCGCAGGACGCCGCTTTCACCATACTGCTAACACGGATCATGTATCCGTTCATTTTAATGGTATCCCTCGCGGCTTTGGTCATGGGCATTTTGAATTCGCGCCAAGTTTTCACCGCGCCGGCGCTGGCCTCCAGCTTCTTCAATATTGGATCCATTGCGGGCGGCGTTCTTTTTGGTTGGTTCATCGATCCCTCGTTCGGCCCCAAGGCTCTCACGGGGCTGGCCATCGGAACACTCATCGGAGGATTTCTTCAATTCGCCATGCAACTCCCCAGCCTGCACCGGGCGGGATTCCGTTTCCGTCCCGACTTCAGATGGAACGACTCGGGAATCAAACGCACCCTCATCCTCATGGTGCCATCCGTGATAGCCGCCAGTGCGGTGCAGGTGAATGTGCTCGTAAACTCCCGCTTTGCATCCTACGCCGGCGCGGAGGCCGTGACATGGCTGAACAGTGCCTTCCGTCTCATGCAACTCCCCCTTGGCGTTTTCGGCGTCGCGGTTGCCACGATCACACTGCCTGTCGTTTCGCGCATTGCGGCGGATACCGACACGAGCCGCTTCGGGCCCACGCTCGGACGGGCGATGCGCCTCGCGGCTTTTCTCACGCTGCCCTCTGCTGTCGGACTCTGGTTCCTTGCCGAACCGGTGATAGGCCTGATTTACGAGCACGGCCACTTTGTGAAGAATGACACTTTGCAAACGGCATTCGCCCTCCAGTGCTACGCCATCGGCCTTGTCGCCTACTCCTGCATCAAAGTTCTTTCTCCCGCATTCTACGCCATTGATCGCAAATGGACGCCGATGCTCGTGAGTTTCGGCGCGGTGGGATTGAACCTCCTTTTGAACTACATTTTTATGTTTCGCCTCGGCATGGGTCACAAAGGCCTCGCCCTCTCCACTTCGATCTGCGCCATCCTGAACTTCACCACTCTTTACCTTCTGATGCTCTCACCGTCAAAATGCCTCGAGAGCAAAAAATTCCTCAGCACGCTCATCCGTTGTGCGGCGGCCACGGTTCCACTCGCGCTGGCATGCCAGGCCGTTTTTTCTTTTGGATCTCCCCTGCTTGGCGGAGGTGAACTCGCAGGACGGATTGTTCTTCTTTTGACAGCTATTCTCGCTGGATCGGCAGCCTATTTCGCGAGCTGCTTCGTTCTTCGCGTGGACGAAACATCTGCTGCATTTGCAATCATCAAACGAAAAGTCCTGAAAAAGTAGGGCACCCTACAAAAGTTGAAGCCCGTCGCAGCGAGTGCTACAACGGGCTTCTGTTCCCCCCAGAACGAGATCAAAGTAACATTGGCTCGCGGCGGTGCAAGAACTTTTTTAATTTTCTTTTGAGCCTCCTGTGGCCTCGATAAAAAACTGGTCTGTAAAAGGAGCTCTCTGCAAAATAGGACTCTTATGAATCCTGCCTTCCCTTCCGCCCTTCTTGAGAAAGTCCGCCAATCAAAAATCATCGCTGTTGTGGTCATCGACGATGCGAATGATGCCGCGCCTCTGGCTGAGGCCTTGCTGGCCGGCGGAATTTCGGCGATCGAACTGACACTTCGCACTCCCACAGCTTTTGAATCCCTGCGCCGCATCCGCGAAGCCTATCCTGATATGATGACGGGCTTGGGCACGGTGCTTACGACTGAGCAAGTGGACAAGGCTATCGCCGCCGGGGCCGCATTTGCAGTCGCTCCAGGATTCAATGCGAATATCGTTCGTGCGGCGAAATCGGCCGGTCTTGCCTTCGCGCCGGGCATTGTCACTCCCTCGGACATCGAAGGTGCCGCCGAGCTTGGCTGCAAGTTGCTCAAATTTTTCCCGGCCGAACCGAGTGGCGGCGTGGCCTACCTGAATTCCATGTCAGCCCCCTATGCACACCTTGAACTCGAATACATCCCCCTCGGCGGATTGGATGAGGGCAACTTTACCCGCTACCTGTCCCTGAAGAATGTGCCTGCGGTGGGAGGATCCTGGATCGCCCCGCGCGATCTGATTCAGAAAAAGGATTGGGCAACCATTACGACCAACGCCCGCCGAGCCTTCGAAAAAATCTGAGGCCCGCCGGACACCGGTTGGCAACTCAAGCGCTGAAGAGTTCCGCGCCGTGGTGGTTCATCGCCGGCACCGGGAGAGGCTCTGGATATTCAAAAATTTTGCCCTCATAGTTGCGGATCACGATTTTTTCGGAATCGTGATAGACGACATAGTTCGGGTTGATCGGCACCTTGCCGCCGCCGCCCGGCGCGTCGATGACATACTGGGGAATGGCGTAGCCGCTGGTGAAGCCGCGCAGGGATTCGATAATTTCTATTCCTTTGGCGACCGATGTGCGCAGGTGGGAGGAACCGCGAATGAGATCGCATTGATAGAGGTAGTAGGGTCTGACACGGCACAGGAGCAGTTTGTGGATGAGCTGCTTCATGGTGTCCGGGTCGTCATTGACGCCCTTGAGGAGCACACTCTGATTGCCGAGCGGGATGCCGCTGTCCGAAAGGCGTCCCAAGGCCTCACGCACCTCGCTGGTCAGTTCGCGCGGATGATTCACATGCACGCTCATCCACAGGGGATGATACTTGCGGAGCATAGTGCAAAGTTCGGGAGTGATGCGCTGCGGGAGGAAAATCGGGACGCGCGTGCCGATGCGAAGAAATTCGAGGTGGGGAATCGACCTCAGGCGCTGAAGGATCGCCTCCAGGCGCGAGTCTGAAAGCAAGAGCGCATCGCCGCCGGATAGCAAAACATCACGGATAGCGGTATTTTTTTCCAGATAACGAAAAGCCTCCTCGAAGTCGGTGACGAGTTCCTGCTCCCCCACCCCGCTGACCACGCGGCTTCGTGTGCAGTAGCGGCAATAGGACGCGCAGCGGTCGGTGACGAGAAACAAAACTCGGTCGGGGTAGCGGTGAACAAGTCCGGGAACCGGCATATGCGAGTCCTCCCCGCAGGGATCGGCCATGTCGTAAGGGGAATCGTAGCCCTCCTCGATGCGGGGGATGACTTGCCGCCGGATCGGGCAGTCGGGGTTGTCCTGTTCGATGAGGTTGAAATAGTGAGGGGTGACAGCGAGTGCGAGCTTCGTGCCTGCGAGGAGCACGCCGGCTCGTTCCTCGCTGTTGAGTTGGAGGTGCTGTTCCAACGCTGCCAAGGTGGTGACCCGGTTTCTCTGTTGCCAGCGCCAGTCATCCCAATCGGAGGCTGGAACATTTTTCCAATAACCGGGGGCATGGGAAATGAAGCGCGAGGCAGGCGAGGGTTTCTTATCGGACATTTGAATTCGCAAAGGCTACGAGGATGAAAGCGAGTGTCAACGCGGACATGGGCGGGGTGAAGTCCTCACACGAATCCTTGGAACACCGGGAAACGGCAGGCCGATGGCTACCAATCCGTTCCCAGATTGTAACGCGAGGCGGTTTCCAGCAGGTCCTTGCGCATGGGCCATTCGTCGACCCGCTCGCTGACCGCGTGGCGGTTGCTGGCGCCCTTGAGCTTCATACAACCGGTGTTGTCGCCGATGCGGCGAACCTCATCGACCTCCTCGGGAGTGAAACGCACATCGGGCAAGGCGGCGAACTCGCGGATTTTATCCTCAATCGGCCTGGCGGCTTCGCCAGACTCTTGAATGAATGTCGGAACCGCACTTTCCACTCCGGGATGGCTGAGATTCCAGATCGCGGCGAACTGGAGCAGGGTGAGATGATATTTTTCGGCGAGGGGCCGCATACGCTCCGCCTTCTCCATGCCGTGCTGCACCCACCCCTCGGGGCGGTAGGTGCGGTGGTCGCCTGGCTTGAATTCATGGCCCGGGAGCCCGAGATCACCGTGGAAAACGCCACCGTGATCGACGACGCGTGTCATCACTTTGACCCCGTGCTTTTCGCAGGCGGGCAGAGTTAAACCGACCGGCCAGGGTTCGAGAGGATTCAAGATGAGCATGGCCCAGTCGATGAGGTCGCCGAAGCGCTCGAATGCTCCGAGCAAATCTAGCGAAAATCCATTGGCCGGCCCGGGAGCGATGCCGAGCAAACGGGTCAATCCCTCGTCCTTCGCGGTTTTTAGCGCGCCCCAGACAGCCTCGGAGGTGTATCCGAGTTCATCGGGATTGTGCAGCATGAGGAGATCGAAGTGATCGACCCCGCAACGCTCCAATTCCTTGGCCACCGCCATGCGGATAAAGTCGGTGTAACCCTCAGTCCCTCGGAGTTTGGGATCGGTGAAGCGGGGGTAACCTTGGGAACCGAGGCGTTGTCCCTCGTAAAAATCATGTCCGATCATTCCCACCAGGCTGTAGGTAGAGCGGTCGATCCCGGCGAGGGCGCGTCCGAGCAACTCGTCGGCCTTGCCATTTCCATACACATCGGAGGTGACGAATGTTCGTATCCCGGCCTCGTAGGCGGTTTCGATACATTGGATGAAGCGATCCTCGCCGAGCGTCTCGCCGAAGTGCATGAACCGCCCTCCGCTCCATGTTCCATATGCTGTGGTTGTAGGATTCATAGTGATAAAATTACTCCGCCGGATCAGGCGCGGTGTTTTTCATGCCAGTCCTTGTAGGCGAATGGCGAGATTTCGGAGGGTTTGATTTCGCTGCGTCCGCCCCAGAAGACATTGGTGTATGAAACCGGGATGCCAGCTTCGACGAGGTGGGCGTCGATGGCGGCCTTGAATTGCATGACGCGATCCTTCTCGGTGCCGTGGGAAACGGCCATGATGTTCACATTATTGAACTCGGGACCGCCCTCGCGCCAGTAGCAGTGCGTGAGACATTCGTGGCGACCGATCTGCGCGCCAACCTCTTCTTCGCGACCGACTGGAACGGCCCAGTGGAAAAGCGCATTGAAACGAGTAACCCGCACGCCGGTCTGCGAGGGTTTCACATGTTCAAGGAATGTAGAAAAACGGCCCAGCAACTTGCGTTGTTGGAGGGATTCGGCGACGGCGTAGAATTCTTCGAGCGTGACTCCAGCCCCTTCGGCGCGGGAGTCCCATGCTGGCTCACGAATTTCCTCTGGAGCAAATTCTCGCTTGAGGGTCATCAGGACGCGCCATTCGTGATCGGTGAGATGGACGACGCCGGTTTTGAGCATACGGGCGAGACCTTCCGATTTGTCGCCCGGCTCAATGGACTTGCGGCGAACATGGCCAACGCCGAGAGCGAATATGCCCTTGGCAGGCATGAGGCGGTAGGCCTCCGCGCCGGTGAGGCTCATGAGAAGACGGCAATGCTCATCGAGCGACTGGCCGGCGGGAACCTTCAAAGTCGTCCAGAGTTTGTAGGCCTCGCCGGGGATTTTGGCATCCGTCGAGCGGATGACGACATGACCGGAGAAGGGATCCTCGCGAAACATGAATTCAAAGGCAGCATCGAGCTTTTCGGTGGGAACCTTCCAAGCAACAAGGGCGCCCTCGGCGAGATTCGTGGCCAGAAGCGTCTGGCGGACGCGGCGGATCGTTCCAGCCTCGACCATGGCGCGGATGCGCTCCAAAACAACGGGCAACTCGACACCGCTCAGGCGGGAAATTTCCTGAAACGGCTCGCGGGGAAAACCCGAAATCTTGTCTTCGGAGACGGCGAGGATGCGGGCGTTGACGGGGTCGTGGTGCTCAGTCGGAATCATTGGAAGTCGGGGATGATTGCCGCACGCACGCCCTCTCTGCAAGGCGGGATGTTTTTTTGGCGGGGCGTTTCTTGCAATCAATCGACCGGACGCTATGCTTGCGGGCTCATTTTTTAAACGACATGAAAAGCATTCTGGATCCGGCCCGTGTGGAGAAAATCGACTTCAGCAACGACGAGGTGGCACGCTACTCGCGTCACCTCATCATGCCCGAGGTCACCATGGAAGGGCAGAAACGCCTCAAAGCCGCCAAGGTTCTTTGCATCGGCACCGGCGGACTTGGCTCGCCGATCGCGCTCTACCTCGCAGCGGCGGGCGTCGGCACGCTCGGGCTTGTGGATTTCGATGTCGTGGACTACTCGAACCTCCAGCGTCAGATTTTGCATGGAACGAAGGATGTAGGCCGCAAGAAGCTCAACAGCGCCCGCGACCGCATCAAGGAAATCAACCCGAATGTGCAGGTCAACCTGCACGACGCACTCTTCCAAGCCGAGAACGCACGCGAGATCGTCGAACCCTATGACATCGTGATCGACGGCACGGATAATTTTCCCACTCGCTACCTGAGCAATGACATCTGTGTTTTTCTGAAGAAGCCGAATATCTACGGCTCGATCTTCCGCTTCGATGGGCAGTGCACTGTTTTTGCCCCTCATCTCGGCGGCCCCTGCTACCGCTGCCTGTATCCCGAGCCTCCACCACCAGGAATGGTTCCAAGCTGTGCAGAAGGTGGCGTGCTGGGCGTTCTGCCAGGCGTGATTGGGGTCATGCAGGCGATTGAAGCTATCAAGCTCATCGTAGGCATTGGCGAACCGCTCATCGGCCGCCTTGTCCACTTCGACGCGCTGAAGATGAAATTCCGCGAGTTCAAAATCCGCAAGGATCCAAGCTGCCCCGTTTGCTCGGAAAACCCGACCATCACAGACTTGATCGATTACGAGACATTCTGCGGTATTCCTCAGGCCAGGGCCGAAGAAGAGGCTGAACTACCTGTTCCTGAGATCACGGTGGAGGAGTTGAAATCCCGTATCGACCGCAATGATAAATTTGTCCTGCTCGATGTGCGCGAACCCTTCGAATGGGACATCTCCCGCATTCCCGGAGCCAAACTCATTCCGCTGGGCGAGCTCTCCTCGCGCATGAGTGAACTCGATACAGCCGACGAAATTATCATCCACTGCAAAGTCGGGGGACGCAGCGCCACTGCTGTGCGCCATCTGCAAAAGGCCGGATTCTCGAAACTCCTCAATGTCGCCGGCGGAATCCTCGCTTGGGCAGACCGAGTGGACACATCAATGCCGAAATATTGAGATCATTGACGACGGGATTAACCACGGAGGACACGGAGAGCACGGAGGAGAAATTGGATAAGATTTATTGGAACCTTAAATTGCCTGCGAGACCAGATGAGCGATTCTAATACTGCGATCCAGGGCGACTTTATCTGCCCGCAAACGCGCAAAAACCTGCGCAAGGCGACGGACGGAGAACTGGCGGCGCTTCGAAAAATGCCGGCACTTACCGCGCTGGAAGCTGCTTGGGTAAGCACAGACTCCTCTGTAGCCTACCCCATTCAAAACGGCATCCCGCAACTTACCCCATCCGCCGCCATTGCCATTCCAAAATTCCCTTCTTCCACTCCGTGATCTCCATGTCCTCCGTGGTAAAAAATCTTTGAAACCCGCCATCCCATGACTGAACTCGAACGCATCCGCCACTCCGCCGCCCATGTGCTTGCCACGGCGATTTTGAAAATCTGGCCCGAAGCCCAGTTCGCAGCAGGTCCGCCAGTGGAAAACGGATTTTACTACGATCTCGAACTCGCCCACCGCATCTCGCCGGAGGATTTTGCCCGCATCGAGGAAGAGATGAAACGCGAGATCAAGGCCAACCATGTCTTTGAGCGTGTCGAGATTTCCCGCGCCGACGCCCTCGCCATGGCCGAGCGCGGTGAACTGGCCTCCCTCGCTCCGCGCGGTGTGGCATCCAAGTTCAAGCTCGATATCGTTCAGAACATCCCCGAGGACGAAACGATCACCCTCTACCGCAATGGCGAGTTCACCGACCTCTGCGCGGGACCCCATGTCATGCGCACTGGCAACATCGGCGCGTTCAAGCTCACGCATGTCGCCAGCGCCTACTACAAAGGCGACGAGCGGAATCCCCAACTCCAGCGCATTTACGGCACGGCGTTCAAAAACAAGACCGCCATGGAGGAGTATTTCACCATGCTCGAGGAGGCCAAAAAGCGCGACCACCGCAAGATCGGAGCCGAGATGGGACTCTACGCCATCGACTCCGAATTCGTCGGCCCTGGCATGCCACTCTGGCTTCCCAAAGGCACCGTGCTGGTCGAGGAACTCGAAAAACTCGCCAAAGAATCCGAATTCGCCGCCGGTTATGTGCGCGTCCGCAGCCCCCACCTCGCAAAAGAAAAAATGTATAAAACCTCGGGCCACCTCCCCTACTACGCCGAGAGTATGTTTCCTCCGATGGAAATGGACGAGCACCGCGAGGAGCGCGCAAAAATCCTAAGTCGCATGGCCGAATTGGAGCGCATCCTGACGCCGGAAAGCTGAGGGGATTAAAATCTGCGGGAGGAATCAGATTGAATTCTGAGAAATAGCCAGAGTCCTCCTGCCTGAAAAAATGAATACGAGGCTGCGAGAATTCAACTTTCAGTCAATATGCGCACCATGCGATTTTTTGCAATGAGGGGCATGACAACCACTGACTACCACGCAAAATACTTTGCTTATGACCTTACAAGGCGCTGCCCATCGGATAGCGTTGATAAACTGGCAGCTGCGGTTGCAGGAGCTCGTGTTGACCTGAATCCACACCAAGTTGACGCTGCCCTTTTTGCTTTTTCCTCTCCACTTTCGAAGGGTGCTATTTTGGCTGATGAGGTAGGTCTCGGTAAGACTATTGAAGCGGGTCTGGTGCTTGCTCAGAAATGGGCGGAACGGATGAGTCGTATCCTAATTATTGTTCCATCGAACCTCCGCAAACAGTGGCACCAGGAATTAAGTGAAAAATTTTTCCTGCCGTGCTGCATCCTTGAAACAAAATCCTACAATGCGGCCATCCGCCTTGGACAATTCAGGCCGTTTGAGCGTGAGGAGATTGTTATCTGCTCTTACCAGTTTGCACGGAATAAGGCGTCGGATCTCGCAAACACACCTTGGGATCTTGTCGTGATCGACGAAGCACACAGACTTCGTAATGTTTACAAACCTTCGAACATTGTCGCAAACACACTCAAGCTGGCACTCGCAAACAAGCCGAAGATTCTCCTCACAGCAACTCCACTCCAAAACTCGCTTCTGGAGCTTTTTGGCCTCGTCAGTTTCATCGACGACCACACTTTTGGCGACATCAAGAGCTTTCGGGACCAATTTACCAACCTGAGTCAGGAGCAGTTTTTTCAAACCCTCAAAACACGGCTGCGGCCTATTTGTCATCGCACTCTTCGCAGGCAGGTGACATCCTACATCCCCTTCACAAAACGCCTACCGATTCTGGAAGAGTTCACACCAGAAGAAAGCGAGGATCGTCTCTACAATCTGGTCTCGGACTATCTGCGTCGCGAAAATCTCCAAGCTCTCCCGGCGAGCCAGCGTTCACTCATGACTCTTGTGCTAAGGAAGCTTTTAGCATCCTCCACGTTTGCTATTGCCGGAGCCCTCGAGTCCATATCTAGCCGCCTACGGGCTAAACTTGAGAAAAAAGAGTCTGCTGAACCACTCGAGGAGGAGCTCGATAAAGATTATGAGGCCCTTGATGAAACCGCCGAAGAATGGGGTGAGGACGATACTGCGGAGCCGCTCAGTGACGCAGATCGTGCTGCCATTGAGGCAGAGGTAGCTGACCTAGATAGCTTCGCCAATCTAGCAGTCTCAATCAGCCATAATGCGAAGGGCAAAGCTCTCCTCAAGGCGCTCAGCATCGCTTTTGCCAAAGCTCGGGAAATCGGAGCCGCCGACAAGGCGATTATCTTTACCGAGTCTCGCAAGACTCAGAATTATTTACTTCGAGTGCTCGGTGGTAGTGAGTTCAAGGACGGCATCGTGCTTTTTAACGGCTCAAACACCGACGACCGCTCGAAGCCGATTTATGCGGCGTGGCAGGCCAAGCACGCCGGCACCGACCGTATCAGCGGCTCCAAGTCCGCCGACATGCGTTCCGCACTCGTGGATTATTTTCGCGAAGAGGGCCGCATCATGATTGCCACTGAAGCCGGAGCTGAAGGGATCAATCTTCAATTTTGCTCCCTGATCGTGAACTACGACCTCCCTTGGAATCCTCAGCGTATCGAGCAACGAATTGGCCGATGCCATCGCTACGGCCAGAAACACGATGTGGTGGTGGTTAATTTCTTGAATCGAAAAAACGAGGCAGACCGCCGTGTGTATGAATTACTGTCGGAAAAGTTCCAGCTCTTCGAAGGCGTCTTTGGTGCAAGCGACGAGGTGCTGGGAGCCATCGAAAGTGGCGTCGATTTTGAAAAGCGCATCGCGGACATTTACCAGCGCTGCCGCAAGCACGAGGAAATTCAAGGGGCCTTCAACCAGCTCCAGATTGAGCTTCGCTTGGAGATCGATGAGTCGATGACTCGCACTCGCCGCCAGCTACTCGAAAATTTTGATGACGAAGTTCGCGAAAAGCTCCGTGTGCGGGCTGACGCATCCACCGCCTCGCTGAACCGCATTGAGCAAGCCCTCATGCGCCTCACTGCTCATGAGCTCAAAGGTCACGCCGAGTTTTTGAACGACTACTCCTTTCGACTCAAAGCCTCTCCTTTTTCCGGCAAGATACCTCTTGGCATCTACGAACTCCCGCGTCGATCAGGCGAGGCTCACCTATACCGCCTGAACCACCCGCTTGCAGAGGCCATCGTTACCCAGGCAAAGGCGCGACAGCTCCCTGTCTCTGAGCTCTGCTTCAACTATCAGGAATACGACGGCATCATCAGCATTCTGGAGCCGCTGGTAGGAAAATCAGGCTGGCTCACACTCTCCATTTATACCATCGAAGCACTTGACCAGGCAGAGGATCATCTGATCTTCGGAGGGCTCGCTGACGATGGCACTCCTCTCGACGAGGAATGCGCTGCCCGTCTCTTCAGCCTTCCGGCAAAAAATATTGCCCCCAGTTCCAGCTTTGCCCCATCCACGGTTCAGGCTTCCATTCAGCAAAGACAGGCCGCTATCCAGCGCACGGTCTCTGAAAGAAATGCCCGGTTCTTCGAGGCTGAAGCTGAGAAACTCGACGGTTGGTCTGACGATCTCAAGCTGGGCCTAGAACGCGAGATTAAGGAAATGGACAGGCTCATCAAGGATGCCCGCCGTGAGACCTCCACTGCATTGACCCTTGAGGAGAAACTCGCGGGCCAAAAGCAAATCAAAACCCTTGAATCCCAACGCAACGAAAAACGCCGCTCTCTCTTCGAGGCACAAGACCGGGTGGACCACCAGCGGGAGGAGCTGATTGCCAATATCGAGGGAAAGCTCACTCAGCAAAGCGGCCTCACCGAGTTGTTCACCCTGCGATGGAGCCTCGTTTAGAAAGTATTCATCCAGTGCCCGATTTCTTTCCTGCGAAAAACTCGCTATCAAAAACACCATCCTCAATGCCGATAAATATTGAAATCAACAAAAAATTGTTGATTGTTGATTTTATATGATCCATTCACTCGCAGTTCGGAACTTCGCCTCCTTTCAGGAAGAGACTTTGGTAGAGTTCACCGTAGGCCCGAAGGCAGGCCACCGTGAGATCTTCCTTCCATCCAACCAGCCAAATGTTCGGGTGAATGCCGTGACGGGAGTCTTCGGAGCCAATGCCTCGGGAAAGACCAATCTCCTCAAGGCCATTGCATTCCTCCGCTACTTCATCCTGGCGTCTGCCTCCGATCAGCCGGACAAGGAAATTCCTATCGAGCCCTTCGTTTTCGTGCCGGAAGCGCAGGGCGAATCCAACCCGATTGTTTTCGGGCTCGAGTTCGAATTTGAAGGTGATCTTTACCGCTACGATCTGGAGCTCACTTCCAAGAGAGTCCTTTTTGAGTCGCTACACAAAAAAGAAGCCCGCTATCGCTACCTCTTCGAGCGCCGCTGGGATGCCTTGAATGGCAAATATGATTTCAAGTTCCAAGACATCGGCCCATCCCGGCAAATCGCCCTTCGTGAGAATGCCTCCTTTCTCGCCTCAGCCGTTCTTCAGCAGCACGAGTTTGCTCAAAAGATTTCGCACTATTTCCAGCAGCTCTATGTGAACATTCACTACCTCGGCCGAATGCAGAATCACGATCCCGAGGTGGGAAATGTCCTTGGCGCAGCCGATTTCTTCCACCAGCGAGGGGATTTACTTGGCACGGCCGAGCGGTATCTGATCGGCGCGGATCTTGGCATCGCGAAGCTCAAGATTGAAGAGATCAAGCTCCTCAATACTGAGGGGAAAGAAGAATCCGCCCCCTTCCCGATTGTAGAGCATCAGGTTGCAGGTCGCCCCTACATCCGCCCCCTCCTGCAAGAGTCTCGCGGCACCCAGGCTCTTTTTGTTCTGCTTCGCTACATACTGCCAGTCCTGGAGTCGGGAGGCGTTGCCGTGATCGACGAGTTCGAGACTGGCCTGCATCCCCACATGGTTCAGGCCATCGTCCAGCTCTTCTACTCTCAAGAGCACAATCCCAAGCACGCCCAGCTCATCGCAAACTTCCACTCCGACTACCTGCTTCAGGAGACACTTGAGAAATACCAGATCATCCTCACCGAGAAGAACCCCAAGACTCTCTCCTCCGAAGCTTGGCGACTTGATGAGGTGAAAGGTGCCCCCCGCAATGAGGCCAACCATTACGCCAAGTATCACGCTGGAGCCTACGGCGGCATTCCGAACCTCTGAGCCCTTTCCATGTCCCGCTCGAATCCCACAAAACGCAAACCACGCACTACGCGGCACACCACGCTCATCGTGGTGGAGGGAGAGAGCGAGGCAGTTTTGATCAAGCACCTCAAAAACCACTTCGGGCAAGATGCCGGTTCCCGCATAACGGTGAAATCCTCTTCCGGGAACGGGGATGCTGTGTTGAAGACGGCCGTCAGTAGCTTCGAGGCCTTTGATCGTCGCGTAGCCCTCTACGATGCGGATTGGCAGCCACAGGCGAAACATCTCCAAGCCGCTCGCAAAAGGAAGATTCAGATTCTTACCTGCTCGCCCTGCCTCGAAGGTCTTCTCTTGGAAGTTTTGGGCGAGAAGCCAGCCAGCACTTCTACGGAGTGCAAGCGACGCCTGAAGCTGCAACTCGGAGAATCCTCACTTACCAATCCGCAAACCTACGAGCGCCATTTCCTGCCTTCGCTGCTAACCTCCCGAGCTGAGAGTCTGAAAACGCTCCGCGACCTGCTCGATTTATTCAGGGCACACCTTTAGAAACTTTCCATGTCTGCAAAAAAACAAAAACTCGAACTCACTTGGATTGGCAAGGAGAACCGGCCGAAACTGGAACCGCGTATTTTGCTCGAAGACCCGGAGAAGTCGTATCACGCCCAGCAGCGCGTTTCGGATCGGGATATTTTTGATAACCGCCTCATTCACGGGGATAACCTACTTGCCCTGAAGGCGCTGGAACAGGAGTTCGCGGGGAAGGTGAAGTGCGTATTCATTGACCCACCTTACAATACTGGGAGTGCGTTCGAGCATTATGATGATGGGGTGGAGCATTCGATTTGGTTGTCTTTAATGCGGGAGCGCCTGGTGTTGCTTTGGAAACTTCTCCAAAATGATGGTTCGTTGTGGATCACGATTGATGACAATGAGTGCCACTATCTAAAGGTATTGTGTGACGAGCTGTTCGGGAGGTCCTCATTTGTGACCAGTATTGCTTGGGAGAAGGACAAGGGTCGTCGAAGTGACACCGACATCTCATCTGCACATGATCACATTCTTCTCTACACCAAGAATAGAGCAGTTTGGAAAAATACGCGAAACCCACTGCCAAGGACCGCAGGTCAGGAGGAGCGTTATAAAAATCCCGACAACGATCCGCGTGGCCCATGGCTCCAAGGTGATAACGCAACAGCTCGAAGCGGGGGAAAAGAGTCTAGTTACCCGATTACCACCCCATCAGGCAGAGTAGTGACGCCATCAGCAGGTCGATATTGGGGGTTTTCAAAGGATACTTTTGCCAAGGCACTTGCAGAAAATAGAGTTTACTTCGGCAAGAAGGGGGACGGAATGCCCATTTTAAAACGCTATCTCTCAGAAGTGCAGGGAGGCATTGTTCCTCGCTCGTGGTGGCCAGCGGACGAAGCGGGCCACAATCAAGAAGCCAAAAGAGACCATCTTAATAAGCTTTTAACTGAGGTTGCTACATTTGAAACTCCCAAGCCTGAGCGTCTTCTTCAGACCATTTTTCACATTGCCACGAACCCCGGCGACCTCGTCCTCGACTCCTTCCTTGGCTCCGGCACGACGGCAGCAGTTGCCCACAAAATGGGCCGTCGCTGGATCGGAATCGAGCTGGGAGAGCACTGCCACACGCATTGCCTTCCCCGGCTCAAAAAAGTCGTCGATGGGGCAGACCCCGGCGGAATCACGGAAGCCGTCGGCTGGAAAGGCGGCGGCGGTTTTCGCTATTACCGGCTCGCGCCGTCGTTGCTGGAAAAGGACAAGTGGGGCCAGTGGGTCATCAGCAAGGAGTTCAATGCCGCCATGCTCGCCGAGGCCGCGTGCAAACTCGAAGGCTTCACCTACGCGCCAAGCGAGACGCTCTATTGGCAGCACGGCCACTCCACCGAGCGCGATTTCATCTATGTGACGACCCAGCACCTGAGCGCAGACCAGCTTGCACAGTTAAGCGACGAGGTCGGCCCGGATCGCACGCTGCTCGTCCTCTGCGCCGCCTTCCGAGCCTCCAAGAGCGGCACCGAGCAAAATCCCAACCTCACGGTGAAGAAAATACCCAAGCAAGTGCTCACCCGCTGCGAGTGGGGCCACGATGATTACAGCCTGAAAGTGGAGAATCTCCCCCAAGCTACGCCGAAGCTGGGGCAAATGGAGATGCTATGAACTCACACGAAGACACGAAGGCACGAAGGAGTATAGAGGAAATTTCCGCGATTGCCGTGGATTGTGCCTACAAACTTCATGTGGAGGCTGGCCCCGGGCTTTTGGAGACAGTTTATGAGGTAGTTCTGGCACGGATGCTTGAGAGCCAAGGGCTTCGAGTAAAAAGGCAGATTCCCATTCCAATTCAACTCATGGGCATGAAGTTCGATGAGGGATTCCGCGCCGATATCATCGTGGAGGACGCCCTATTACTTGAACTGAAATCCGTTGAGAAACTTGCTCCCGTCCATGCCAAACAGGTGCTCACCTATTTAAGACTCCTTAAGATGCCGCTTGGCCTTCTGATTAACTTTGGCGCAGGAACATTCAAGGAAGGTTGCCAACGCATCGTCAATGGCCCTCAAAACTTCGTGTCTTCGCGACTTCGTTTGAACCAATCTCCCCTCGGCGAGGAGGCTCGCGTATGAGCGGCCTATCTCCAAGCGACGAGCCATCCAAGATCGTCCTGTATCAAGCAGTTGACGGCAAAGTGACGGTCAATGTCCTTTTCGCCCGGGATAATTTTTGGCTCACCCAAAAAGTCATGGCTGATCTGTTCGGGGTCAAGGTGCCTGCGGTGAACAAGCACCTCAAAAACATCTTCGCGTCGGGCGAGTTGATTGAGTCCGCAGTTATTTCCATTTTGGAAACAACTGCCGCCGACGGAAAAACCTACGCAACCAGCTACTACAACCTTGATGCCGTAATCGCCGTCGGCTACCGGGTCAATTCACTCAAGGCCACCCACTTCCGCATCTGGGCAACGACCACGCTTCGGGAGTTCATCGTCAAGGGCTTCGTCATTAATGACGCCCAGCTCAAAAACGGCCGCGCTTTTGGGCAGGACTATTTCGATGAGTTGCTGGAAAGAATCCGGGAGATACGGGCGAGCGAGCGCCGAGCTTACCAGAAAATCGCTGATGTCTTCGAACAGTGTAGCAACGATTACCGGCGCGACAGCGAGGAAACTCAGCTCTTCTACAAAATCGTCCAGAATCACCTGCACTTCGCCACCACGGGCAAGACAGCCGCCGAGATCGTTCACGAACGGGCCGACGCCGAGAAGCCATTCATGGGTCTGACAACTTGGAGAAACGCCCCGCACGGCAAGGTGCTCAAGGGCGATGTTACGATTGCCAAGAATTATCTGAACCAAGCCGAAGGCGATAAGCTCAACCGGCTGGTGGGCATGTTTATCGATTTTGCCGAGATGCGGGCCCTCAACAAGATGGTGATGACGATGGCCGACTGGCTGGCTCAAGTGCGCCGCTTCCTAAATTTCAACGAACAGCAAGTCTTGGAAAACGCCGGGCAGATCTCGCACGAAATGGCGCTGCTGAAGGCCCATGCGGAATACGAAAAATACCGAATCAAGCAGGATCGAGAATACCTCTCCGATTTCGACCAATCATTCGCCCGCTACCTGAAAGGGGATCCGACTCTATGAACCCAAAAGTCAATGCCATCGCCGGACGCCTCAGCTTGCGACAGCCGCAGCGCCGCTCGCTGGAAATCCTCGATCGCATCACGGAAATCACTCCGCCTGGAAAAGGCACCGATATAGCCGCTGCCTTGGAGGTAATCCGCCGCGAGTTCCCAAGTGTCACAGATTTCGAGAGGGAATTTCCCTCTCTCTGCTTCGCGCTGGCTACTGGTGTCGGCAAGACGCGCCTCATGGGTGCCTTCATCAGCTACCTGCACCTTGCGCATGGCATCAATAACTTCTTCGTCATGGCCCCAAACCTGACGATCTACAATAAGCTCATCGCGGACTTCACCCCAAACACCCCCAAGTATGTCTTCAAGGGAATCGCCGAGTTTGCCACCGATGCCCCGGAGATCATCACAGGCGATAACTATGAGGCCAAGGCTGGATCACTCTTCGACCAGTTCCTCCGCTGCAAAGTGAACATCTTTAATATCTCAAAGATCAACTCCGAGGTCCGGGGCGGCAAGGCGCCACGCATCAAGCGGCTCTCAGAATTTATTGGGGAAAGCTATTTCGAATATCTGGCGGGTCTTCCCGACCTCGTGCTCATCATGGACGAATCCCACCGCTACAGGGCCAGCGCGGGCGTCCGGGCGATCAATGAATTGAAGCCGGTAATAGGTCTGGAACTCACGGCCACTCCATTCGTGGAAACGGCCAAGGGCGGCGTGCCGTTCAAGAACGTCATTCTCGACTACCCGCTCGGCAAAGCGATGGCGGATGGCTTCGTGAAGGAACCAGCCGTCGTCACACGCAAGAATTTCAACCCGGCAGGAATGACAGCGGAGGCCATCGAGCTGATGAAGCTGCAGGATGGTGTCCGCTTGCATGAACAGGTGAAGGTCGAGTTGGAGACCTACGCTCGTGAAACTGGCAACGCCATCGTGAAGCCGTTCGTCCTCGTCATCGCCCGCGATACCACACATGCAAAACAGTTGGTTGACTTAATCCAATCAGACGTCTTTTTCGAGGGGCGCTATAAGACCAAGGTGATCCAGGTGGATTCCAGCAAGAGCGGTGCGGAAGAGGACGAGATGGTGGAGCGCCTCCTCAAGGTCGAGCACACCGACGAGCCGACGGAGATCGTGATCCATGTCAATATGCTCAAGGAAGGGTGGGATGTCACAAACCTCTACACCATCGTCCCGCTGCGTGCGGCCAATGCCCGCATCCTCATCGAGCAATCCATCGGGCGAGGGTTGCGACTTCCCTATGGCAAACGCACGGGCGTGAACTCAGTGGATCGGTTGAACATCATCGCGCACGATAAATTTCAGGAGATCGTGGACGAGGCAAAGAAGCCTGATTCTGCGATACGCTTGCAGCAGGTCATTTTGGAGCCGGATCAAATAAGCGAAAAAACGGTGACCGTCGTTTCGCAGACTCAATTAGCCAGCCAACTGGGATTCCAACCCGAAAAAACCACGACGAGCACTTTCATTGCCCCCACGGAAGTGCAACCTGTCTTCACTACCGCAGAGGACCAAAAGGTTGCCAAGATCACCTACGAGGCCATCCGGAAGATGGAGAACAAGCCGCATCTGCTGCCGAGTGCTTCCTACCTGTCGAATCAGGAAGTGCAGGCAGCCTTGCTGGCTGAAGTCACTGCCCAGTATCGGCCAGAGCAGTTGGAGCTGGAGGGAGTAACTGCCAAACCCGACATGGCCGCCATTGTTGCCAAAACCACGGAGCTTGTGATGCAGCAGACCATTGATATTCCGCGCATACTCGTCGTGCCAACGGGTAATGTGCAGTCTGGATTTCATCCCTTCACGCTTAAGGTGGATACCCTGAACTACCCTCCCGTCTCAGAAGAACTATGGGCCAAGCACCTGCGGACGGATCAAGTCGATGTGATTGCGATGGGCAGTGGTGGGATTCAAGAATCGCGGTTGGAAGATTATGTGGTGAGCGGTCTGGTGGATTTTGATGATGTATCCTACGACGCCCATGCTGACTTGCTATACGATCTCGCCAGTCAGATCGTGAAACACTTGAGCAGCTACTTGCCCGACGAGCATGAGACGCGCAAGGTTCTAAGTTGCTACCAGCGCGACATCGCTCGCTTCGTCCATGTCCAGATGCAGGAGCACTACTGGGAAAAAGCAACCGGCTACGAAGTGAAGATCAGCAAAGGCTTTTCCGAATTGAAGCAAAGAGCCTACACCGCTTCAGCGGCGAACCCCATTCTCGATTACAGACAGCCACCTGCTGATAAGAGCAACATGGGTAAATATCTGTTTGGGGGATTCAAGCGGTGCCTCTACCGGGAGGAAAAATTTCAGTCAGACGCTGAACGGAAGCTTGCCGTCATTTTGGATCGCGAAGCGACAAAATGGTTCAAGCCCGCGAAAGGACAGTTCCAGATTTACTATAAATCCGGCGCAGAGCATCACGAATACCAGCCCGATTTCGTAGCTGAAACCGAGCATTTCATTTACATGCTGGAGCCTAAAAGCCGGACTGATTTCACCGCTGATGAAGTCATCTCAAAGCGCGAGGCAGCAGTAAAATGGTGCAACCATGCCAGCGATCATGCCCAAAGCTGTGAAGGAAAGCCCTGGAAGTATGTTTTGATACCTCATGATGTCATCGCAGAGAACATCACGCTCGAGTGGCTGGCTGGACAGTTTGAGGGAAAATAAATTTTTCGGTATCAGCGAAGCATTGCCTTCCAAGATGTGAAAAAATCACCAACCGAACTCCGCTGGCGCAAGGCTTGCCGCAAGGGCGGATGGCGGGGATATTTGGCCGGATGTTTGTAAGAGTGCTACCTGACCAAGCCGCAGGCCGAATGCTGGATTACAGCATTCCTGGGGCTATGCAGGCGGCGGTTGGAATTGGGTCGAGGGTTCGGGTGCCTGTGCGGACCCGGCTTTTGCCTGGCACGGTGATTGAGATTCTGGAGGAATCGGAATTCACCAAAGTGCGGGACATTGCCGAGCTGCTGGATGAGAAGCCGATGATCCGTCCTTCGCTGTTGGAATTGGCGCGTTGGATGAGTGACTACTACTGCTGTCCACTCGAGACGGCCGTTCGGAGTGTGCTGCCTGTGGCGGTGAGGGATGGGAAAGTCGGGGCCAAAAAGCAGAATACGGTGCGGGCCGCGAGAGCGTTCACTGAGGAGGATTTTGAAGCCATCGCGCGCCGAGCCCCGCGCCAGTCGGATGCGCTGCGAGTGCTGACGGAGGAGCCAATTCTTGTCACCGAGGCGGCAAACAAGGCTGGCGTGCATGAAAGTGTCTTCCGCACTTTGGAAAAGAATGGCCTCGTTGTCATAGAAGTCTCTGTTGTTTCCAGAAACCCCTACTCCGAACGCTTCGTGGCGGGAGCCGAGTTGACTTTGAATACCGAGCAAGAGGCGGCGATGAAGGTGGTGGTTGAAACCATGGCCAAACCAGAGAAGCCGATTCTGCTCTTCGGCGTGACCGGATCAGGGAAAACGGAAATCTACCTGCGCGCCATCCGCCATGCGGTGGATACCGGCCGAACCGCTCTGGTTCTCGTTCCAGAGATCGCTCTCACTCCTCAGACGGTGGAGCGCTTCAAGTCTCGCTTCGCAGAGATGCAGGACCAGATCGCTGTGCTGCACAGCCACCTCTCGGAAGGGGAACGCCACGACGAGTGGCATAAAATCCACAACGGAGCGGCAAGAATCGTGATTGGTGCCCGGAGTTCGATTTTTGCGCCGGTCGAAAACCCCGGGATCATCATCGTCGATGAGGAGCATGAGAATTCCTACAAACAAGACGAGGCCCCGCGCTACAATGCCCGCGACATGGCTGTGCTGCGCGGAAAGCGAGAAGGCGCTGCCGTCCTTTTAGGCAGCGCAACGCCATCCCTCGAAAGCTGGCACAATGCCCAGTCGGGAAAATACCAACTCGTGCGTCTCGACCAGCGTGTAGATGACAAAAGCATGCCGGTCGTGAGGGTCACGGATTTGCGGCGTCCGACGAGAAATGATCCGGAGGGCGGCATTCTCTCGCGTGCCTTGCGCGAGGCTGTGGAAGGGCGAATCGCCAAGGGAGAGCAGACGATTCTTTTTCTGAACCGCCGGGGATTTTCCACATCCATGATCTGCGAGGCGTGTGGTCATGTGTGCCAATGCCCAGACTGCAGCGTCTCTCTCACCTACCACCGTGCCGCCGAGCGGTTGATGTGCCATATTTGCGGCCACAGCAGCCGGGCGCCGAAAGCCTGTCCGAAATGCTCGGACCCGAAGATTCGATACTCGGGAACCGGGACGCAAAAGGTCGAAGAGGCCCTGAAGCGCATCTTCCCGAAAGCCCGCATCGCCCGCATGGATGCCGACTCCATGACCCGCAAGGAGGCTTACCGCGAGACGCTCGGAGCTTTTAAAGAAGGCCGTATCGACATCCTTCTCGGCACGCAAATGATCGCCAAGGGACTCCATTTCCCCAATGTCACTCTCGTGGGAATCGTGAATGCCGACCTCGGCCTCCACATCCCGGATTTCCGCGCTGGTGAGCGGACATTCCAACTCCTCACGCAGGTCGCAGGACGCGCCGGCCGAGGCGAGATGGAGGGCGAGGTGTATGTGCAAACTTTCACGCCCTTCAGCCCATCGATCCAGTTTGCAAGGCATCATGATTTCGAGGGCTTCATGGAACAGGAAATGGAATTTCGAAAACGCTTCGACTACCCGCCATTCGGTCGCATAGCCATGATCACGCTCAGGGGAGCAGTTCGCGAGCGCGTCGAGTTCTCCGCCCAAACGCTTTCGCGGAAACTGAAAGCCGCAGCACCCGCCGGTGTCATCACGGGCGAAGGTGTGCCAGCCCCGCTGG
>JBILMW010000025.1:0-21478 GCA_044375335.1 Terrimicrobiaceae bacterium | reverse complement strand
CAGCGGCTCCGGCAAGAAGAATGGCGTAGTCCGAAAGAATCCACTCCAGGCGGTTGTCGGCGAGCAGGCCCACATGCTCACGGGACTGCACTCCAAGGGCGATGAGCGATGTCGCCAGATCCAAGCCTCGTTCGTAGGTTTCACGGAAGCTGATCGGCACAAAAGCGCCCGACTTGTCCTTTTTGCAAAAACCGGGAAGCCCGTCATAGCGAAGCGCGGCATTCGAATAAACTTCAGGGAGAGTGGATCCGTATTTGAAATCAAGCATAGGATGGGAGCTGTGTTGGCGGTTTGAGTAAGAATCAGGGAGCGTTGGGTTGGGCGATGAGTTTTCTAATCCATGGCTCATAGGAATTCCTTGCATTCACGGCGCGAAGAATTCCCTTCTGGTCGAAAAGGAACACCGTGGGCAGGGCATTGATGCCAAACTCCCGCACCATCGCCCCTCCCCACCCCTTGCCATCGCAGGCTGTTGGCCAATCAGGGAGCGAGACTTCCTTCATGAAGCTCGAAACCTTTTCTGGATTCTTATCCAAATTCACCGTCGCCACTTCGATGCGTTCAGCTGGCAGATTCACAAGGGCGCGGCGAAAATCCTCCATCCAAATGAGGCTCGGAACGGCCTCGGCGGACCAGAAAACGAGCACAACAATTCGCCCTCTCTGCCTGGCGATATCGAATGTTCCGCCCTGAATCGTTGGAAAACTCACTGCAAGGGCCTTATCAACCAGACCGAGTCTTCGAAGATCGTCATCGATGCGGCGATTCAAAGCATCCTCTTTCGAGGACTGGCGGGCCTCTTCCAACAGTTCGCGCTTGAGGGCAGGATCGTTGTCACAAATCGTGGCTACTTCCACCAGAAGTCTCGGAGCGCGGCGATCCCCCGCATATCGGATCGAATAATTCCGCGCCGCAGCGACAAGATCCCGACGGCGGTCGGATTCCTGACCCTTCAGGCTCTGCATGAGGAGCGAAACGCGGCGGAATCCCGCCTCCGCACGCTGGGAGAGTGTCGCGGACTTGTCCCTCTCGAGTGCCTGAAGTTGCCGCATAGCTTCATCCAACAGACTCTGCCTGTCCTCCATTTTTCCTAAAGCCGCCTGAATCGCCGCCAATCGCAAGCGGGCTTCAAAAACACGCGGATCGCCCGGATTTTCTTTCAGGAACTTTTCGATGAGTGCGGAATGACGGGCAAAGTGCACCTTCGCGAAGTCCCTCGCCTCGTCCATGCTCGCGGGCTTGCGCGACGGGCCGGCATCCATCGACACAATCACGGCCCAATCCTCATCCGCACCGGCAAAAACCGTCGAGACAGCGAGCAGAAGAAAGAGAAGTATTTTCATTCGGAAGTGCTGATTGTTGTATAGAGGGGACGGTGGTCGCTGGCCCGGCGCCACTCGCGCCCGCCGCCGATTCCACTGCGGGAGAGTTTCAATTCCGGCCAAAGCCCCTCGCTGGCGAGTAAATAATCGATGCGAGAATAAACATCCGCCTCGGACCAAAAATGTGTCCAGACAAGCCCCTGCGCATCGCGCAAAGGAAGGTCCCGCATGGCCGTGCGTGAACCAGAAATTCCCTGAATATCTTTGACGGGCGATTCGTTCTTGGTGTCGTTCAGATCCCCGAAGAGAAGGAGATTCACCGAGGAGTCCGCCTTGAAAATCGAATTCAGATGCGCACGCACGAGCAGGGCCTCGCGCGCACGGAATTTTTTTTCATCAAACGCCGGCACGACCCGACGCGACTTCAAGTGCACACCGACAAGGCGGAGTTGATAGTCAGGCGTGATCTCGACCGTGGCATCGAGTATCCCCCTCCCCATGCGCTGATAGCGGCCATCAAGTTCAAAAGGCACATCCGGCTTGGAATTGCGGGCAACAATTGGAAACCGGCTCAAAAGCGCGATGTGACGCCCTCCATCGGGTGAGTCAACCCATTCGGAGTGCGGAAAAACCATTCCCACAGCAGAAAGTCTTGCCTTAAAATCGGCCAACATGGCCTCGTCACCTATCTCGACGACTCCAAGGACATCCGGGCGAATGCGCTTGAGCATGGCAATCAAAGCGGCGATCTCGGACTCGGGCTTCGGAGCGTTTTCCACCCGCTTGCCATCAACAACTCTTGGCATGGGGAGATAATTTTCCAAATTGTAGTAGGCAACCACGACTTCCTTGGCCGGGAGAACCGGGAGGCAAAAAAAGAAAATCCAACAAAAAATCCTGCGCGGCGACATGTCGATGCGCCGGACTGGATCAGGCCGGCTTGTGTGGCTGCTTCTCCGCAGGTTCCTTGATCTCGAGCTCAGCGCTGGATTTATGAATCTCGCGCTCAAAATCATCGCGGGCGCGTTTGAACTCACCGAGGCTCTGCCCTATTCCGCGGGCGAGTTCTGGAAGTTTTTTGGCCCCGAAAAGCAAGAGCACGATGACGAGAATAAAAACTATTTCAGGCCAACCCGGCATGGACAGGGCAAAGAGTGGAGAGTTCATACACCCTTTGCTTACGCCGGATATCCCGAGGATGCAATTTAATAGGCAGCGGAGAACGAAAAAATCAGGCGGCGCTTTGAGAGGCCGTTTTTGTTCAGGTTGTGGTTTTTGAAAACTCGAGGCGGCCGTCTTTTTCCGTGGCTTGGATGTGGTCGCCTTCGCCAAAGTGGCCGTCGAGGATTTCGAGGCTGAGAGGGTCGAGGATTTGGCGTTGGATGACGCGCTTGAGGGGGCGGGCGCCGTAGGCGGGGTCGTAGCCTTCCTTGCCAAGGAAGAGCTTGGCGGAGTCGTCGAGCGTGAGGGTGATGTTTTGCTTGGCGAGGCGGGCGAGGAGGCGGCGGAGCTGGATGTCCACGATGTGGGTGATCTGGCTGGCGTCGAGCCGGTCGAAGATAATCGTCTCGTCGATGCGGTTCAGAAACTCGGGCCGGAAGTGGCCACGGAGAGCTTCCTGCACGCGGCGGTTGCGCTCCTCTTTCGGCAGGTCTTCCATGATGTATTGGCTGCCGATATTTGAGGTGAGGATGAGGACGGTGTTTTTGAAATCCACCGTGCGGCCCTGGCCGTCGGTGATGCGTCCATCGTCGAGGACTTGGAGGAGGACATTGAAGACATCGGGGTGGGCTTTTTCCACCTCGTCGAAAAGAACGACCGAGTAAGGCTTGCGGCGCACGGCCTCGCTGAGTTGGCCGCCCTCCTCGTAGCCGACATAGCCTGGAGGGGCTCCAATCAAGCGGGCGACGGTGTGCTTTTCCATATATTCCGACATGTCGAGACGGATGATGGCGCCTTCGTCGTCAAAGAGAAATTCCGCCAGCGCTTTGGAGAGTTCGGTTTTGCCGACGCCGGTTGGGCCGAGGAAGAGGAACGAGCCGATGGGGCGATTTTCGTCCTGAAGTCCGGCACGGGCGCGGCGGACGGCATTGGAGACGGCTTTGATGGCCTGCTGCTGGCCGACGACTCGCTCCATGAGGCGTTCCTCCATTTTTACGAGCTTGGCGCGCTCGCCTTCTTGGAGGCGGGAAACAGGGATGCCGGTCCAGGTGGAAACGACCTTGGCGATATCCTCCTCGGTGACTTCTTCGCGAAGGATTGCGGCGGTTTTTTTCTCAGAGTCACCAGCAGGCGCGGCGTGCTCCATTTTTTTGAGTTCGCGCTCCATGTCGGGGAGGAGCCCGTATTGGATTTCGCTGGCGCGGTGAAGGTCGCCGCGACGCTGAGCCTGCTCGAGTTCGGCGCGAAGCTGCTCGACGCGCTCCGCGACTTTTTGGGTCTTGCCGATTTCCTCTTTTTCCTTGAGCCACTGGGCGCGGAGCGTGGAGGCCTGCTCCTTCACCTCGGCGAGTTCGCGCTCGAGTTTCTCGAGGCGCTCGCGGCTGGCGGCGTCTTTTTCTTTTTTGAGGGCTTCGCGCTCCATCTCAAGTTGCATGATCTGGCGCTCGAGCTGGTCGATCTCGGTCGGCAGGGATTCCAATTCGATCTTGAGACGGGAGGCGGCCTCGTCCATGAGATCGACCGCTTTGTCAGGCAGGAAGCGGTCGCTGATGTAGCGGTGGCTAAGAACGGCGGAGGCGATCAGGGCGGCATCCTGAATGCGCACACCGTGGTGGACTTCGTAGCGTTCCTTGAGTCCGCGAAGAATGGCGATGGTGTCCTCGACGCTTGGCTCGCCGACCATCACTGGCTGGAAGCGGCGCTCGAGGGCGGCGTCTTTTTCGATGTATTTGCGATACTCGTCGAGCGTGGTGGCTCCGATGGTGTGGAGTTCGCCACGGGCGAGCTGGGGTTTCAGGAGATTCGAGGCATCCATCGACCCCTCGGCGGCTCCGGCTCCGACGATGGTGTGGAGTTCGTCGATGAAAAGAATGACCTCACCCTCGCTGGCGGTGACTTCTTTGAGAAAGGCCTTGAGACGGTCCTCGAATTCGCCGCGAAACTTGGCGCCGGCGACCATCGAGCCAATATCCATCGCGATGAGTCGTTTGTTTTTGAGGGATTCCGGCACATCGCCGCTGACGATGCGGCGGGCGAGCCCCTCAACGATAGCGGTCTTGCCGACACCGGGTTCACCGATGAGCACAGGGTTGTTTTTGGAGCGGCGGGAGAGGACCTGCATCGTGCGACGAATCTCGTCGTCGCGGCCAATAACGGGATCGATCTTGCCTGCGCGGGCGGCGGCAGTGAGGTCGCGCCCGTATTTTTCGAGCGTCTGGTATTTGCCCTCGGGGTCCTGGTCGGTGACGCGCTGGCTACCACGCACGGCGACGAGGGCCTGCATGAGCTTTTCGCGCGTCACGCCACTGTCCTTGAGCATTTTCGCGGCGGCGTAATTTGTGGTGAGCAAGGCGAGGAGGAAATGCTCCACGCTCACGAAATCATCCTTGAGCATGGCCATTTCGCCCTCGGCCGCTTGGAGGACTTTGTTCAGCTCGTTCGAGAATTGCGGCTGGGCGCCACCACGCACATGGGCGAGCGCGGCGATGGAATCTTTCAAGCGCCCTTCGAGGGCTGGCACGGAGACGCCGAGCTTTTCGCAGAGCGGTCGGGTGAGACCGTCAGACTGGGCGACGAGGGCGGCAAGCAAGTGCTCGCAGGTGATCTCAGGGTTCTCGTTTTTTGAAGCCGACTCCATGGCGGAATTCAGGGCCTCGCGAAGTTTAATGGTGAATTTTTCAGGACGCATGTTGGAGAAAATTTTGGACGACAATATACACAAAAGTCATCGCGGGCAAAATGTGGGGCATGTAAGAATTTCGGAAATGAGCCAGATCGCTGAAAATCTAAAAATCATCCACCAACGCATCGCCAACGCCGCCGAAAGGCACGGGCGCTCTGCCAAGGAGGTCAAACTCGTGGCCGTCTCGAAAACCTATCCGCCGGAAATCATCCGGGAGGCCATCGAAGCTGGTCAGCGTATTTTTGGAGAAAACCGCGTCCAGGACGCCCTCCCGAAAATCGACACCCTGCCGCCAGAACTGGAATGGCATCTCATTGGTCACTTGCAAACTAATAAAGTCCGCAAAGTGATCGGGCGTTTTGCTTTATTCCATGGGGTCGACAATACCGCCCTCGCCTTGCAAATGAACCGCATCGCCGGGGAATTTGGCGTCACAGCAAGCATCCTGCTCGAGGTGAATGTCTCTGGCGAGGAGAGCAAATTCGGCTTCAACCCCGCCTCGCTTCCCGCTGCCTTGAAGGAACTTCTTCCCCTACCCCACCTTCGCATCGAGGGGCTGATGACGATGGCTCCATATTCGGAAAATCCAGACAGCGCCAGACCGGTTTTCGAGGGCTTGAGGAAATTGCGGGACGCTCTCTCCGCTGCGAGTGGACATCCGCTCAAGGAACTTTCCATGGGTATGAGCGGCGATTTCGAACAAGGCATAGCCGAGGGCGCCACCATCGTTCGCATCGGCTCGGCCATCTTCGGCGCACGCGAAACCACGACCGGACATTGATTTTTCATGGCTTGATCTTTCGGTCGCATCCCCTCAAGGTTCTACCCGCACTCCGCCCGAGGAGCCTGCAAATCCATTTTTTCCTATAAATTAATGAACACCTCCGTTCCCGCTCGTGCAAACGAGACGCTGATCGACGAAATGCACCAACGCTGGCTGGCCGACCGGCAATCGGTGTCTCCTGACTGGGCCGCCTTTTTCGAGGGCTTTGAACTCGGGCTTGCCCGTTTGAAAAAAGAGGAGGAGGCCGCCGCATCGGGAATCGGATCCTCGCCCCTCCAAGCCCGTGTTGACGCCTTAGTCGCAGCCTACCGGTCCATCGGCCACACCGCATCACATCTGAATCCCCTCGCCCCAAGCGCGCCGGAGCCCCCTCTCCTTGCGCCATCCGAATTTGGATTCACCGAGGCGGACATGAAGGAGGTTGTCTCATCGCGTCATTTCCAGCAGGGCCGCCAGATGCCGCTGGGCGAAATGATCTCCGCCCTGCGCCAAACCTACTCCGACACACTCGGGGTGGAGTTTTCCCATATCGAAAATCCCGAAATCTGCGAGTGGGTGGCAAGCCGCGTCGAGAACCGCCGCCGCGCCGACCGGAATTCCGCCGAGATGCACCGCGATGTTCTTGGCAAGATCTACGAGGCCGAAACCTTCGAGTCATTCATCCACACAAAGTATGTCGGCCAGAAACGCTTCTCCCTCGAGGGCGGCGAATCCCTCATGCTCGCGCTCAATGCCATTCTTGAAGATTCTCCCAAGCTCGGCGTGCTGGAGCTTGTCGTGGGCATGGCGCACCGCGGTCGCTTGAATGTGCTGACCAATTTCCTGCACAAGCCGGCCAGCGTCATCTTCAACGAATTCCAGGACAATTTCACTCCCGAGCTGGTGGGTGGTAACGGGGATGTGAAATACCACCTCGGCTACCACACGACGCGCGAACTGCCCGGTGGACACAAGGTCGAGATCCGCCTTGCGGCAAACCCCAGCCATCTCGAGGCAGTTGACCCGGTCGTCGAAGGCAAGGCACGCGCCCGTCAGCGCGTTCTGAAAGACACCGCAGAACGCAAAAAAGTCGTTCCCATCCTCATCCACGGCGATGCCGCCTTCATCGGACAAGGCATCGTTGCGGAGACATTCAACATGTCGCAACTCGAGGGCTACCGCACCGGCGGCACAATCCATCTCGTCGTGAACAACCAGATCGGCTTCACCACGCTGCCAGCGGACTCCCGTTCCACACGCTACTGCACCGACATCGCCAAGATGGTTGACGCGCCCGTTTTCCATGTGAACGGCGAGGATCCCCTCACCGTCGTCGAAGTCGCCCAGATCGCGCTGGAGTTTCGCCAGAAGTTCGGCCGCGATGTGGTGGTTGATATCTACTGCTACCGCCGCCACGGTCATAACGAAACCGACGAACCCGCCTTCACCCAGCCCGACCTCTACAATGTCATTCGGCGCCATCCCCTGCTGAGCACAAAATTTGCCCAGGAAACCGCCAAGCTCGGCACCGTGCCGGAAAAAGAAGCGGCGGATATCAAAGCCAAGCTCATCGCCAAGCTCGAGGCCGCTCTCAGCGAGGTCTCGAAGCCGGGCGACGGCAAAAAGAGAAAGAGCCCACTTACCGGCTCCACAGCCATTTTTCAGCCACCCTACTCCCACGAACCCTGCAACACCGCGATCACCAAGCGCACCTTGGACAAGATCGTCAAAGCCATTACCACCGCCCCCGAAGGCTTCAATGTTGTGCAAAAAATCCAGCGCACGGTGCTGGATCGCCGGCTTCAGATCTGGAAGGACGGCGGTCCCTACGACTGGGGTCTCGCCGAAGCCCTCGCCTTCGGCTCGCTCCTTCTTGAAGGCACACCGGTTCGACTCTCCGGCCAAGACAGCCGCCGTGGCACATTCAGCCACCGCAATGCGGCGCTCTATGACGAGCAGACCCGCGAGCGCTACATCCCGCTGAAACACATTTCCTCCAAACAGGAAACCTTCTGCGTCTACAACAGTCCGCTCTCCGAATACGCCGTTCTCGGTTTCGACTACGGATACTCGATGGATTTCCCCTCCATGCTTTGCATCTGGGAGGCGCAGTTCGGCGATTTCGGCAACGGAGCGCAAATCATCATCGACCAATTCATCGCCTCGGCCGAATCGAAATGGGGCCGCCCCAGCTCGATCGTCATGCTCCTGCCGCACGGCTACGAGGGCCAGGGTCCCGAACACTCCAGCGCCCGCCTCGAGCGCTTCCTCCAACTCTGCGCGCAGGAAAACATGCAGGTCTGCAACCTCACCACACCCGCCCAGTATTTCCATGTGCTGCGTCGCCAGATTCACCGCGGATACCGCAAGCCGCTTGTCATCATGACGCCCAAGAGCCTGCTGCGCGCCGAGGATGCGTCCTCGCGCGTGGAGGATTTCACGAACGCCCGCTTCGAGGAAATTCTCGACGACCCTTCGGTGAAAGACGCCAAGAAAATCAACCGCGTCGTTCTCTGCTCGGGCAAGGTTTACTACGACCTCGTCAAGGCCCGCGCCGAGGACAAAGCCCGTGCCAACACCGCCATCGTTCGCATCGAGCAGCTTTATCCACTCAACGAAAAAGGCCTGAAGACGATCCTCAAGCGCTACCCCGGCGCGAAAAACATCGTCTGGTGCCAAGAGGAGCCGAAAAACAATGGCGCCTGGTCATTCATTGCTCCACGCATCGCCGAAATCTCCGGCGTCATGCCCGCCTATGCCGGGCGTCCCGAGAGTGCCAGCCCAGCTGCAGGCTCCTCCGGAAAACACAAAGAACAACAAGCCTCACTTCTCAACCAGGCCTTCACAGCCTGATATCCTGCCTTAACCAATGAATATCGAAGTCAAAATCCCGAGCGCCGGCGAATCCATCACATCCGGCGTTCTATCCATCTGGCACAAAAAAAACGGCGAACGCGTGTCCCGTGACGAACTCCTCTTCACATTGGAAACAGATAAAGTTTCCCAAGAGGTGATGGCGGCAGACTCCGGCATCCTGCACACCAAGGTCGCCGAAGGTGATGAAGTGAAAATCGGTCAAGTCGTAGCCGAGATCGAGCCAGTCGCCGCAGGAGCACCCGCCGCTCCAGCACCCGCGCCTGTCGAGGAAAAGGCCCCGGCTCAAGTGGCCGAAGCGCCCAAGGCTCCCGCTCCCGTGGCAACACCTCCGCCAGCGCCAGCCCCGAAGGCGGCTCCCGCTCCCACGCAAGAGACTCAAGCCGTCTCCACGGATTCCCGCGCCACACGCAAGAAACTCAGCCCGCTCCGCCGCAAGATTGCGACCCAGCTGGTCATGGCCCAGCAGACAGCAGCAATCCTCACCACTTTCAACGAGTGCGACATGAGCGCCGTCATGAGCCTCCGCAAAGAACTCCAGGAAGACTTCAGCAAGAAACACGGCGTCAAACTCGGCTTCATGAGCTTTTTCATCAAAGCCGTCGTGGACGCCCTCCAAGCTATCCCATCCATCAATTCCCGCATCGACGGTGATGAACTCATCACGAACAACGCCTACGATATCGGAGTCGCCGTCGGCACCGAACGCGGACTGATCGTCCCTGTGCTCAAGGATTGCGAAAAACTCTCCTTCGCCGAGATCGAAGCCAGCCTCGCCGGATTCGCCACCAAGGCCCGCGAAGGCCGCATCTCGCTCGAAGACCTCTCCGGCGGCGTCTTCACTATCAGCAACGGCGGCGTCTATGGCTCACTACTCAGCACGCCCATTCTGAACCCGCCCCAATCCGGCATCCTTGGCATGCACAAAATCCAGGAACGCGCCGTGGTGATCAACGGCCAGATCGTCGCCCGCCCGATGATGTATCTCGCCCTCAGCTACGACCACCGCGTGGTCGATGGCAAAGAAGCCGTGACATTCCTCGTGCGCGTCAAAGACTGCCTCGAAAACCCAGCCCGTCTCCTCCTCGGAGCCTGACCCTCACCATGAAAGTCGCCCAAGAATTTCGAGAATTCATCTCGCGCGGAAATGTGATCGACCTCGCCGTTGGTGTTATCATCGGCGCGGCGTTTGGAAAAATCGTCAACAGCCTCGTCTCGGATGTTATCATGCCGCCGATCGGCGCTGTGCTGAAAGGCGTGAACTTCAGCAATCTCTTCGTGGCGATTGATGGCAAAACCTACGAGACGCTGGCGAAGGCCAAGGAAGCCGGAGCACCGGTCATCACCTACGGCCTTTTTATCAATCAGGTCATCGAATTTTTTATCATCGCGGCGTGTGTTTTCGCTCTGGTGAAAATCGTCAACCAAATCAAACGAGCACCGGCACCGACTCCCGCCGAACCTCCCGCACCAACGCGCACCGAGGTGCTGCTTGAGGAAATCCGCGACTCTCTGAAGAAATAATTTCTCCCGCAAGGCAACAAGCTCCCCGCCCCACGGATCAAACGCCCTTCGCCGCGCAGCCACCCATGTGCTCGGTTTTTAAAAACAAAAACCTCGTCCTCAAGCCAGGGCGTCTTTTGAAGGCGGCAAGCGAACGCGGACCCGTCTCCGCCGTGTGGGCCGGTTTTGCCCGCTCGGAAATTCTGGATTGGTGGAAAAAACAAGGCGCGGAGGATGTCGAACTCACCGCCACATCCTTTGCCGAACGCTCGGAAAAAACCCGCCAACTCGTGTGGGACGATGTGCCCGAGGGCCAAGTTATCAGCGCCCTGCTGGACCACAGAGAAAATCCCGCCCTACTCAAAGTCGTAACCAGACCCTCCAACGAGGACGAACTCGCCCGCCTCGAGCACCCAAGATTGCCTCTCCTTCAGAAACGCAAATTCGAGCCCGTGCCGCCCGCTGAAGAAGAACCCGACTTGTTCACCGCACTCGGCGCGTAATCCCAAAGCCTCGATGTTTCTGGCTTTGAAGCCCGGCGCGGCAGCGCCAATCGCCCCCCAGGGTAGGGATGCCGCGCCGTCGGCGTCCCATTTTTCGGGCGCGCACGCGCCGTCTTTGCGATGCAAAGGCAGCTTTCTCCACGCGCCAGAGATTTTTTAAAGAATGCGATTGCATTCCAGATCATCTGCCTCCAATCTACCCGACCATTTTCCAATTTATGAGCCAGCATCCAAGTCTCAAAGGCAAGAGCAGCATCTCCGCCCGTCGCAGTGTCCTGAAACGTTTCGAACGCGTGGAACTCCTCCGCAAACGCGGCCAGTTCAAAGACGGCCAGCGCGTCATCGGTCTTCCTAAAACCAAACCAGAGGATTAATTCCTCACACGCAATGCGGCTGAACCGTTTTTTGGCCGCTGCCGGTCTCGGCTCCAGGCGGTCCTGCGATCAACTCATCTCCTCGGGAGCTGTGGTGATCAATGGCACGCGGATCGAGAATCTCGCCACGCAGGTCAAAGAGGATGACGATGTGCGAGTCAATGGTCGCCGCATTCATGCCGCCACGCCGGTTACACTCCTTCTCCATAAGCCCCGTGGCTTTGTTGTGACGCGCTCCGACGAGCGTGGCCGCCGCACTGTTTACGACTTGGTGCCACCGGAATACTCGACTCTCTTCCATGTCGGCCGCCTCGACAAGGAGAGCGAGGGACTTCTTCTGATGACCAATGACGGCGCCCTTGCGCAGCGCCTCACGCACCCGAGCCACACGATCGAGAAGGAATACGAAGTCACGCTCGACAAGACCTTCGACCCCGTCCATCAGGAAAAACTCCTCAAGGGATTTCATATCGAAGGTGGCCGCGCCAAATTCGAACGCCTGCGGATTCTCGCTCCCAAGGTCATCCAAGTCACCCTCCGCCAAGGCCTGAAGCGCCAGATTCGCCTCATGCTTTACGCGATGGGCTACGAGGTGGATCGCCTCCGCCGCACGCGCATCGGAGGCCTCACCGACTACCGCCTGCCGCCCGGAGCCTGCCGCCGCCTGACTGAAAAAGAGTCCTCACTGCTCGTGGCAAAAGCCGCCACCAAATCCCCACGCCCAAAGCCAGCTGTCCATGAGCGTCCGAAGCCAGCCCGCCGGGGATGAAGCTCTCATGCGCGCGGCACTCGCCGAGGCGCGCAAAGGCCTGGGAAAAACAGGCCCCAATCCCGCAGTGGGAGCCGTCATTTCCAAAAACGGAAAAATCCTCGCACTCGGATGGCATCGCGGAGCCGGCAAACCCCACGCCGAAATCGAAGCTCTTAAAAATCTCAAAAATCCCGCCCTCGCTCGCGGCGCTACACTCCATGTCACGCTGGAACCCTGCTCCACACACGGTCGCACGCCGCCTTGCACCGAGGCCATCATTCAAGCCGGATTCGCCCGCGTCGTATTCGGAGCCACAGACCCGAATCCCAAGCACGCGGGACGCGCAAAAGAAATCCTCGAAGCTGCCGGCATCCAGACACTCAGCGGCGTCCTCGGTGAAGAATGCACCCTCCTCAATCGCGCCTGGAACAAATGGATCGCCACCGGCCTCCCCTTTGTCACCGCCAAGGCAGGCATGAGCCTCGATGGCCGCATCGCCTCGCCACCTGACCGGCGATGGATCACCTCCGACGCCGCCCGCCGTGATGCCATGCGCCTCCGCGCCGAATGCGGCGCCGTGCTCGTCGGAGCCGAAACCGTCCGCACCGACAACCCGCTCCTCACCATCCGGGGCCTGCGCGTCAAAGAACAACCCCTCCGCGCCGTCTGGTCCTGCTCGGGCCAAATCCCAAGCGATTGCCACCTACTCACCGACGAACACCGCGACCGCACTATCATTTACAAAGGCAAGCCCCTCGCTGCCGTCCTCCGCGACCTCGGCAAACGCGGCGTCCAGCATGTCCTCATCGAAGGCGGCGGAAAAACCCTCGGCGAAGCCCTCGACCGACGCCTCATCGACCGCATCGTTTTCTACATCGCCCCCGTCCTCCTCGGAGGCCCCACACCCGCTCTGGGCGGCCACGGCGCGCCATCCAACGAATCCGCCCTCAGACTCAAAACCCCCACCTACCGCCGCATCGGCCCCGACCTCCGCGTCGAAGGCGAACTCGCCCAATAACCAAAAATCGCATTGGCAGCGCAATCGCTCTGTGGCATTTTTCACTCCCATCGCCGATGTAGCACAGTGGTAGTGCAATCGATTCGTAATCGATAGGTCACGGGTTCAAATCCCGTCGTCGGCTCCACTTCTGATTCAGTGTGTCGACGGAGATAGCCATTCCGGTCGGCGTCCGCAGGCACCTCAACGACCAACGGATTCACGATTCAACGCGACGGTTTTGTTGTAAGAGAAAAGGCTCCAAGAAAATTTCTCTCCTTCGCCGCGACCTACTCCGAAAGCCGGTAGCGCCAATAGTCCGGATCGCGGCTGTGATGCTTGAAACCCAGAATGCGAAGGTGATCCAGCCAGACGCGGTATCAGATATCGCCGCACTCCAGCCTCGATGATGCTCGAACGCTCCGGAGCATCCGAAATCGCCTCCACGGAGAACTCCACAGCATCGAGAAACTGTCCCCCAAGCGAGGGAACCCGCCGCTTGTAAAAACGAGCGGACTCGATCAGTTCCGCTTCGGCATCGGGGTGATAAATCAGGCGCATCCGAGAGCGCGCCGCGCAGCCAGCATCACCTCTTCGTGGGTGCGTCCCTGCACCACACCGGAAGAAATCTCCTCGTCACGCCGAATGGCCTCTGCCAAAGCCTCACGATCCTTTACCGCCTCCAGCCCCGCATCGATGCTCTGCCAGAGAGCTTGTGCGAGGGACACTCGTTCGGAAATCGGCAGCGCCATGGCTTCGATCGTAAGCTGTTGAGTGGACATGATAGAAACTTAGCCTTCCAAGAAACTTCGGTCAAATAGACCGAGGAAGAGGGAATTGGATCCAAAGCAGTTTTATCGGAGCCGCAGCGGGGCGGTTATCGGGGCCGCTCGTGATATTGCGGAGGAGCCGGACGAAGATGCAGCGAGGGTGGAGCAGCTTCACGGACACACGGCGGATCACCTTTTCAAACACAATCGGCGAGGATCAGCGGATCAGACTTTTCTAGCGGTAGTGTGTCGGCGGAGATGGCCATCCGGTCGCCGGGAAGAGGCATCTCAGCGACATGTGAATTTACGGGAGGCAATTTGCCATTCAAAAACAAAGGATGGGTATGGCCTCGGTGGACACTTTTGGAACCGAGCAGAAATTGCCTTCATCCGGTGGTGGGTATTCAAGGCCCATCGAGCTGCATATTGCATTTCGAATGGTGAACGCGTGAAAAAATGCACGGGAAAAATTGAAGCTCGAGAGGCGGTGAACAGGAATTTCCAATTGGGATGGTGGGACAAATCGAGTCTGCGGAACCGGACAGCTATGCTTTAATTAAGAATCTGCTGCACTCAGAAAATTAACCCGGCATCCGAAAAGCAGCGGATAATGCATCTCTCGCACAAAAAACTCGCTTGGAGATAATCTAAAATTCTGTTTGATGGACTCCACCAAATCTTCGCAATTATGAAAAACATCCAATCGATATCACTACTGATCATAGCCGCACTACTCACGGGTTGCACTACCTGGGGCTACAAAATGCCAATGGGGCGAACATTTCCTAAAACCGACTACCGAATGGTCAAAGTCCTCTTTAATCCGCCAACGGATAAATATGAGGAAGTTGGTCTATGCTCAGTTCTAGGCGGGGCGGCTTTTATTACCTCTGATGTGGACATGATGCAAAAGCTCAGAAAATCGGCTGCAGATATGGGCGCAGACGCCGTAATCGTTATTCGTGAGCAAAGCACGCGTATGTCCACTATAGGCGGTAGCGGGTCCGCCGGTGCTGCTTGGAATCCTTATGGCGGATCCTATGGCTCATCATGGGGCGTTGGCGGTTCATCGATTGAGTATCCTCGCAACACTGGGATGGCGATTAAGTATCTAGATCCAACAAAGCAACTGCCCCCCAAGAAATAGGTAGCGCTTTCTATATTCATCCTCTCTCAAGAAGGCTAACACCCTGGCTTCGCCCATGCAAAAAGCTTTAGTGAATCACATCTTGCAGCACTTTACTTATTGCCTTATTGCAGTGGCCCTGATCGGCTGCGAGTCAAAATATTCGCAGGTTTATTTCAGTGCAACAATTTAGTTTAATTACAAAAAAGTGGGATAATGTCATTTTTGTCTATGGTTTTGCAGATAACCAAAGAGAGGCACAAGTTATCGCTGAATATTATTCCAAACTTTACGCTCCTCGCACCTACAGGATAGTGACATCGCAAATTTCAGACCGCGAACTTGATAACCTGCAAAAGCTATCATCATCGCAGCAAGTTGTAGTAGATCAAATAGATAAAAGTTACAGCGCTATTGCTCAAAACGCAGACAAACCACCTTCCATTACAAGAACTGATGAAATGATTGAGCGTCTTGAGAGGAGTTCTGAAAAAACGGGCGACAGTCGAGTCGCAGATATGGTATCCAACAACATTCTTCAGTTTCGAGCTGTTGAAGAAGCCGCTAAGGAACTGCTTAAGGCTCACGATCAGCTTGACCCCCCAATACTTTCTTCTCCAGAAAAAAGCACAAAAATGCTTATTAATAAGCAAATAAGAATTCTAGAAGCTCTTAAAAAATCTGCTAGTAATTATCAAAAAGAAATCAATTTATGGGAAAATTTAATTAAAATAGATCTTGAAACAAAATATTCAAAAGAACCTCAAATAGTTGAACAAGGTTTAGCAAAATCTCGAGAAGGAAACATACTCGTAAGAAAATGGATCCATGCAGCTGTTTCGTTTAGCGATGCGGCCTGCAAACACTTAAATGCATTCCAGTCTGAAGGTCGAGTCAATGAGGAACTCTTGCATGCAATGACCATCTTAGGAGACGATTACGATGCCGCTACACAGAAGGTTCTGGAACGATCAAAAAAGAACTTTCAAAAGTTGGAATCCACGTTACCTCGCTAGAAAGACAGGATTCACAGGAATGCCTAAGAGAGATTGGAGATTACAAAAAATCGAATACTCGTATCATTGCAACCAACTCATTCTCTGTGCTATTTGACTCGCTCGCTCCCGCTCATAGGTGCAGAATGGAAATCTTCAAACGAGCCAGAATGATGATGGTGAATTTTAACAAAAAACGCTAAATAAAATCTTCAAAATTCTACAAATAGAAAAAACAAGCCATAGACAAAGAGTCTTATGCCTAAAAAGAAATCACCGAACAGCGTGCGCCTGCGCAATAGCACGGCGGAATTTCTAACTTTCGCCTACCAGACCGGTGGCGACGGCGTGGAAGTGCGGGTGGAGAACGGCACGATCTGGCTGTCGCAAAAAAACATGGGCGAACTGTTCATGACATCCAGTGACAATATCGGACTGCACCTCAAGAACATCTTCAAGGAAGGCGAATTGATCGCGGCGTTAGTGACCGAGGAATTCTCGGTAACTGCCACGGATGGGAAAAACTACACCATCAGGCATTACAATCTGGATGCGATCATCGCGGTGGGCTACCGGGTGAATTCCAAGCGCGCCACGGCCTTCCGGCAATGGGCCACGGGAGTCCTGCGGGACTACACGCTCCGGGGCTATGTGATGGATCGGAAACGCATGGAGAACGGCGCGTTCCTCGGCGAAGATTACTTCGAGCGCCTGCTGGAGGAGATCAGGGAGATCCGCCTGTCCGAGCGGCGCTTTTATCAAAAGATTGCCGACATTTATTCCACGGCGATGGACTACGACCGAGACGCGCCGATCACGAAAGAGTTCTTCGCCAAAGTGCAGAACAAGATGCACTACGCCGTCCATGGCCACACAGCAGCGGAGTTGATCGTGAAGCGCGCCGACCATACAAAGGAACGCATGGGGTTGACGACTTGGGCCAAAGCTCCCGAAGGCAAAATACTCAAAAGCGATGTCGTGGTGGCCAAAAACTACCTGACGGAGGCGGAGCTCTCAGATCTGGGGCGCATCGTAAACGCCTACCTTGAACTTGCGGAAAGCCGCGCGAACCGTCGCGTGGCTATGACGATGGAGGATTGGGCAAAGCGTCTCGACATCTTCCTCTCAGCGGATGAGCGGGAGGTGCTGCAAGACGCCGGGCGCATCAGCGCCGAGATCGCACGGGAACACGCCGAGGGCGAGTTCGAAAAATATCGCGTGATTCAGGACCGGCTCTTCCAAAGCGATTTCGACACCTTCGCAGCGCTGGAGAAACGCGAGGAGGACAAAGGCGACGAGTAAAGCCTTGGAGCTCAGGTTCCGCTTTTCCTTCGTTTTGTGGCATCTTTATTCACAGGAATGCCGAAGGGCGTGTTGGAGATTACACAAAAACCGAAGGCTCGCGTAATTGCAAAAAAATCGTTTTTTTAGCGGCTAATTCTGCTTTCAAAATTGAGAGCATTCCGAATTTCCAAAAGGCTCAATTGTCAGAGAAGGACCGGCTTGACCGCCCGCTTCACCTCTATCCTCGCCTGCGCCGAAGTTCCCTCCGTGGCCAGGTAAGGGGAGACGACGAATCCAGAATCCGCGTAGGTCAAAGAAGGGGACGGATAAGTAAAGTTGGGCCGCTTGCTGTTTACACGAGGAGAGAACACCTCCGCGCTTGCAGCACCGAGCCTTTCGCGGACAGCTTTGAGACATCGGCGCGAGAGTTTTCACCTCAAAAAAGATTTGCTGCCTGAGCGTTTGACAAGTTTTTTCCGGAGCTTCCTTCATTCGGGGAATACCCACCTTTGAGCCTGGGAGAGGCTTGGTATTTTCGGGCATGGGCAAAGAACTCACCTCGATTCTGGAGTCGGAGAAGCTGGAGCATTTGCTGCCGAACTTTTCGGAGCAGGGCATCACAGACGAAATTCTGACGAAATTGACGGATTCCGACTTGAAGGAACTCGGGATTCACAAGCTGGGCGACCGCAAGCGACTACTGGCCGCTTTTGCCTACAATATCGACCTGCCTCTCGGCGGCACCGTGATGATAACCGTCGGCGCCGGGACTTTACCTCAAGACTCCCAATTGGCGGGCCTGCGCGTCGAGGAGTTTGAAATCGGCAAGTATCCTGTGATGCAGGATGAGTGGGAATGGGTGCGCGTCTGGGGATTGGCAAACGGCTATGAACTCGGAGCGGGCCAAGCCAAAGGCAGTTGGCATCCCATTACGCACATGAGCTGGTATGATGCGGTGAAATGGTGCAACGCAAAGAGCGAGCATGAGCTGTTGCGACCCGTTTACCACATGGAGGGAAAAGTTTACCGAAGCGGCGACTTTGGTCCCGATGGATCACGACTCATCACAAGACACGAAAGGGCGAATGGCTACCGCCTTCCCACAGAGGCGGAGTGGGAATGGGCGGCTCGCGGCGGTCCGCTGAGCAAGGGCTACAAATTTAGCGGCAGCGATACTCCAACGGATGTCGGATGGTATGAAGAAAACGCGGCAGGCTCGGTCCAGCCGGTTGGCAAAAAGGCGGCGAACGAGCTGGGAATCCACGACATGAGCGGAAATGTCTGGGAATGGTGCTGGGACCTCGACGAGAGCGGCTACGCACACCGCATACGCGGGGGCAGCTGGAGAAACAAAGAAGGCGAAGGCACGGTGTGTTACCGTATAAGCCGAAGTCCCGAAACCACTATGGCGTCATTGGTTTTCGCCTGGCCCGAAGCACCCAATCGTAACGGGATGAAACACCGGCTCAAGGCGATCCTCGAGGAAACAAAGCTCGAGCACCTCATGCCTCTTTTTGCAGATCAAGCCGTCAAGGACGATATCATCAATTATCTGGACGACAGCGACCTGGAGAAACTTGGAATCAACAAGCTGGGTGACAGGAAAAGGTTACTGCTGGCGTTTGCGCGGCCATCCGAGTTCACAGCGGACGGCACGGTTCTGCTGGAGGTGCCAGGAGGAAACTTGCCGGGAAAAAGAGTCAGTCCCGCGTATTATCGCTTTTTTTGAGCCACCCATAAGGCCCTTCAATCCCTCGCACGATCGTTCCACTAAAATGAGATTTCTTAAATTGCGTCAATACGCGGGACTGACCCCTCTCCACTACTGATTTTTATTTATGTTATTCATTTTTGATCAATAACTAGGATAAAAATATGGTTGCGGATACCCCTGATTGAAAGTGTGGTTGACATTGCCGTTGACATTTACATTAACTGGCTGAGACATCACTCGCGTTCTGCGATCATAAGCGTTGATCATTTCTTGATTCTGCAAGCTTTGTTGGAAGTTTGACATTGCAGCCGCCACATTAGCTCGTCTCTGTGCTTCAGCTTGATAAGCTATATTAGCTTGCTGTTGTGCCATCATGGCTTGCTGCTGGGCCAATTGCTGCTGCCTTAACTCGAAATCCATCTTTTGAGCAGGCGTAAGGGAGTCCCACATTCTCTTTCGTTCTGCGGCAAGTCTCCTTTGTTCCTTTTCTTGTTTATCGCGGGCTTTTCTTGCTTCATTTTCGAGCGCAATTCGCGCAGCTTCCCGCTTTTTGTTCTCAATGGCCCAAGCCTCCGTCCATTGCTTGCGCACTAACGGAGTAATATCGCCCTTTCTTTCAAATTTTTCATATAGGGCAGGCCATTCGTTGAAAGGCTTTTTGGCAACTTGTTTTCTAACGCGCTCAATCTTAGCTTCAGGCGTGGTCGCGCATCCCGCGAAAATCAAAAGCGAGAGCGCCACAATTGTCAGTCTTCCAAATAAAATCATAGCCGAGTTATACGAACCCAAAACCCACGCAAGGATCAAGTTTATTTACAACGCTACCGCAAATTATAAGGTTTTTTGCCTTCGTTTCCGGCAACACGAAAGCAACATATTTTCCGCCCCTGTAGCGAGGAGGACAAATGTTCCCAATGTGTCCAAAATCAGTAGCGGCAACTATCTCGGGAACATTTCTTGAAAACATAAATCAAAACAAGCCACCTCCCGCCCTCCCGAAGGGATGGAAGGGTGGAACATGTTTTCTAATTCAAAGAGGCTAAAATTCAGCTTAATATAAGGCTGCCAAATATATCAAAGCACGGGGCCCTTTCGCTGATCGCTGAGATTGTAGCGGCTGTCTGTGAGTGTCGATCTCCGCCTCGCTCCCGGTCTTGAAAAAATCTACTTCGGGTTATTGATCCATCTTTTCCAAGTTGACCCCCATGGTTTCAATTTGGAATTTCCGTGTTACAAAGGCACCGAGGAGGCATGTGCCGACCAAAGCATAAAGGAGCGGAGCCGTGCCGATATCACTCAAAAGCATGGGAAAGAGAAAGGCCGTGGCCACAGCTCCGATCTTGGCAAATGAAGCCGCAAACCCGGCGCCTGAGCCGCGAATCTTGGTTGGGAAAACCTCACCGGCGATCAGGTAGGTCATGGCGTTCGGCCCGAGGTTCGTCATGAAATTGAAAAGCATGAATCCCGAAAAAATAAGCACAGTCTGGCCCGTGCCGGGAGCCATGTGCGTCGAGAGGGCGGCCAACAAAAGACCAACGGCACAGCCGTAAAAACCCAGGATTTGAAGTTTCATCCGGCCGAAGCGATCTGCCAGAAAGACGGCAAAGATGATTCCCACAAGGAGAAGCAGATCCAAGAAGGCGGCTCCTTTGGCCGCGATCATGTCGTTGTGTATGACCCCGGCCAGGTTCTGCTCTTGGGAATTCGAGTGGCCGAGAATCGAGACAAGGATGGTCGGAGTGAAAATTCCGATTCCGTAGGTGGCCAGATCCTGCAAAAACCAGGGCACCGATGCCAGAATGGTCGCCCGGCGGTATTTTTTCTTGAAGAGCTTCGAGAATTTCGACTTCCGGCGTTCATGCTCGGGCTCGCTGTCGGGAACAGCGATGAGATCAACCTCTGCGGGGTGTGGAGGGGTGCGCTGCAGCAAGCGGCGCGTCTCCTTTTCAGCCTCCGCAACCTTGCCTTTTGACATGAGCCACTGGGGACTTTGGGTGATGAAGAAGCGGGCCAGCACGACGATGATGGTTGGCAAAATCGCCGTGGCATACATGAGTCGCCAATCGGAAATCGACTGGTTGGATTTAAGAATCATGTAACCAATAGCCGTCCCGAAGAGCGCCCCCACAGCCTGAAAGGCAAAGGCGCTGAGGACGAGTCGTCCGCGGCAGTTGCTGGGAATGCTCTCGGAAATGACCAGATGCGCGGTCGGGTAGTCACACCCGAGGGCCAGCCCCATTCCGAAGAGGCACACCAGCAAGATGGGAAATGACGGACTCAATGTCATGGCCACGAGAAATCCGAGAAAAAGAATCATCTCCGCGATGAAAAGCTGTTTTCTTCCGAAGTGGTCGGCCAAGCTTCCCAGCGCGGTGGCTCCGATCAAAATCCCAAAGAGTGTCGCAGAGCCCACTAGCCCCTTTTCCATCGCGCCAAGCTGAAACTCCATCGCGATCAGCGGCAATGCCACACCGGTCATAAAAACCACCAACCCCTCGAAAAACTTCCCGGCTGTGGCCAGACCCCATATTTGCCACTGCATGGAGGTCATCGGCACGGCGGGGATCGTCGTTCCGTCCGACCAGACGGGCGTTTCATCAATATACTGCTGGACTGTTTTAGCTGCGGTAGGATTCACAGCGTGTAGGAAGTAAAAAT
>JBILMW010000269.1:0-6802 GCA_044375335.1 Terrimicrobiaceae bacterium | reverse complement strand
CTCTTGGCACCTTTTCTGAAGCATCCCGCTCAACTCCCATCGTGAATCACTCCGATGTGTTGATCTGCGGTGGCGGTCCAGCGGGAGTTGCAGCGGCCATCGCCGCCGCCCGAGAAGGGGCAAAGACAACGCTTATCGAGGTGCATGGATGCCTTGGCGGGGTTTGGACTGCTGGCGCGCTGACTTGGATTATCGATCACGAAAACAAGGCCGGCGTGATGAAGGAAATCCTCGAGCGCCTGCAAGCCGGCGGCTTTCGCGCGTGCCTGGCCGATGGCACATGGACCAACGGCTACGATGTCGAGGGCATGAAAAATGTCCTCGAGGAGATGTGCATGGAGGCCGGCATCCGCATCCGACTGCACACGCGGGTCGTCGCTGCCGGGGTCGATGAAACCAAGCGTCTCACCCATGTGATCACCGAATCCAAATCCGGCCGCGAAGCGTGGTCGGCGGGCATGTTTGTCGATGCCACGGGCGATGGAGACCTCGCCGCTGCCGCCGGATGCGGCTTCGACATGGGGCGCGATGAGGACGGCCACACCCAGCCAATGAGCCTGCTGGCGATTCTTGCCGGGCTGGATGCAAACGATGTGCGCGGCTTCATCTCCGACGAAGGTTTGCCATGGGGCGTGCCTTTGGAGGCGCTGCGGAAGGAAATGAACCGTGCCGGTGTGGAGCCGTCCTACTCGAAGCCCACGCTCTTTCGCATTCACGACAATCTCTTCACCCTCATGGCCAATCACCAGTATCTGGTGAAAGGAACCAGCGCCGATGATCTCAGTCGCGCCACGCTGGAAGCCCGCGCCGAGGTCCGCCGCATTGTGGATGGACTGCGCTCACTCGGCGGTTGCTGGGCGAATCTGCGGCTTGTTTCGACTGGCGCCCAGATCGGTGTGCGCGAGGGTCGCCGCATCCATGGTCGCTATACGGTGACTGCCGACGATCTTCGCAATGGCACCCAACACGAGGACTCGGCGGCCGATGTCACCTTCTGCGTCGACATTCACTCTGTCGACCCGAAGAAGGACAAGGGCCTGCACAACGCAGGCATCAAGACCAAGCCTTACCAGATTCCGCTCCGCGCCCTGATCGCGCGCGATGTCGATGGCCTGCTGCTCGCCGGTCGCTGCATCAGCGGCGATTTCTTCGCCCACGCCAGTTACCGGGTCACCGGCAATGCCGTGGCCACCGGAGAAGCCGCCGGCTGCCATGCGGCAAAGGTAGCTCTCGGCCTCAAGTAAAAGTGTCAACCATCCCGCAATTCGAAACATTCAAAAACACACCATGAAAAACCCACGAGACATCTCTGCCTTTAGATGCACCATGAATCCGCGTTGGAATCGTCACCTTTTCGTTTTCAGCTCGATTTTGGCATGTGCTTCCATGGTTTTCACCGGCTGCAAGCCATCCGAACCTCAAGCGCAGTCAGCCACCCCGCCGCCTGCCAAACCAGAGCCGTCGCCAGTCTTTTCCTTGAGCGATGAAGTGGTGAATGAGTCCCTGAATGGCGATGCCCGAATTCAGGAAGGGGTTCTGATTCTCGACGGGGACGCCGACTATATCGAGAGGCCCTCCGCGGAGGAGTTTTCACTCTCCAACGGGCTCACCGTGGCGGCCACGATCAAACTGGATTCCATCAAAAATCACATCATCGCCGGCAAAGTGGGTGAATGGCTTTTCGGCTTCAACTCGGATGGTCGCCTCTACTTCAACATCAAGGCTGAAAAAGGCGATTGGGCCTGCGACACCAAGTCGGCGGCGAAGCTCGTGAAGGAGGGAGAGTTGGCTCATGTGGCCGCAATTTACAGGCCGAACACCGATCCGCTTGCTGCCGCCAAGGGACGGGTTGAAATCTACCTCAATGGCATTCAAGTAGGGTCGAAGGAAATGCTCTTGGATCCGGAGGAGGGAGGAGAACCCCTGCGCATCGGACGGCTTTGGGGAGACGCTCGACAGGCGAATACTTGGGACATGAAAGGGGAGATCCGCGACCTGCGTCTTTTCAATAGCGCGTTGGACGCATCGGAAATCGTTTCGCTGGCCTGCGAGCAGCCAGGCATTAGCGTGGCTCCATTGATCTTCGAGGTCGTGCCGGATGTGACGGGTGATCGTCTCGGAATCCGTGCCACGCCGCAGCTTTCGTCGGCAGCAAGAGCGGCTCTTCAAGCGGCGGCGGCAAAAGGCAAGGCGTCGCTCACCGTGACGGTGCAAGCGCCGAAAGAGAGTGGAAGCGCGAAGCAGGAAAAGCGTTTCACTTACGATGCCAAGACGGCGACCTACTGGATGCCTTACAAATGGTCCGATGGCAGCCACGAGGTGAGCTTGAGCCTTGAAGGCGGGAGCAGCGTGCTCACGGCTTCGCGTCCGGTGGTCAAGCCTCCGACACCATGGATCGGAAAAGGCAAGGCACCGACCGAAGTGATGAAGCCTTGGACGCCATTGGCAACCTCCGATGGGCGCTCTGTCGATTGCTGGGGGCGCCGCTATCTCTTTGATGGACCATTTCCGAAAAGCATCCTCAACCAAGGTCGCGAAATGCTCCGTGCGCCGATCACACTTGAGGCTCAGAGCGGCAACCAGCAGGGGCGCCTGACCGAGACCAATCGCGCCACGGTGTCGGAGACTCCCGTTCGCGCCGAGTTCAAAGGTGATGCCACATTCCCCGGGATCAAAGATCTCAAGGTCTCGTGGACCTCATGGACGGAATACGACGGCGTCACCCACACCACGGTCACGCTTACGCCAACCCAAAAAAATGTGCAGCTCGATGCGCTGAGTCTTTCGATTCCGCTGCGTCCAGACATGACGAAATATCTCTTTGGCGCGATGGGCGAGCATCCGCTCAAATTCCAGGCACACGGCAGTTCGGCGAGCAGACCGATGCGTCTTGATGGCCAGCGGGTCGAGTTGGGGCGTTTCATGCCTTATCTCTGGCTTAACAACATGGACGAAGGTTTTGTGTGGTTCGCCGATTCCGATGCCAACTGGGTGAACAGCGGCGATCGCGCGCCGATCGTGGTGGATGCCGGAGCAGAGGCAGGCATCACACTGCGCCTCATCGACAAACCCACCACGCTTACCGGACCTGTCACCTACTCGCTGGGATTCCAAGCCACGCCGGTCAAGCCCCTGCGTGAGGATCGTTTCTCGCACCGCTGGGGCGAAACCGCGCATCAACCGGAAGTCAGCGATTACATTTACCTCCCAGGCTATGCGCAACGCGTGGGAATGTGGGTGCCGATGGATGCCCCCAAACTCAAGAAATTCCTCGATGACCATTTGGCAAAAGGAATCTCCTGCTTTCCCTACGGCTCGATCAACGGCACGGGCGACAACAACCCGGTCTATGATTTTTTCAAGCCACTCTGGCACGCGCCGGGCGGCTATGTCTTCGGCCCATTCAACTACTCCCGGAATTTCCCGAGCTACGAGAAAGATGGAAAGCGTGCCAACCCTTATGTCGGCGACGAACTCATCAAGACCCTGGTTACACACAACCTAACACGGGTCAACCCAGGCACTCCCTCGTATGCCGACTACCTCTGCTGGTCCGCGGAGGAACTCCAGCGCCAGGTTGGGCCGACCAGCCTTTACACAGACCTCTCCAGCCATGTCGATCCGGCCTGGACGACGGATCTGAACAAGGTGAACCCGGCGCACCTGCAGGTCGATCAGTTTGGGCGCACAGTCTTTGATTACCGGATTCTTGGCGTGCGTGATCTGGCTCGCCGCCTTGCGGGAATCGTGCGCCAGAACAGCACGCCGGAGAGGCCACTGAGTTGGATGGCCCACGATCAGAACCGCTTCTGCCCTGTTTACCACGGTTATGCCGATTGGTGGTATCCGGGTGAGCAATACAACGATATCTGCGCCAAGGAGGGCCCGTATGCCCTGATCGATGGAACTATTTCGCCCGAGCACTTTCGCGTTGAGTGTGGCGGCGCGCAGGCCTCGGGTGTGCCCGCTGTCTTGATCACCGATTTCTTGCGCTGGTCCTTCAAACGCGATCCCGGCTATTGGGGTGCAACGAACCTGGGCGGGACCGTGACGACTGAACAGAAAAACGAGGCCGCTGATTCGGTCATCGCCCGCTGCGCGGTCGAGGGTGTCGAGTTTATCGCCTCATGGGAAATGAAGGACCAATCTCCCGAGTGGTGGAAACTCCGCGCGCGCCTCGGCATCGGTTCACCCGAAGCTCGCTTCTTCCCATACTGGCGTCCGGGGTGCCCGGCGAAAACGAGCACGGACAAGGCATTGGTCTCGGCCTACGCATTCGACGGCCAACGCGCGGTGCTGGCCATTGCCAACACGCTTCCCAAGGAAACGCCGGTTGATGTGAGCGTGGATCTGGCGGCTCTCGGTTGGCCATCAGGTTCCGAACCCGTTCTCACCGATGAGCGAACGGGCGCGAGCATCCCATGGAACAACGGTCAATTCACCGTTCCGGTAAAATCAAGGAACTACACCCTTGTGAGCCTGCAGCCATCACCTTCAAACCCATGAAAAACACGATGGATTCTCCAACATCCTCACCCAATAAATCATCCTGGCTTAGTCTGGAAAATGGCGGCCATGTCCGCTTCTCCGGCGTCGAGCATGGCGCGGGCTTCCGCATGCCGGGCTACTGGATCTGGTGCGGCTCCGTGATTCGCGGCGGCGATGGTCGCTACCATCTCTTCGCCTCACGCTGGCCGGACAATTTGGCCTTCAGTCCGCACTGGATCACCAACTCCGAGGTCGTGCATGCCGTGGCGGATCGGCCAGAAGGGCCGTTTGAGTTCTGCGATGTCGCGCTGCCTCAGCGCGGAGCCGAATACTGGGATGGGCGGATGACGCACAACCCAACGATCCATTTTCACGACGGCACCTACTATTTATTTTACACCGGCACGACCTATGAAGGCCCCACGCCTTCGCTGGAAACACCCATTCCCGCCAGCGATCCTGGAAACCTGAGCGATCCGGCCGCCGTGCCCGAGTTGCTCGTCAAGGCCCACTCCGGCCAGCGCATCGGCGTGGCAACGAGTTCTTCGCCATCGGGTCCGTGGAAACGCATGGATGCACCGTTGCTTCTGCCTCGCCCCGGGCAATGGGATGGCCTCATCACCACGAATCCCTCGATCTCCATCCGCCCCGATGGCCACACGCTCATGGTTTACAAATCCGTCGAGTATCGCGGCGGCCCGATGCACCTCGGCGTTGCGGCGGCAGAGACTCCCACAGGACCCTTCACGCGACTCTCGGATGATCCGATCGTGGCCTTTGATGAAGAAGATGACGACCTCGAGGACCCCTGCGTCTGGTGGGCTGGGGATCATTACGAAATGCTCTCAAAGTGCATGGAAGGTCGCGTTTGCTCGCAACCGAAAGCCGGCCTGCTGTTCCGCTCCGATGATGGCCTGAACTGGTCCTTGGTGAGCCGTGATCCCGCCTACACGCGCGACCTCTCATGGTCGGATGGCAGTTCGTCGCAGCAATCATTTTTGGAGCGTCCGCAGGTTCTCCTCCAAGAAGGTCGCCTCACGCACATCTACTTCGCGACCGCCGTCGGCTCGGACCACATCGGCAAAGTCACCTCGTCTTGGAACCAACCAATCGCCCTTCGATAGAACCTTTTTGAAATTTGTATAAATCATGAGCCAGAAACCTACGAAGAACTCCGGAGGAGCCGACCAGTTCGCCCTCATTGCCACCGCGAATCCCACTGATCGCACAGCGGGCTTGGTTGAGCCTCAACCGCCCGTATTGCCGCCGACCTTGCTACCTGTGGAGCCCGCCAGCGGAAGGGATTTTTTTACCCCCCTCCCCTTGCGCAATACGCCCGAGGCAGTCCGCGCCGACTTGGACGCGTTGAAGAAAACCTTCGCGCCCTTCATGCAGCGACTGGCTCCGACTCTGCCGATGAAGCGGGCAACCGTGCCGCTCGAGAGCTTTTCATGGCGGATCGGAACAGATGCCGACAAGGCGGATTTTTTGAGCGTGCTGAGCGGTCAGGGTTCATGGGAAACCGTCACGATCCCCCACTACGGCGAGCCTCTCGGCCGAGCAGTGACCTACTACCGCCGGGAATTTGAATTGCCGGCAGATTTTGCCACACCGGGCGCGGTATTCCTCTGCTTCAAGGGTGTGGACTACAAGGCCCATGTCTTCGTGAACGGCAACTACCATGGCTCGCACGAGGGGTTCTTCGCGCCCTTTGAATTCGAAATCACCAAGTCGCTGCGCGCCGGCATCAATACGCTGGTCGTAAAGGTCGAGAACGACGCGGTGCAGTTGGGTAACTCGAGTTGGACAGATACCGCCGATCAGGGTGACAAAGTTTACGCCGCAACCGGACCGGGCTACGACGATCCCGCCGTCGGCTGGCACCACTGTCCGCCCGGGATGGGAATCTACCAAGCCGTGCGGATCGAAGCGCGCGCGCCACAGCATTTCCACGATCTCTTCATCCGCCCCCGCCGCGAGGAGGGCTTGCTCGATCTGACCTTCGAGGTCTGGAACTGCACGACCGGCAATGAACCGGTGGCAATTTCCTTTTCGATCTTCGGCCGCAATTTCGAGACCACGGTCTGCAAGGATCAGAAACTCGAAGGCATCAACCCCGCCGGACCGGGAGTTAATTTCTACCGCCTCACGGTGAAGGCCGAGGGCCTGCGCGACTGGGAACCCGACGCGCCGTGGCTCTACGAACTACACGCGGTGTTGCGCGATGCCGAGGGCAAGTTGCTCGACGCGGCCTCTCGCCATTTCGGCATGCGGTCCTTCCGGATCGACGAAGAGTCCACGCCCAAGGGCCGGC
>JBILMW010000140.1:0-6815 GCA_044375335.1 Terrimicrobiaceae bacterium | reverse complement strand
ACTCCCCATGCGTAACCATCGGTTCCTTCGTTGGCGGCCCGGCCCGAACACAGGAAGCCCAAGGTCAGGCGGCGTTCCTCTGCGGAGCGATTGGTAATGGTCAACCGGACCGTGCACCCGCTTTCCGTAGGCAGTAATGAAGTCAGGCTCTCCATATGAAAATCCCCGGCCTCGCAGCGACGCTCGACCTGATACGCGCGCCACCGGATTTCAACATGGCCGGTCTGGAGCGCGATATGGCGGCCATTCAGGAGCGTCACCCAGGTGGTTTCATTCCCAGCGCTGTAGGGCGGGAAGATCATGTGTTTGATCGCCACCGGATCCGCCTCCATTTGAATGGAGCCGATATCGTTGTTCAAGCCAGGCATGGCCGCAAGGCCGGTCATCCGGCGCGAGAGCCAGTCGGTTGCAAGGTCGTCAAGGGTGAGTGTAGGTGTGGTTTTCATGAAATGTTATTTTACGGGGTTGATGTGAATTGCGTTCGTCTTGACCAGCGAGGAGAAGACAAGATTGGCATAATGCTTGTTTCCGAGGGGGGAGAGATGGATGCCGTCATTCGACCAGAAGTCCTCCATCGACACCTCTTCCTGCTTCAGGAGTTCGGGAAGATCGACAACGGCAAGGTTTTCATTCCGGGCCCATTCCCTTGCCGCCTGGCTGTAGGGATTGAGGTTGGCGCCCACGGATATGTTGTTTCTCTGGGTATGTTGGTCCATGCGAGTCGTGATCGGGTGGTTGATGATGAGAACAGCTTCACCCTGCGCAGCGCGGATTTGTCGCAGGATTTCCGCGAGATTTTCCATGTAGCCCAACAACGCACCCCTCGGGATCTTGGCCCAAGGAAAAATATAGGCATCGTTGATGTCGAATTCGATGGGAACGAGACCCGGAAGGAGGGAGATGACATCGTTCTGGATGCGATCGAGTCCCAGCGCCGTGGTATTCCCACCAGTTCTTGCGGATCTCGAGCGGATTGCGACCGACGAGGAGCTTCTTGAGATCAGCCACCGCGCCGAGCACGCCGCGAGGTTTCGTGGGCAGGGTGGCCTCGCCCCAACCATGGAGGCCGGGTTCGTCCGTTTCGATTTTGACATAGGTCCAGTCGGTGACCGGCGACTCGATGCTGTAGGCTTTGATGTCGGTGATTTTCATGCGGGTTTCCAGTTGGTGGTTGTGTGATTGCAGAGGCGGGCCAGATCGTGAAGCGCGTCCAGCAGATTGCGGCGCGCGATTTCATCGATGGAATAGGAGGCCGGCGGCAGCAGTTCCTCGTTCTCGAAGATGCCTTGGATGCGGAGGAAAAACTTTTCCGCCGCCAGATACGAATCCAGTGAACTCATCCCGATGAAGATCGGTAGAAGCGCTTTCTGGATTTCCGAAGCCGCTTTTATGTCTCCCTCGTTCAAGGCCCGCCAGAGGCATTGCACGGCCCATGGGGTGTCGGCTCCCGGAAGCACTCCCCTGACTCCGCGCTGGAAATTCTCGCGGAGAAACTTTCCGCCGGTGCCGTCGAAGATCACCGCCTCGCCCGCGGTTTCCTCCATCAAGCGTGAAATGACCGGGCCGACCGGAACCGATTCCGGTTTGAAGTGCACCCGCCCGGGAAAGTCCCTGAAGAGGCGCAACTGCACGTCCATTGGGAGAGGGAATCCGAGATAGCCACTGGAATCCTGCAGGATCAGCGGAAGCGGGACGCCCTCGAGAATGGCGCGGAAAAACGATTCTTGCTGGGCGGGTTCGACCCGGTAAGTGAGCGGCAAGGCAGCCAACAGCGCAGAGGCTCCGCGGTCCAAAGCACCCTTGGCAAGTTCCATCACCTGGGCGGAACTTTCCGCAATGACCGAGCAGACCACGGGTCCCCGGCCGGCAACATGGCTCACCACCTCCTCCAACATGGCAAGCCGATCGGCAAGCGTCAAACGGGTGATTTCGGAAACCATGGCCAGCGTGACTCCGGCGCACCCGGACGCGAATACAAAATCAATCTCCCGTCGAAGCGCGGGGACATCTAGTCCGCCGTCCGCCTGGACTGGGTATTGCAGCACCGGCAGCACGCCTGAGAGTGTGGGCATCGTTATCATTCGTTTTTTCGGCGGGCTAGGTCAGCCTTGGGGAACGAGGCGGCCTTCGCGCAGGTCATAGTTTTGGTCCCGGAATCGGATATTGGTTAGGGTGCATTCCGAGGCCCACGGTTCCAGGCCGGGGCGGACGCTGAGCGTGCCGTCGGGCGTGGCGTGCAACCCGCAAATGCCGTCGATCACCATCTCGGCGAAGAGAGTGCCGCTGCAGATGACCCAGTGATTGCCTTGCGTCAACTCGTCGAAGCATTTCGCCGCCGCCCCGGCTTCTGGAGGATAAACGTCCTCCGCCCAATAGGCCTGGGCGAATGGCCCCTGCCGGGTCACCTTGGCCACGCCTTCCAGCCATTCGGTCAGCCACGGGCCGCCCGTGCCCGAGGGAATCAGTCCAAGGACGGTCATTGGAATCCATGCACCGAAACATCCCGACCACTGGTGATCGCATCGTGTCGTGCTAAGGGAATCCGGATCGGCCGGCCAGAGGCAATGGCTCCATGTCGGGGTGATCAGTTCGTTGCGGATGAACGCGGTGATCGCTTCGCGCATCGGAAGCGGCAGATCAGTCCCAGCGTGGCGCAGAACCAGCGCGAGGTCGTAGAGGTTCGGCGCGGAATGGCGGGTGCCATCCGGATACTCGCAGTCGAAAAATCCCCGGTCGGCGTGAAAGAGGCTGGTGATCCCGGTAAGCAGCGACTCGATCTCGCCAGCGGCGGCGGTGCCCAGCACCGGCGCAGCTTCGCGGAGGGCCCATGCTTGGATGGCGGTGTGACCGGCCGTGCCGTGAGCATAGGTGGTGATGCATTCCAGGTAGGCGGCGCGTCCGCCGTAATCAATCAACGCCTTGTCGGGGAGGTGATGCTCGCGGTGCGCATGGACGGCCTGGGCAAACGCATCCAGGCCGCTGAGTTCGACCGATGTGCCCTCCGTCTCGTCCACCACCTGTCCCTGCGAGGCGGCTTCAAAGCCCGCGGTGCGGCGTGGTTTGCGGACGATGGTCTCGGCCTGCCACGCGGTATCGCCGCTCCAGCTTTGCAGATGAAGCGCCCCCGTGATGAGGCTTTGCGGATGCGCGGAACAGACCCATCCGCCATGCTCGGCGGTGAAATAATTTGTCACCTGGTAGTCGAGCCATGGTGCGGATGCCAGTAGCGTCCAGAGCTTGTGCAGAGCGGCAGGATCGAGGCGGGCGAGGATGCCCGACGTGCAATTCAACTCCCAGGCCAGATAGGATGAGCCTTCGCCACGGCGCGGCCATAAGGTGAGATAGGCAGGCTGGACGGCGGCCCCGGGATAGACCCGTCGGCAGGTTAGTAACGTGAGGACGCCATTATAATAGAGCCGCTGCATGGCATCGCTTGGCGAATGCAGGGTCGGCAGGTGACCACTGAAAGTCCCGTTGTCCGGAGTGAACGCCGCGGACCAGAGGTCTTCCCAGAGTTTCTGCGAAGCAAGCATGGCCTCTGTCTCCCTCCTTTGCCATTGTCGGGCGAGAGCCACGGCAGAGTCTCGTTCTTCGTGAAACGTTCCGAGCAATGTCACGGAAAACGACGCGCCCGGGGAGAGCCGGGTTTCCCATGCCGGGATGCGCTCGCTCTCCCATCGCGAAGGAGCCGGGCTGAATGCGTGCACCGCGTGGGCGTTGCCTTTTTCGTTGGCCATGCAGATGGCATCCGGAATTTCAGGATCGCTTACCGTCTGCCGCAGGCCTTCATTTTTTACGAAGCTGAAGACATCGGTCGGCACCGAGGGAACACCCCAGGCATAGCCGTCGGTGCCATTGTTCGCCGCCCGTCCGGAGCAGAGGAACGCGAGACGGAGTGCTTTCTCCTCCTCCGCTTTGTTGGTAACCGTGAGTTTGACGACGCAGCCGGACTGATTGGGCAGCAGCGAGGTTATGCTCTCGATGTGAAAGTCTCCCGCCGTGCAACGCCGTTCGATCTGATAGGCCCGCCAGCGGATTTCGACATGGCTGGTCTGCTGCGCGATGTGGCGGCCGTTCAAAACCGTTGCCCAGGTGGTTTCGTTACCCGCGCTGTAGGGCGGGAAAATCATGTGCTTGATCGCGGCCGGGTCAGCTTCCATCTGGACGGAGCCGATATCGTTGTTCAGGCCGGGCATGGCGGCGAGGCCGGTCATCCTGCGCGAGAGCCAGTCGGTTGCAAGGTCGTCAAGGGTGATGGCGGGTGTGGTTTTCATGGAATGTTATTTTACGGGGTTGATGTGAATTGCGTTCGTCTTGACCAGCGAGGAGAAGACAAGGTTGGAATAATGCTTGTTTCCAAGAGGGGAGAGATGGACGCCGTCATTCGACCAGAATTCGTCCATCGACACCTCTTCCTGCTTCAGGAGTTCGGGAAGATCGACAACGGCAAGGTTTTCATACCGGGCCCATGCCCTTGCCTCTTGGCTGTAGGGTTCGAGGTTGGCTCCCACGGATTTGTTGTTTCCCTGAGGATGTTGGTCCATGCGAGTCGTAATCGGGTGGTTGATGATGAGAACAGCTTCACCCTGCGCGGCGCGGACTTGTCGGAGGATTTCGGCGAGATTTTCCATGTAGCCCGGCAACGCAACCCTCGGGATCTTGGCCCAGAGAAAAACATAGGCATCGTTGATGCCGAATTCGATGAGAACGAGAGCCGGAAGGAGAGGAATGACATCGTTCTGGATGCGATCCAGTGCCAGCGCCGTGGTATTCCCACCGATCCCGCGGTTGAAGACTTCGAATCCGCTAGGTGATGCTTGTTCGAGTTGAAATGCCAACTGGGTCGTCCATCGGTCCGCCTCCGCGCAGGCTTGGGCATGGGTGATGGAGTCTCCGAAACAGACGACGCGGCGATGGTTTTCCAGAGGTGATTTCATTATCGGCTCAAACCTTCTCGAGGATGACCGGATTGGTGAGTTTGCCGATGCGGTCGATTTCGATGGTGACTTGGTCGCCTGCCTTGAGCCAGCGCGGGGGCTTGGAGGCCATGCCCACGCCGTGCGGGGTGCCGGTGAGGATGACCGTTCCGGGCGGCAGGGTGTTGCTGGCGCTGAGGAACTCGATGATCTGGGCCACGCTGAAGATCATGTCATTGGTGTTCCAGTCCTGCACGGTTTCGCCGTTGAGGATGGTGCGGATGCCGAGCGTTTGGGGATCGGTGATTTCGTCGGTGGTCACGAGGCAGGGACCGAGCGGGGAGAAGGTGTCGAAGGTCTTGCCCTTGCACCATTGTCCACCGCCCCACTTGAGTTGCCAGTCGCGGGCGGAGACATCGTTCGCGCAGGTGTAGCCGAGCACATACGAGAGGGCTTCGGCAGCGCTCACATTTTTACAGGCCTTGCCGATGACAACCGCGAGCTCGCACTCGTAGTCCACTTCCTGGCTGGCGGCGCGCACGGGAATCTCAATCGGGTCGCCGGGGTTCTGCACGGTGTTGATGCCCTTGGTGAAAAGAACGGGGCGCTCGGGTGCCTTCATGCCAGATTCTTCGGCATGGTGGCGGTAGTTGAGCCCGATGCAGAGAATCTGGCTGGGCTCGAATGGCGCGAGCAGCTTGGCGATTTGCGCCGGTTCGGTGGTTTCCTGGAGACCGGTATAGAGGCCTCCAGTGCATCGCACGGTGGAGTTGTTGGATTTTTGTGAGCCGAAGTGAACGGCTCCCTGCGGGTCTTGGTATCTTACGATGTTCATGGTTTATAAAATCAGTAGGTGGCACGGCCTCCGGTGAGGTCGAAGGTGAATCCTGTGGTGAATGAGGCTTCGGGTGAAACGATGAATTCTACCATGGCCGCAACCTCGTCCTTGGTTCCGCAACGCTTCATCGGGATTTTGTCGGTCATGTATTTTATCTGTTCCTCAGGCATGGTCGTATGGAGTTCGGTGAAGATCACGGCTGGGGCGATGGCATTTACCGTGATGCCCGTGCCGGCGTATTCCTTGCCTTGGACCTTGGTCATTCCTATCACGGCCGCTTTCGAGGTCGAGTAGGCGAGCATTCCGGCGTTGCCTTCCTTGCCGGCGATGGAGGCGAAGTGGAGGATGCGGCCGAAGCCTTGCGCGAGCATGTGCGGGAGCACGGCGCGCGAGGTGTTGAGGCAACCGTTGACATTCACGCGCATGACGCGGTCGAAGTCGGCAGGGTCGACCTCATGGCTTTTGAGATTCGTTTGGCCGGTGATGCCGGCGCAGTTGATGAGAATGTCGATGCGTCCAGTTTGGACCATAATGGCAGCGATCGCTTGCTCGACCGCCTGTTGGTTGCTGACATCGGTAACGAGCCCGAGCGCGCCGTTGCCGAGGGTCTCACTGGCCTTGTCGAGCTTGGCAGCGTTCATGTCGAGCAGGGCGACGCGAACTCCGAGCGAGTTGAGGCGTTGCGCCACGGCGAAGCCGAGACCATCTGCGCCGCCTGTGATAACGGCGGTGCGGTCTTTCCATTGGGATGAGGTGTTGGTTGGGTTCATTGATTGGTTTTTTTGGATGTTGCGGCCAGCGCTTGGCCTGGTGCTTCCATGCGGATCATGGAAATGTGCCAGCCACCGAGGTTGGCGATGTAGAGGGTTTTGCGCCCTGTTCCACCGAAGGCGATGTTGGTGGCGCGGTTGATGACGGTGCTGGTGGGATCGTCGGCGAGGAGCGACTTCTTGCCCTTCGGCGAGACGCGCCAGATGCGGTTGTCGCCATAGCATGAGACATAAAGAAATCCTTCCGAGTCAAAGGCCAGTCCATCCGGCACATGCGCGACATCCTCAACG